>NZ_CP082922.1:1569841-1884682 GCF_019931675.1 Nocardioides rotundus
AAGTCGTACGGCGCCTCGTGCCAGGTCCCGCGGACCACCCGCAGGAACTCCTCGGTCCGGGCGTAGCGCTCCTCCTTCGACGCGATGTCGCCGAAGCGGGCCTGCTCGCGCGGCTCGCCGCCGGTGACGATGTTGACCATCAGCCGGCCCTCCGAGATCCGCTGGTAGGCCGCGGCCATCTGCGCGGCGAGCACCGGGTTGATGACTCCGGGGCGGAAGGCGACGAGGAACTTCAGCCGCGACGTCTCGCGGATCAGCGCGGCGGTGGTCAGCCAGGCGTCCTCGCAGAACGTGCCGGTCGGGGTCAGCACCCCCTCGAAGCCCAGCTTCTCCGCGGTGCGTGCCACGTCGGCGAGGTAGTCGATGGTCGGCGGCCGGAAGCCGTCGCCGACGGTCTCCTGCAGCCCGGTCCGGACGTCCCCGGGGACGCCCTGTCCGGCGCCGACCAGGGAGCGGCTGTCCCCGGAGGTGGGGAGGAACCAGTGCAGACGCAGGCCGCTCATCCCTCGGCCCCTTCCGACGAGGCGTTCCCCGACGAGGCGCCCTCCGCGGGCGCGCCGGTGGTGAACCGGTTGAACCGGTCGGTGAAGAACGGCGCCACGTCGAACTGCTCGGGCAGCAGCTCGTTGTCGACGAACGTGTCGGCCATCTGCTGCTCGGACTCGATGACCTCCTTGGTGATCGGGACCAGCTCGATCTTCCGCTTCCTCGTGGCCGCCAGGGTGTTGCGGTAGGGCAGGCCGGTCTCCTCCGACCACACCCGGGCCCACGCCTTGCGGTGGGTGGCCGACCACTTCTGCGCACGGGCGATCCGGGCGACGTAGTCCTTGAGGGCGGCGGTGGCGGCCGGATCGTCCAGCGCCTCGTCGGAGGCGACCTGGAAGACGTAGCCGTTGACGACGTCCTCGCCGGTCGTGATCACCCGGGCGCCGGCCTCCTGCTCGGCCTGGGAGGTGAACGGCTCCCAGATCGCCCAGGCGTCGACGTGACCTGCGTCGAAGGCGGCGAGCGCGTCGGCCGGCTGGAGGTTCTGCACCTCGATGTCCTGGTAGCCGACACCGGCCTCGTCCAGCTGTGCGAGCAGGTTGTAGTTCGCCGAGCTGCCCTGGGTGACGGCGACGCTCTTGCCCTTGAGGTCCTTCACGCTCGTGATGTCGGAGTCCTGGGGTACGACGATCGCGTCGCCGGTGCCGCCGTACGTCGCGGCCTGGATGGCCTGGAAGTTGCCGTTCGCCGCCGCCGCGAAGAGCGGCGGGGTGTTGCCGACGCCGCCGACGTGCAGCGAGCCGGCGTCCAGCGCCTCCAGGAGGGGAGGCCCGGACGTGAACTCCTTCCACTGGATCTCGTAGGGGACATCGTCGAGCTCGCCGGCGGCCCGGAGGAGTGCCTGGGAGCCGCCCTTCTGGTCGCCGACGACGAGGGTGACCTTCTCTAGGTCGACCGAGCCGTCGTCGTTGACCGCCTCCTCGTTGCCGATGGCGGAGCCGCCGCAGCCGGTCAGGGCGAGCAGGGAGGCCGCGATCGCGGCGGCGAGGCTCCGGGCTCCGGGGCGGGTACGACGGGTGGTGCGGGCGTGCTGGTTCATGCTGCTCCTTGCTTCTCGAGCTGCTGACGACGGGGGTTGGGCGGGAGGGGCTGGACGCCGAGGGCGTGCATGATCTCGGCGCGGGCCTCCGCGATCTCCGGGCGCGAGGGCTCCCGGTCCGTGCAGGGCATGGTGAGCTCCCAGCTGCGGGCCAGGCGCCCGGAGTCCATGAGGACGACGCGGTCGGCGAGGGCGAGCGCCTCGTCGACGTCGTGGGTGACGAGCAGGACGGCCATGGAGTGGCGCCGCCACAATTCGATCACCAGCTGGTGCATGTCGATCCGGGTGAGCGCGTCCAGCGCGCTGAACGGCTCGTCGAGCAGCAGCAGCGCCGGGTTGCTGACCAGCGCCCGGGCCAGCGACACCCGCTGGGCCTGCCCGCCGGACAGCTCGCGCGGCCAGGCGTCCAGCTTCGCGGACAGACCGACCTCGGCGAGCGTCGCCTCGGCCAGTCGGTCCCGGTCGCGCGCCTCGGGCGAGTTGAGCAGCGCCAGGGCGACGTTCTGCCGTACCCGTCGCCACGGCAGCAGTCGCGGCTCCTGGAAGGCGACCGAGGAACGGCCGCGCACCTGCACCTCCTCCGCCGGCGCCGGATCCAGGTGCGCGATGCTGCGCAGGAGGGTGGACTTGCCGCAGCCGCTGCGGCCGAGCATGACCACGAACTCGCCGGGGGCGATCTCCAGGTCGATGTCGCGCAGGACGTGGTTGTCGCCGAAGGCGCGGTTGTGGTCGGCGACCCGGACCACCGGTCCGTCGGTCGGCAGGTGGTCGGCGGGCGGGGTGGAGCGGGACTTCAGGAGCGCCATGTGAGGGCCCTTCTCTCGGCGAGGCGGACGATGGAGTCGGTGGCGAGGCCGAGCAGGCTGTAGACGGCCAGCCCGACCACGATCACGTCGGTCTGCTGGAACTCCCGGGCCAGGTTGATCATGTAGCCCAGGCCGGAGTCGGCGCTGATGGTCTCGGCGACGATCAGCGAGAGCCAGGCGACGCCGAGGGACTGTCGCAGCCCGACGAGCGTCTGGGGGAGGGCACCGGGGATCACCACGTGCCGCACCCGCTGGCGCCAGGTGAGGCCCATCGCCTTGGCGGCCTCGCTCACCTTGGTGTCGATGTTGCGGATGCCGCCGAAGGTGTTGAGGTAGAGCGGGAAGGCGACACCCATCGCGATCAGCGCCAGCTTGGGCGTCTCCCCGATGCCGAACCAGATGATGAACAGCGGGATCAGGCCGAAGTGGGGCAGGGTGCGCAGCATCTGCATCGGCGGGTCGATCGCGTCCTCGCCGACCCGGGAGAGGCCGGCCAGGACCGCGGTCACCAGGCCGATGGCCGCGCCGATGAGGAAGCCGAGGGCGACCCGCTGGACGGAGGTGAGTACGGCGGACTGCAGCCGGCCGTCGGCGATCAGCTCCCCCGCGGTCGTGGCGATCTGCGCGGGCGAGGCGATGGTGTCCTCGGTGAGGATCCCGGCGCTGCTGAGCGCCTGCCAGATCGCGATGATCAGGAGCGGCGAGATGGCTCGGCGGAGGAAGGCGAGGCGGGAGCGCCCCGCACCTGGCCGGCGCGGTTGTCGACGGGCACGGGTGGGGGCCGCAGCCGCCACCGAGGGAGTCGTGGTGGACATGGGGACTTTGTCTACTGACTTACTACTATTAGATCAAGGTCGTGCCCCGCGTGTCTGCGTGTGTGCTGCCTCACGCTGTGGGGAGGTTTCCCCGGTCCACCGGGTGGACCTGCACTTCCCAGCCGAAATTTCGGCTGGGAAGCGACCGTTTTGCCGGTGAACCGGGGAAACGACCGGTCACCACTAGGCTCGGGGCCGTGAGCGAGGACGAGTCCCTGATCGAGCCGGAGCCGTCGCGGCTGCGGTCGCTCACCGACCTCTACCCCGACGGCATCCTCGGTGCGCAGGCCCACGGGCCGGTGACCCTGCTGAACCGGCAGGCGGCGCGACTGCTCGGCACCGACACCGAGGCGGCACTGGGGCGCCCGATCGCCGAGGTCCTGCGCCTCTACGACCTCGAGGGAGCGAGCTGGCTGCAGCGCAACCGGCCCTTCGAGAGCCTCGGGATCCGCCAGGGGATCCCCGAGCAGTCCTGGCTCAACCAGGCCGGCGAGGAGGTCCTCACCACCGCGCGGCTGATCCGCCAGGAGCACCTCGGTCCCGTGGTCGGGGTCGCCGTCAGCCTCCGGACCGGCCGGGGGCGGGCCCGGCTGGACCGCGAGCGCAGCGACCTGCTGGCCACCGTCTCCCACGAGCTCCGGTCGCCGCTGAGCGGCGTGAAGGGATTCGTCCAGGTCATGCTCAACCGCTGGGAGCAGCTGCAGGACGAGCAGAAGAAGATGATGCTGCGCACGGTGCACAGCGACGCCGACCGGCTCTCCCGGCTGATCGCCGAGCTGCTCGACATCGCCCGCCTCGACACCGGCCGCCTGAGCCTGGCGCCCCGCCCCAGCGACGCCGCGACCCTGGTCGGGCGGGTCGTCGAGTCCGTCCAGGCCGGCACCGCCCGGCCGATCGAGGCCGACACGCCCGAGGGGCTGCCGCAGGTGTGGGCCGACCCGGACAAGCTGACCCAGGTGGTCACCAACCTGGTCGAGAACGCCGTACGCCACGGCGAGGGCACGGTGCGCGTGCGCCTGGAGCCCGGCGGGGACGACGTACGCATCCTGGTCGAGGACGAGGGCGACGGCATCCCCGAGGAGATGCGGCGCCGGGTGTTCACCAAGTTCTGGACCACCGGCGTCGGCGGGTCCGGGCTGGGCCTCTACCTCGCCCACGGCCTGGTGACCGCCCACGGCGGCGCGATCGAGATCGGCGAGACCGGCGACGGCGGGGCCCGCGTCTGCGTGCGGTGGCCCACCCGTCCGCCCGCCTGAGCGACCTCCACACAACCTTCACACGTGGTGCCCGGGATCCCCGCAGGCGCGGCCCTAGGGTCGAGGCATGCGGCAGCGACGGGTGCTTCTGGTCGAGGACGACCGGGTGATCAACGACTCCCTCGCCGACCGGCTCCGCGCCGAGGGGTACGACGTCCAGCAGGCCTTCGACGGCCCGACCGCGGTCGACCTGCACGCCGAGGGCGCGCCGGACGTCGTCCTGCTCGACCTGATGCTCCCCGGCCTCGACGGCCTGGAGGTCTGCCGCCGGATCCAGGCCGAGCGGCCCGTACCGGTGCTCATGCTCACCGCGCGCGATGAGGAGGCCGACATCCTGGTCGGACTCGCGGTCGGCGCCGACGACTACCTCACCAAGCCCTTCCGGATGCGCGAGGTGGTGGCCCGGGTCGCGGCGCTGCTGCGGCGCGTGGACCGGGCCGCGGAGCTGGCCGCGGACCCCGACGACCAGCGCCGGGTCGGCGACCTCACCATCGACGGCCGGACCCGCCGGGTCACCGTCGCGGGGGAGGAGGTGCACCTGACGCCCACCGAGTTCGACCTGCTCGCCTGCCTGGCCCGCGAGCCCGGCCGGGTGCTTGCTCGCGAGCGGCTGCTCGCCGAGGTCTGGGACTGGCCCGACGCCGCCCTCGCCCGGGGCGGCACGCGCACCGTCGACAGCCACGTGAAGGCGCTGCGCGCCAAGGTGGGTGCGGCTCGCGTCCGCACCGTGCACGGCGTCGGCTATGCGCTGGAGCCCGTCGATGGCTGACCCGCGGCCGCTCGACCCGGTCCGCTCCATCAAGACCAAGCTCGGCCTCCTCGTCGCGGTCTCCGTCGTCGCGGCCGGGCTGCTGGTCGCGCTGGGCAGCGCCTCGGGAGTCCCGTGGTGGCTGACCCTGCCGGTCTCCGTGGCGCTCGCCCTGGGCTTGACCCAGCTGCTTGCGGCCGGCATGACCGCGCCGCTGCGCCAGATGACCGACGCCGCGGGGGCGATGTCCCGGGGCGACTACTCGGTGCGCGTCCACACGCTCGCCACCGACGAGGTCGGTCGGCTCGCCGCCGCGTTCAACGCGATGGCTGCCGACCTGTCCGACCTGGACCGGGAGCGGCGCGACCTGGTCGCCACCGTCTCCCACGAGCTGCGCACGCCGCTGACCGCGATGACGGCACTGCTGGAGAACCTCGCCGACGGGGTCGTCCCGGCCGACGCCGAGCAGCTGGGCCGGGCGCTGGCGCAGGCCGAGCGGCTGCGCGACCTGGTGGCCGACCTGCTCGAGCTCTCCCGGCTGGAGGCGGGCGTCGCCGCGCTCGACGTCCGGGACGTCGAGCTGGCGGCGCTGGTTGCCGCGGCGACCGAGGAGGTGCGGGCCGCCGGACGCACGGTGGAGTACGACGCCCGCGTCCCCGCCGCGCTCGACGTCCGGGCCGACCCCGCCCGGCTGCGGCAGGTCCTGGTGAACGTCTTGGACAACGCCGGCCGGCACGCACCGGCCAGGACCGCCGTACGCATCGACGCAGGGGAGGACGACCGCGGCTGGTGGCTGGAGGTCGCCGACGCCGGGCCCGGTGTCGCGCCGGAGCAGCGGGAGCGGGTCTTCGAGCGGTTCGGCACCGACGCCGCCGGTGGCGGCACCGGCGTGGGCCTGGCGATCGCCCGGTGGGCGGCGCAGCTGCATGGGGGGACGCTGCGCTTCCTCGACCCGGTGCCGGGGGAGCCGGGGGCGCGGCTGCGGCTCGCGCTCCCGGCGATCCCCCCGAGCCCCCGCGGCGAGAAGCGAGGAGACGAACAGCGACGACAGGAGAAGCCCGTGGCGATGACCCAGACGCCCCCGCCGCCCTCGCCGCCCCCGCCGTCCGCGCCGACGGGCGGGGTCTCGGGCGGGCCGACCGACCTGGTGCGCCGGCGCTGGCCCGAGCGCCCCGGACTCCCCGGGCCGCGGGTCGTGCTGGGCGCCGCCCTGGTCGGCCTGCTCGCCGGGGCGACCCTCCTCGACACCTGGCCGGGACTCGCCTGGGCGCTGGTGCTCTGGGCCGCCGGCGCCGCCGCCCTCGTCACCGCCCGGCACCGCCGCGACCCGTTCACGCTGCTGTGCTCGGTGCTGGCGGCCCTGCTCGTGCTTCCTCTGGTGCTGCTCGACACGACGCCGGTGATCGGGCTGTGCGTGCTCGCGGCGGCCGCGGTCTTCCTCGTCGGGACCGCCCGGGGACGCAGCGTTCCCGGTTTCGTGCTGTCGTGGGCGGCCTGGCCGCTCTCGGCGCTGCGGGGGCTGCCGTGGCTCGGCCGGTCGGTGCGCATCTCCGGGTCGTCCTCGGTCGCGCCGGCGGTGGTGCGCACGATCGCCTGGTCGGTGCTCGGGATCGCGGTGTTCGGCCTGCTCTTCGCTTCCGCCGACGCCCTCTTCGCCAGCTGGGTGGACGCCGTGGTGCCCGACCTCACCTTCGGCAGCGCGGTGCTCCGCGGCTTCATCGCCGCCGGCGTCGGCGGCCTGACCCTCGCCGGGGCGTACGCCGCACTGAACCCGCCGCGCGTCGAGACCGAGCGGACGGAGGCCCCGGCGCTGCGCAACCGCTTCGAGTGGCTCGCGCCGGTGCTGCTGGTCGACGCCGTCTTCGTCGCCTTCCTCGCCGCACAGGCGACGGCCGCGTTCGGCGGGCACGCCTACCTCGAGCGGACCACGGGCGTCACCTACGCCGACTACGTCCACCAGGGCTTCGGCCAGCTCACCGTCGCCACGGGGCTCACCCTGGTCGTGGTCGCGGTGGCGGCGAGGTACGCCGGCCGGTCGCCGGCCGACCGCCGGTGGCTGCGCGCCTCGCTGGGCCTGCTGTGCCTGCTCACCCTGGTCGTGGTCGCCTCGGCGCTGTACCGGATGCACGTCTACCAGGAGGCGTACGGCTTCACCCGGCTGAGGCTCGTGGTCGACGTCTTCGAGGGCTGGCTCGGGGTGGTGGTGATCCTGGTGATGGTGTGCGGGCTGCTGGGGCGCGGCACCTGGATCCCCCGGCTGGGCCTGGTCACAGGAGCGGTCGCCCTCCTCGGGCTGGCGGCGATCAACCCGGACGCCTGGGTGGCCGAGCAGAACATCGACCGCTTCGAGGCGAGCGGCCGGCTCGACCTGACCTATCTCGGCGCACTGTCGGCCGACGCCGCGCCGGTGATCGTCGATCGGCTGCCCGAGGAGGCCGCCGTCTGCGTGCTGGCGGACCTGCCGGACGAGCAGCTCAGCGCCGCCATCCGCGAGGACCTCTGGTCCTGGAACCTCGGCCGGCAGCGGGCGGAGGCGTCCGTGGACGCGCTCGATCCGGCACGCGTCGATGGCCAGGGCTGCGGGAACCTGGTCGAGTCCTACGCCCGGGACCGGTAGAGTCGACGGCGTGAGCAGCACTCGGCGATTTCCGTGCCCCGGACCGACGCGCGGTCCGGGAGCCGCCTGAGCGCTTCCGCCTCGCCGACGGATCCGGGGGAGCACGCCCACCCCGCCACTCCTAGAATGCGCGCGTCCGCCGTCCGCGCAAGAGAGGGAGCCATGTCCGGCCCCAACACCGACTACGACCCGGTCGAGGTCACCCCGCTGCAGGCCGAGGAGGTCCAGCGGATGCGCGAGGAGGCGCTGGCCGCCGTCGAGGCCGCCACCGACCTCGCCGAGCTCAAGCAGGCCCGCCTGGACCACGCCGGCGACCGGTCCCCGCTGGCCCTGGCCAACCGGGAGATCGGCGCCCTGCCGCCGCAGGCCCGCAAGGAGGCCGGCCAGCGGGTCGGCCAGGCGCGCGGCGCGGTCAACCAGGCGATCAAGGCGCGCGAGGCGGTGCTCGAGGCCGAGCACGAGGAGCGGATGCTCGCCGTCGAGACCGTCGACGTCACGCTGCCGGCCCGGCGTACCCATCGCGGGTCCCGGCACCCGCTCACCACCGCGGCCGATCTGATCGCGGACATCTTCGTCGCGATGGGCTGGGAGGTCGCCGAGGGGCCGGTCGTCGAGGCCGAGTGGCTCAACTTCGACGCGCTCAACCTCGGCGCCGACCACCCGGCGCGGACCATGCAGGACACCTTCTGGACCGAGCCGGCCGACCACCACCTGGTGCTGCGCACCCACACCTCGCCGGTGCAGGCGCGCACGATGCTCACCCAGGAGCCGCCGATCTACGTCGTGTGTCCGGGCCGGGTGTTCCGCACCGACGAGTACGACGCCACGCACAGCCCGATGTTCCACCAGGTCGAGGGCCTCGTGGTCGACGAGGGCATCACCATGGCCCACCTCAAGGGCACGCTGGACCACTTCGCCACCGCGATGTTCGGCGAGGGGATCGACACGCGCTTCCGGCCGTCGTACTTCCCCTTCACCGAGCCCTCGGCGGAGGTCGACCTGCGCTGCTTCGTCTGCAAGGGCGTGCCCGGCAAGGTCGAGGTCTGCCGCACCTGCAAGGGCGAGGGCTGGATCGAGTGGGGCGGCTGCGGCGTGGTCAACCCGCGGGTGCTGGTCGCCGCCGGCATCGACCCCGAGCGCTACACCGGCTTCGCGTTCGGCATGGGCATCGACCGGACCCTGATGTTCCGCACCGGCGCCTCCGACCTGCGCGACTTCTTCGAGGGCGATGTGCGCTTCTCGTCCTCCTTCGGAACGGAGATCTGAGCGATGAAGGCCCCTGTCTCCTGGATCCGGGAGTACGTCGACCTGCCCGCCGACCTCACGGTCGAGGACCTGGCCGCGCGGCTGACCGCGCTCGGGCTCAAGCTCGAGGCGATCGAGCGCCCCGGACACGACATCCGCGGTCCGCTGGTGGTCGGCCGGGTGCTCACCATGGAGCCCGAGACCCACTCCAACGGCAAGACGGTCAACTGGTGCACCGTCGACGTCGGCGACGCCAACGGCACCGGGGAGCCGCAGGGGATCGTCTGCGGCGCGCACAACTTCGCCCCCGGCGACCTGGTCGTGGTGATCCTGCCCGGCGGCGAGCTGCCCGGCGGCTTCGAGATCTCCGCGCGCAAGACCTACGGCCACGTCTCCGCGGGGATGATCTGCTCGGCCCGCGAGCTCGGCCTGGGCGAGGACCACGACGGCATCATCGTGCTGCCCGCCGACGCCGGCGAGCCCGGCGACGACATCTTCGGGATCCTGCCGCTGCGCGACGAGGTCATCGAGTTCGAGATCAACCCCGACCGTGCCTACGCGCTGTCCATCCGCGGCGTCGCCCGCGAGGCCGCGCTGGAGTACGCCGTCCACGAGGACCCGGTCGAGTTCCGCGACCCCGCGCTGCGCGAGACCCCGCCGGTCGACGGGAGCGCCTACCCCGTCGAGGTCGAGGACCCGCAGGGCTGCCCGGTCTTCGTGACCCGCGTCGTCACCGGCTTCGACCCGTCCGCTCCCACCCCGGCGTGGCTCGCCCGCCGGGTCCAGCTGGCCGGCATGCGGCCGATCAGCCTGGCCGTCGACGTCACCAACTACGTCATGCTCGAGCTCGGCAACCCGATCCACGGCTACGACGGCGACCGGCTGGCGGGCCCGATCCGGGTCCGGCGGGCCGCCGAGGGCGAGAGGCTGACGACGCTGGACGACGTCACCCGCGAGCTGTCGACCGAGGACCTGCTCATCACCGACGACTCGGGCCCGATCGGCCTGGCCGGCGTGATGGGCGGGGAGACCACCGAGCTCTCGGAGACGACCAGTCGCGTGGTGATCGAGGCCGCGCACTTCGACCCGGTCTCGATCTTCCGCACCCAGCGGCGGCACAAGCTGCCCAGCGAGGCGTCCAAGCGGTTCGAGCGGGGGGTCGACCCGACGCTGCCCGAGGCGGCCGCCGACCGGGTCGCCGAGCTGCTCGCCCGCTATGGCGGCGGGACCGTCGAGCCGGGTGTCACCAAGGTGGGTGAGGCGCCGGCTCCGACGACGATCACCACCGACACCGGGCTGCCCGCTCGGGTCACCGGCATGGAGATCGATGCGGAGACCGTGGTGGCCGACCTGACCGCCGTGGGGTGTGACGTGGCGGTCGAGGGCGACACCCTGACGGCCACGGTGCCGCCGTGGCGACCCGACCTCACCGACCCCTACGACCTGGTCGAGGAGGTCGCCCGGATCGTCGGCTACGACAACGTCCCCTCGGTGTTGCCCACGGCGCCCGCGGGCCGCGGGCTGACCCGCGCTCAGCGGCTGCGCCGCCGTGTCGGGCGCGCGCTCGCCGGCGCCGGCTGGGTGGAGGTGGTGAGCTTCCCGTTCGTCGGCATGCCGGAGCTGGACGCGCTCGGCATCCCGGCCGAGGACGAGCGCCGTACTCTGCTGCGCCTGGCGAACCCGCTCTCGGCCGAGCAGCCGTTCATGACCAGCACCCTGCTGCCCGGCCTGCTCCGGTCGCTGGCCCGCAACGCCGGGCTGGGGCAGGGCGACGTCGCGCTGTTCGAGACCGGGACGGTGACCCTGCCCGACCCCGAGGCGCCGGCCGCGCCGATCCTCGGCGTGGACCGCCGGCCCACCGACGACGAGCTGGCCGCGCTCTTCGGCGCCGTGCCGGCCCAGCCGCTGCACCTCGGCCTGGTGGCCGCGGGGGAGTGGGCGCCCGCCGGCTGGTGGGGCGAGGGCCGCCCGGTGGAGTGGTACGACGCCGTCCAGGGCGTGGAGGAGGTCGCCGAGGCGCTCGGCGTGCCGCTCGCCCGGCGCGCTGTCGAGCGCGCGCCCTGGCATCCGGGCCGCTGTGCCGAGCTGGTCGCCACCGACCCGGCCACCGGCGAGGAGGTCGTGGTCGGGTACGCCGGCGAGCTGCACCCCCGGGTCTGCCGGGCGGTGGGCGTGCCGGAGCGGACGGTCGCGGCCGAGGCGGACCTGGACGCGCTCTTCGCGGCTGCCCCAACCGAGGTGCGGGCGCCGTCGTACTCCGACTATCCCGTGGCCAAGGAGGACGTCGCCCTCGTGGTGGACGCCGGCGTGGCGGTGGCCGACGTGGCGGACGCGCTGCGCGAGGGCGCCGGCGAGTTGCTGGAGTCCCTGCGGCTCTTCGACGTCTACACCGGGGCGCAGGTGGGCGAGGGGAGGAAGTCGCTGGCCTTCGCCTTGCGCTTCCGCGCGCCGGACCGCACGCTGAAGGAGGGCGAGTCCGGCGCGGCCCGGGACGCCGCCGTGGCGAGCGCCGCCGAGCGGTGCGGAGCCGTCCAGCGCGCCTGACCCCGGCACCCCGCCCCACGTTGCGAGACCGGGGCTGCATCGGCATTCATGACCCTGTATAGTCATGCGCATGCCTGACGACCAGATCTCCGTGGCCGTCGCCGGCGCGAGCGGGTACGCCGGCGGCGAGGTGCTCCGGCTGCTGCTCGGCCACCCCGGCGTCCGGATCGGCGCGCTGACCGGCGGCTCCAACGCCGGCGAGCGGCTCGGGACGCTGCAGCCCCACCTGGTGCCGCTGGCCGACCGGACCCTGGAGGAGACCACCCCCGAGACCCTCGCCGGCCACGACGTGGTGGTGCTCGGACTCCCGCACGGCCAGTCCGGCCCGCTGGCCGCCGCGCTCGGCGAGGGCACGGTGGTCATCGACTGCGGTGCCGACTTCCGGCTGCGCGACGCCGCGACGTGGGAGCGGTTCTACGGCGGTGAGCACGCCGGCAGCTGGCCCTACGGCCTGCCCGAGCTGCCCGGGCAGCGAGACCGGCTCCGCGGAGCCACCAGGATCGCCGTACCCGGCTGCTATCCGACCGTCTCCACCCTCACCATCGCCCCGGCCGTGGCCGCGGGCCTGGTGGAGCCGGACGTCGTCGTCACCGCCGCCAGCGGCACCTCCGGCGCCGGCAAGGCCGCCAAGCCGCACCTGCTCGGCTCGGAGGTGATGGGCAACGCGTCGGCCTACGGCGTGGGCGGCGTGCACCGGCACACGCCGGAGATCACCCAGAACCTCTCGGCGCTCACCGACGGCGACGTGCGGGTCAGCTTCACCCCGCTCCTGGTCCCGATGCCGCGCGGCATCCTGGCCAGCTGCTCGGCACCGGTGGCCGCCGGTGTCACTGCCGAGCAGGCGTACGACGCGTACGCCGCCGCCTACGCCGACGAGCAGTTCGTGCACGTCCTCCCGCCGGGGCAGTGGCCGCAGACGAAGTCCACGATCGGCTCCAACGCCGTGCACGTGCAGGTGACCGTGGACGAGGCCGCCGGCCGGCTCGTCGCGGTCGGAGTCGTCGACAACCTGGCCAAGGGCACCGGCGGCGCCGCGGTGCAGTGCCTCAACCTGGCGCTCGGCCTCGACGAGGGGCTGGGCCTGACCTCGGTGGGGCTGGCGCCATGACGGACACTCCTCGCACCTTGCTGCACTACCCCGAGCGGCTGGCCGTGGTGCGCCTCGGGCCCGGCTCGGAGGTGCCCGCCTGGGCCGAGTCGTCCTCGGTGTTCTCGGTGACCGCCACCGCGACCGAGACCTCGGTGGTCTGCGCCGCCCGGGACGTGCCGGGCAAGGCCCGCAAGGCCGCGCCGTACACCGCGTTCGTCGTGCAGGGCACCCTCGACCCCTCCGAGGTGGGGGTGCTGCACGCGCTGCTCGGCCCGCTGGCCGAGGCCGAGGTGCCGGTGATGACGCTGTCCACCTTCGACACCGACTGGGTGCTGGTGCCCACCGACCGCGCCGACGACGCGGCCGAGGCCTGGCGACGACGAGGGCACACGATCGAGCCCGCCGCCCCCGTCGCCGCCCCGGAGCCCGCTCCGGACCGCCCCAGGAAGAAGAAGAGATGAGTGTCACCCACCCCGCCGGCTTCACCGCCTCCGGCGTCCCCGCCGGGCTGAAGTCCACCGGCGCCAAGGACGTCGCCCTGGTCGTCAACCACGGCCCGCGCTTCGACGCCGCCACCGTGTTCACTGCCAACCGCTGCAAGGCCAACCCGGTGCTGTGGAGCGAGCAGGCTGCCAAGGACGGGACCGTCCGGGCGGTCGTGCTCAACTCCGGCGGCGCCAACTGCTACACCGGCCCCGACGGCTTCCAGACCACCCACGCGGTCGCCGAGCGCGTCGCCGAGCACGCCGGGATCGGCGCGGTCGACGTCGTCGTGTGCTCCACCGGGCTGATCGGGCTCGCGAACCCCCGGGAGAAGGTGCTCGCGGGCGTGGATGAGGCGTATGCCGGACTCGCCGCCGACGGCGGCACCGCGGCGGCCGAGGCGATCATGACCACCGACTCGGTGAGCAAGGAGGTCGTCGTCGAGGGCGCCGGCTGGTCGATCGGCGGGATGGCCAAGGGCGCGGGCATGCTCGCGCCGCAGCTGGCGACCATGCTGGTCGTGCTGACCACCGACGCGGTGGTCGACGCGGCCGACCTGGACCGGGCCCTGCGGGCCGCCACCCGGGTCAGCTTCGACCGGCTCGACTCCGACGGCTGCATGTCCACCAACGACACCGTCAGCCTGATGGCCAGCGGCGCGAGCGGCATCACGCCCACTCCGGAGGACTTCACCGAGGCGCTGACCCAGGCCTGCACCGACCTGACGATGCAGCTGCTGAAGGACGCCGAGGGCGCCGACCACGAGATCGCGATCACCGTGCTGGGCGCCGCCTCGGAGGCGGACGCGCTCGAGGTGGGCCGCAGCATCGCGCGGAGCAACCTGTTCAAGGCCGCGATCTTCGGCCAGGACCCCAACTGGGGCCGCGTGCTGGCCAGCGTCGGCACCACCTCCGCGGCCTTCGACCCGGCCGACCTCGACGTCGCGATGAACGGCGTGTGGGTGTGCCGGGAGTCCACCCCTGCCGAGGACCCCGCCGGCGTCGACCTGTCCGGCCGGGAGGTCTCGGTGACCGTCGACCTCAAGTCCGGCCCGGAGCGGGCCACCATCTGGACCAACGACCTGACCCACGCCTACGTCCACGAGAACAGCGCCTACAGCTCATGACCGAGAACCCGCAGCAGACCACCAAGGACCGGGTCGACACCCGCAAGGCCGCCACCCTGGCCGCGGCACTGCCGTGGCTGAAGGAGTACAACGGCAAGACCCTGGTCATCAAGTACGGCGGCAACGCCATGACCGACGACCACCTCAAGTCCGCCTTCGCCGAGGACATCGCGTTCCTCCGGCTGGCCGGCTTCAAGCCGGTCGTGGTGCACGGCGGTGGCCCGCAGATCTCCCGGATGCTCGACAAGCTCGGCATCGAGTCGGAGTTCCGCGGCGGCCTTCGGGTGACCACCCCCGAGGCGATGAACGTCGTCCGGATGGTGCTCGTCGGCCAGGTGCAGCGCGAGCTCGTCGGGCTGCTCAACCAGCACGGCCCGCTCGCCGTGGGCCTGTCGGGGGAGGACGCCGGCCTCTTCACCGCCAAGCCGACCAACACCGTGATCGACGGCGAGGAGGTCGACCTCGGGCTGGTCGGGGAGGTCGCGCACGTCCGGCCCGAGGCGGTGCTCGACCTGGTCGAGGCCGGCCGGATCCCGGTCATCTCCAGCGTCGCACCGGACGAGCACGGCCGGGTGCACAACGTCAACGCCGACACCGCCGCCGGCGCGCTGGCCGCCGCGCTGGGCGCGGAGAAGCTGATGGTGCTCACCGATGTGGAGGGCCTCTACCGCGACTGGCCCGACAGCGACGACGTGATCGGCGAGATCAGCCCCGACGCGCTGCGCGAGCTGATGCCGACGCTGGCCAGCGGGATGGTGCCGAAGATGCAGGCGTGCCTGGACGCTCTCGACGGCGGGGTCTCGCGGGCCACCGTGGTCGACGGCCGTGAGCCGCACGCCGTCCTCCTGGAGATCTTCACCGACGAGGGCGTCGGGACCCAGGTGCTGCCCGGCGTGGAGACCAGGATCCGCAAGGCGAAGGGAGCGACCGGTGAGTGACCTGCAGCAGCGGTACGCCGCGGCCCTGATGAACACCTTCGGCCCGCCGAAGCTGGTGCTCGCGCGCGGCGAGGGCGCGCACGTGTGGGACGTGGACGGCAAGGAGTACGTCGACCTGCTCGGCGGGATCGCCGTCAACGCGCTCGGGCACGCCCACCCCGCGGTGGTGGACGCGGTCGGCGCCCAGCTGGGCACCCTGGGCCACATCTCGAACTTCTTCACCAGCGAGCCGCAGGTGGAGCTGGCCGAGCGGCTGCTCGGCCTGGTCGCGCCCGACGGCGCTCCCGAGGGCAGCCGGGTCTTCTTCGCCAACTCCGGAACCGAGGCCAACGAGGCCGCGCTCAAGCTGACCCGGCGCACCGCCCGCACCCACCTGGTTGCGACCGAGGGTGCCTTCCACGGCCGGACCATGGGTGCCCTGGCGCTCACCAGCAAGGAGGCCTACCGCACGCCGTTCGAGCCGCTCCCGGGCGAGGTCACCTTCGTGCCGTACGGCGACGCCGAGGCCCTCGCCGCCGCCGTCACCGACCAGACCGCGGCCGTGGTCCTCGAGCCCGTGCAGGGCGAGGCCGGCGTGGTGCTCCCACCGCGCGACTACCTCGCCGCCGCTCGGCGGATCGCCGACGAGCGCGGGGCCCTGCTGTGGCTGGACGAGGTGCAGAGCGGGATCGGTCGCACCGGCACCTGGCTGGCCCACCAGAACCCCGACCTGGCCGACCCGGTCCTGCCGGACGTGGTCACCCTGGCCAAGGGGCTCGGCGGCGGGCTGCCGATCGGCGCCTGCATCGGCCTCGGCCGGGCCGGGCAGCTGCTCGGCCCGGGCAACCACGGCACCACCTTCGGCGGCAACCCCGTCTCCTGCGCCGCGGCGCTGGCCGTCCTGCGGACGATCGAGGCCGAGGGACTGCTCGACCACGTGCGCCGGACCGGCGAGGCGCTCCGCGCCGCCGCCGCGGCGCCCGAGCAGGTCACCGAGGTGACCGGCACCGGGCTGATGCTGGGCATCCAGCTCGACGGCGACTACGCCGCGCAGGCCGTCACGGCCGGCCAGGAGGCCGGCTTCATCCTCAACGCCACCGGCGGCGCCCGGATCCGGCTGGTCCCGCCGCTGGTGCTCACCGAGGACGACGTGGCCGCCTTCGCCGACGCGTGGCCGGGGATCCTGGAGGCGGCCCAGCAGCAGGCGGCCGCCCAGTCGGACCAGCAGAGCGGAGCGGCCGGGTGATGCGGCACTTCCTCGCCGACGACGACCTCTCGCCCGTGGAGCAGGCGGAGGTCCTGTCGCTGGCGGGCCAGCTCAAGGCGGCGCCGTACGACTTCAAGCCGCTGCAGGGCCCGCGCACGGTCGCCTGCATCTACGACAAGCACACCCTGCGCACCCAGGTCTCCTTCGCCGCCGCGGTCGCCGAGCTGGGTGGCTACCCGATGCACGTCGACGGCCACCTGGCCGAGATCGGCGTGCGCGAGTCGGTGCACGACGTGGCCAAGGTGCTGGGCCGGCAGGTCTCGATGATCGTGTGGCGCACCTACGCGCAGGGCGACCTGGAGGAGATGGCCGAGCACTCCGGGGTGCCGGTGGTCAACGCGCTGACCGACGACTTCCATCCCTGCCAGCTGCTCGCCGACCTGCTCACCGTGCGTGAGCACAAGGGGGACCTGGCCGGCCTCACCGTGACCTTCGTCGGCGACGCGGCCTGCAACATGGGCAACTCGTGGCTGCTCGCCGGGGCGACGGCGGGCATGCACGTGCGGGTCGCTGGTCCTGATGGCTACCTCCCCTCCGAGGCGATGGTGCAGCGCGCCACCGACATCGCCGCCCGCACCGGCGGCTCGGTGACGATCACCACCGACCCCCAGGCGGGCGTGGCCGGTGCCGACGTCGTGGTCACCGACACCTGGGTCTCGATGGGCAAGGAGGACGAGGCGGAGGAGCGGCTGGCCGTGCTGGCGCTGTACGCCGTCACGCCCGAGCTCCTCGCCGGTGCCGCGGGCGACGCGATCGTCATGCACTGCCTGCCGGCCTACCGGGAGAAGGAGATCGCCACCGAGGTGCTCGAGGGACCGCAGAGCGTGGTGTGGGACGAGGCGGAGAACCGGCGGCACGCGCAGAAGGCGATCCTGGGCTGGCTGCTCTCCCAGGCGGGGGAGGAGCGATGACGGACGCGCAGACCGCTCCGCAGAGCCCGCACACCAAGAGCGCGCGGCATCAGCGGATCATCGACCTGGTCACCCAGCGGGAGATCCGCTCCCAGACCGAGCTGGGCGACCTGCTCGCCGAGCAGGGCGTGCATGTCACGCAGGCGACCCTGTCGCGGGACCTGGTCGAGCTGGACGCGATCAAGGTGCGCAGCGCCTCCGGCCCGCTGGTCTACGCCGTCCCGGCCGAGGGCGGCGACCGCACGCCGAGCACGCCCCGGGAGACGGCCGCCTCGTGGCAGCGGCTGGCCCGGCTGTGCCAGGAGCTGCTGGTGTCGGCGGAGGCCAGCGCCAACCTGGTCGTGATGCGCACGCCTCCGGGTGCCGCCCAGTTCCTCGCCTCCGCCTTCGACAAGGCCGAGCAGCCCGACGTGCTCGGCACCATCGCCGGCGACGACACCCTGGTGGTCATCTCCCGTGAGCCCGAGGGCGGTGAGGCGCTGGTCCGCCGCTATCTTGCCCTCGCCGACCACGAGGACCCGGCGACACGAGACCCCGGCCCCAAGGATGTGACATGAGCGAGAGCACCACCCGCACCGGCAAGCTCTGGGGCGGCCGGTTCGCAGGAGGCCCCTCGCCCGAGCTCGAGGCGCTCTCGGTGTCCACGCACTTCGACTGGCGGCTGACGCCCTACGACCTCGCCGGCTCGCGCGCCCACGCGAACGCGCTGCACCGCGCCGGCCTGCTCTCCGACGACGACCACGCCGAGCTGCTGCGCGGGCTGGACGCGCTGGGGGAGCGGTACGCCGCCGGCGAGCTGCGACCCGACCCGAGCGACGAGGACGTGCACGGCGCCCTGGAGCGACTGCTCCTGGAGGAGGTCGGGCCCGACGTCGGTGGTCGCCTCCGGGCGGGCCGGTCGCGCAACGACCAGGTCGCCACCCTGTTCAAGGCGTTCCTGCGCGACCACGGGCGCACCGAGCGCGCCCTGCTGCTGGACCTGGTCGAGGCGCTCGCGACCCAGGCCCGCGCCCATCTCGACGTGATCATGCCGGGACGCACGCATCTGCAGCACGCTCAGCCGGTGCTGCTGGCGCACCATCTCCTGGCGCACGCGTGGGCCCTGCTGCGCGACGTGGACCGGCTCGCGGACTGGGATGCCCGCGTCGCCGCGGACTCGCCGTACGGCTCGGGCGCGCTGGCCGGCTCCAGCCTCGGGCTGGACCCCCGCGCCGTCGCCCACGAGCTCGGCTTCGCCGACTCCAGCCCCAACTCCATCGACGGCACCGCCAGCCGGGACTTCGTCGCCGAGTTCGCGTTCGTGTGCGCCATGGCCGGCGTCGACCTCAGCCGGATCGCGGAGGAGGTCGTCGTGTGGACCACCCAGGAGTTCGGGTTCGCCCGCCTGCACGACTCCTGGTCGACCGGGTCGAGCATCATGCCGCAGAAGAAGAACCCCGACATCCCCGAGCTCGCGCGCGGCAAGGCGGGCCGGATGATCGGGAATCTCACCGGCCTGCTCGCCACGCTCAAGGCGCTGCCGCTGGCCTACAACCGCGACCTCCAGGAGGACAAGGAGCCGGTCTTCGACTCCGTGGACACCCTGGAGGTGCTGCTGCCCGCGTTCACCGGGATGGTCGCGACGCTGACCTTCGACGGAGCCCGGATGGCCGACCTGGCCCCGCAGGGCTTCTCGCTGGCCACCGACGTCGCGGAGTGGCTGGTGCGCGAGGGGGTGCCGTTCCGTGAGGCGCACGAGCTCGCCGGGGCGTGCGTACGGCGGTGCGAGGAGCGGGGCATCGAGCTCGCCGACCTCACCGACGACGACTTCGCCGCGATCTCGCCGCACCTGACCCCCGGCGTGCGCTCGGTGCTGACCGCCGAGGGGTCGGTGGGCTCGCGCAACGGCCGGGGCGGCACCGCCCCCCAGCGGGTGCGCGAGCAGCTGGACGAGCTGGCCGCCGCGGTCGAGCGACAGCGTGCCCGGCTCGGCTGACCTCGCGGCGCTGTTGTCCGGACCGGTCCTGGAGGTGGCGCCCCGGCTGCTCGGCGCCGAGCTGCGCCACGGCGACGTGCGCGTGCGCCTGACCGAGGTGGAGGCCTACGACGGCGCCGAGGACCCGGGGTCGCACGCCTACCGCGGGCAGACGCCGCGCAACGCCACCATGTTCGGCCCGCCCGGCCACCTGTACGTCTACTTCATCTACGGCATGCACCACTGCTGCAACGTCGTCTGCGGCCCCGCCGGCAGCGCGTCCGCGGTGCTGCTGCGGGCCGGCGAGGTCGTGGCAGGGGAGGAGCAGGTACGGCGACGCCGCAGCGCGACCGCGCCTCACCGGGACCTGGCGCGCGGACCGGCCCGCCTCTGCAGCGCTCTGGGAGTCGACCGGAGCATGGACGGGGCCGACCTCTCCGGGCCCGAGCAGCAGCTCACCGTGGCGCCGGAGCCGGTGCCGGCCGAGCAGGTCGCTCGGGGCCCCCGGGTGGGGCTGCGGGAGGCCGGGGACCGGCCGTGGCGCTTCTGGGTCGCGGGGGATCGAACGGTGTCGCCGTACCGCCCTGCAGCGCCGCGCAGACGGCGTGAGCGGACGTGACGCAGCACACCCCCACCCGAGTTGCCGTCCTGGGTGCACCCGTGTAAAGTACTACTTGTTGCTGACGCAGCCTGCCCGAGTCACTCGGGATCGGGTAACGTAGCAGCCGCGACCGCCAGTCGGCGGACAGCCCCTCGACCGGGACTCACTCCCGAGTTGACTGGACTGCCACGGCTTCGGTAGCGTTTCTGAGGTTGCCCCCGACGAGCCGGCCCGATCCGGGTCTGCATCGGTGTGCGTCTGATGTTTGAGAACTCAACAGTGTGTCATTTAGTCGATGAATTGGTTTGTTTGTTTTGCCTTTCCTCGTCTGCCTCTTTTTGTAGGGGTGGGTGGGGGTTGGTTTCTTTGAGCAGATGAGTTGATTCTAGCTATGTTTTTTATGCTAGTGATGCTTGTTTTGGTCAGGGTATGATTTTTCGTTGGTTTTCGATGGAGAGTTTGATCCTGGCTCAGGACGAACGCTGGCGGCGTGCTTAACACATGCAAGTCGAGCGGAAAGGCCCCTTTGGGGGTACTCGAGCGGCGAACGGGTGAGTAACACGTGAGTAATCTGCCCTTCACTTCAGGATAGCTCCCGG
The DNA here is from genome assembly GCF_019931675.1 of Nocardioides rotundus. Taxonomy (GTDB): domain Bacteria; phylum Actinomycetota; class Actinomycetes; order Propionibacteriales; family Nocardioidaceae; genus Nocardioides; species Nocardioides rotundus. Next base: position 1,590,406 of record NZ_CP082922.1, read on the forward strand.
AAACGGGGATTAATACTGGATATGACACATTCGCGCATGTGGGTGTGTGGAAAGTTTTTTCGGTGGGGGATGTGCTCGCGGCCTATCAGCTTGATGGTGGGGTAATGGCCTACCATGGCTTCGACGGGTAGCCGGCCTGAGAGGGTGACCGGTCACACTGGGACTGAGACACGGCCCAGACTCCTACGGGAGGCAGCAGTGGGGAATATTGGACAATGGGCGGAAGCCTGATCCAGCAACGCCGCGTGAGGGATGACGGCCTTCGGGTTGTAAACCTCTTTCAGCACAGACGAAGCGCAAGTGACGGTATGTGCAGAAGAAGGACCGGCCAACTACGTGCCAGCAGCCGCGGTAATACGTAGGGTCCGAGCGTTGTCCGGAATTATTGGGCGTAAAGGGCTCGTAGGCGGTTTGTCGCGTCGGGAGTGAAAACGCCGTGCTTAACACGGTGCTTGCTTTCGATACGGGCAGACTGGAGGCATGCAGGGGAGAATGGAATTCCTGGTGTAGCGGTGAAATGCGCAGATATCAGGAGGAACACCGGTGGCGAAGGCGGTTCTCTGGGCATGTCCTGACGCTGAGGAGCGAAAGTGTGGGGAGCGAACAGGATTAGATACCCTGGTAGTCCACACCGTAAACGTTGGGCGCTAGGTGTGGGATCCATTCCACGGGTTCCGTGCCGCAGCTAACGCATTAAGCGCCCCGCCTGGGGAGTACGGCCGCAAGGCTAAAACTCAAAGGAATTGACGGGGGCCCGCACAAGCGGCGGAGCATGCGGATTAATTCGATGCAACGCGAAGAACCTTACCTGGGTTTGACATACACCCTGCCGCTCCAGAGATGGGGCTTCTTTTGGGGGTGTACAGGTGGTGCATGGCTGTCGTCAGCTCGTGTCGTGAGATGTTGGGTTAAGTCCCGCAACGAGCGCAACCCTTGTCACATGTTGCCAGCACGCCCTTCGGGGTGGTGGGGACTCATGTGAGACTGCCGGGGTCAACTCGGAGGAAGGTGGGGATGACGTCAAGTCATCATGCCCCTTATGTCCAGGGCTTCACGCATGCTACAATGGCCGGTACAGAGGGCTGCGATCCCGTGAGGGGGAGCGAATCCCAAAAAGCCGGTCTCAGTTCGGATTGGGGTCTGCAACTCGACCCCATGAAGTCGGAGTCGCTAGTAATCGCAGATCAGCAACGCTGCGGTGAATACGTTCCCGGGCCTTGTACACACCGCCCGTCACGTCACGAAAGTCGGCAACACCCGAAGCCGGTGGCCCAACCCTTGTGGGGGGAGCCGTCGAAGGTGGGGCTGGTGATTGGGACGAAGTCGTAACAAGGTAGCCGTACCGGAAGGTGCGGCTGGATCACCTCCTTTCTAAGGAGCACCCGTGGCTGTGGGTCAGGTGATGGCATCATCCGTTGTGGGTGGTGCGCGCTGGCTGCACGGCGATGTGGGTGCGTTCTAGTGGAATCATCGACACCCCTTGTTGTCTGTCCCGCTGGTTGTGGGGTGGATGTGGGGGGTTGGCACGCTGTTGGGTGTCTGAGGCATCAGACACCACACGCCCCCGGGTCTGGGGTTGGTCTCTCATCGTGTGTGGGGGGCTGGTTCTGGTGGGGGGTGTGGGGTGGGTTGTCTTGGGTGCCTGCCTGCCGGCTGGTGGATCGTGATGGTCTGGTGGTGGTGGGTGTGGGTTGGTTGTTTGAGTTGTGGATAGTGGACGCGAGCATCTTTGTAGCTTTTTTGTTTTGTGTGTTTGTTTTGATTGTTGTTTGGCAAGCTATGAAGGGCGCATGGTGGATGCCTTGGCATCAAGAGCCGATGAAGGACGTTGGAGCCTGCGATAAGCCCTGGGGAGTTGGCAACCGAGCGTTGATCCAGGGGTGTCCGAATGGGGAAACCTGGCCAGAGTCATGTCTGGTCACCTGCACCTGAATGTATAGGGTGTGTGGAGGGAACTCCGGGAAGTGAAACATCTCAGTACCGGAAGGAAGAGAAAACAATTGTGATTCCGAGAGTAGTGGCGAGCGAAATCGGATGAGGCCAAACTCGTTTCGTGTGATAGACGGCAGTCGTTGCGGGGCGAGGGTTGTGGGATGAGTGTGTGTTGCCTCTGCCGGGGTGACGCGCGTGGTGTGTGTTGAAGTTGAAGTGGCCTGGAATGGTCTACCGTAGTGGGTGAGAGTCCTGTAGACGTATGACACGCTCCCGTGTGGCGCTTTTTCCCAAGTAACACGGAACTCCTGAAATTCTGTGTGAATCTGGCGGGACCACCCGTCAAGCCTGAATACTCCTTGATGACCGATAGCGGATCAGTACCGTGAGGGAAAGGTGAAAAGTACCCCTGGCGGGGAGTGAAATAGTACCTGAAACCGTGCGCCTACAATCCGTCAGAGCCTCTTTTGGGGTGATGGCGTGCCTTTTGAAGAATGAGCCTGCGAGTTTGCGTTGTGTAGCGAGGTTAACCCTGTGGGGTAGCCGTAGCGAAAGCGAGTCCGAAGAGGGCGTGTGAGTTGCACGATCAAGACCCGAAGCGGAGTGATCTATCCATGGGCAGGTTGAAGCGTCGGTAAGACGACGTGGAGGACCGAACCCACTTAGGTTGAAAACTGAGGGGATGACCTGTGGATAGGGGTGAAAGGCCAATCAAACTTCGTGATAGCTGGTTCTCCCCGAAATGCATTTAGGTGCAGCGTTGCGTGTTTCTTTCCGGAGGTAGAGCACTGGATAGCCGATGGGCCCTACCAGGTTACTGACGTTAACCAAACTCCGAATGCCGGGAAGTGAAGCGCAGCAGTGAGACTGCGGGGGATAAGCTTCGTAGTCGAGAGGGAAACAGCCCAGACCATCAGCTAAGGCCCCTAAGCGGTGACTAAGTGGAAAAGGATGTGGAGTCGCAGTGACAACCAGGAGGTTGGCTTGGAAGCAGCCACCCTTGAAAGAGTGCGTAATAGCTCACTGGTCAAGTGATTCCGCGCCGACAATGTAGCGGGGCTCAAGTCATCCGCCGAAGCTATGGCATCCACCGTGTGCCCGGAAGGGTGGTGGATGGGTAGGGGAGCGTCGTCTTCTGCTGTGAAGCCCGGGAGTGATCCGCGGGTGGAGTGGAGACGAGTGAGAATGCAGGCATGAGTAGCGAATCACGGGTGAGAAACCCGTGCGCCGAATGATCAAGGGTTCCAGGGTCAAGCTAATCTGCCCTGGGTAAGTCGGGACCTAAGGCGAGGCCGACAGGCGTAGTCGATGGACAACGGGTTGATATTCCCGTACCGGCAATGTAGCGCCCATGACGAACCCGGTGATGCTAACCACCCGACACAGGTCTTCACTCCACCCTTGTGGTGGGGATGGGCCTGGATAGCGTGGGACCCGAACCGGTAGTAGTCAAGCGATGGGGTGACGCAGGAAGGTAGCCCAGCCACAGCGATGGTTGTCTGTGGGCAAGACCGTAGGACCAGACCTAGGCAAATCCGGGTCTGATGTGTCTGAGAGTCGACGCGGAGCCAATATTGGTGAAGTGGGTGATCCTATGCTGTCGAGAAAAACCTCTAGCGAGCTATGCGCCGCCCGTACCCCAAACCGACTCAGGTGATCAGGTAGAGAATACCAAGGCGATCGAGACAACCATGGTTAAGGAACTCGGCAAAATGCCCCCGTAACTTCGGGAGAAGGGGGGCCGGATCCGTCAAGCACCTTGCGTGTGGCAGCGGTGATGGCCGCAGAGACCAGGCCCAAGCGACTGTTTACTAAAAACACAGGTCCGTGCGAAGTTGTAAGACGATGTATACGGACTGACTCCTGCCCGGTGCTGGAAGGTTAAGAGGACCCGTTAAACACGTGTGTTGAAGCGGAGAATTTAAGCCCCAGTAAACGGCGGTGGTAACTATAACCATCCTAAGGTAGCGAAATTCCTTGTCGGGTAAGTTCCGACCTGCACGAATGGAGTAACGACTTGGGCGCTGTCTCAACCATGGACTCGGCGAAATTGCACTACGAGTAAAGATGCTCGTTACGCGCGGCAGGACGGAAAGACCCCGGGACCTTTACTATAGTTTGGTATTGGTGTTTGGTTCGGCTTGTGTAGGATAGGTGGGAGACGGTGAAGCATGCACGCCAGTGTGTGTGGAGTCAACGTTGAAATACCACTCTGGTCGTACTAGATGTCTAACCTAGGACCGTGATCCGGTTCAGGGACAGTGCCTGATGGGTAGTTTAACTGGGGCGGTTGCCTCCTAAAGAGTAACGGAGGCGCTCAAAGGTTCCCTCAGCCTGGTTGGCAATCAGGTGTTGAGTGTAAGTGCACAAGGGAGCTTGACTGTGAGACAGACATGTCGAGCAGGGACGAAAGTCGGAACTAGTGATCCGGCCACGGCATGTGGAAGCGTGGTCGCTCAACGGATAAAAGGTACCCCGGGGATAACAGGCTGATCTTCCCCAAGAGTCCATATCGACGGGATGGTTTGGCACCTCGATGTCGGCTCGTCGCATCCTGGGGCTGGAGTAGGTCCCAAGGGTTGGGCTGTTCGCCCATTAAAGCGGCACGCGAGCTGGGTTTAGAACGTCGTGAGACAGTTCGGTCCCTATCCGCCGCGCGCGTAGGAAACTTGAGAAAGGCTGTCCCTAGTACGAGAGGACCGGGATGGACGAACCTCTGGTGTGCCAGTTGTCCCGCCAGGGGCACGGCTGGTTGGCTACGTTCGGAAGTGATAACCGCTGAACGCATCTAAGCGGGAAGCACGTTTCAAGATAAGGTTTCCCACATTTTGGTAAGGCCCCCCACAGACCATGGGGTTGATAGGCCGGAGGTGTACAGCAGCAATGCCCAGCCGACCGGTACTAATAGGCCGAGGGCTTGCCACCAACAATCATGACAAACCCACAACACCAGGGCTACGCATGAACATGTCTCGCGTCCACTAGACACAACCCAAACCACCACACCACAACACCAGGCACCGCCCTGAGTGACAGTGGCACACAACAGGTGGATAGAGTTACGGCGGTCATAGCGAAAGGGAAACACCCGGACCCATCCCGAACCCGGAAGTTAAGCCTTTCAGCGCCGATGGTACTGCAACCGCGAGGCTGTGGGAGAGTAGGACACCGCCGAACATACTTCGAGCAGGGGCTCTGGCATTCGTCAGGGCCCCTGCTGCTATTTCCACCTGCTTCTCTTTCCCGATCCGGGCCAGTTCCCGTCCACAGGCGCCGCCGACGACCGGGTTCTCCACAGGCGGCACCGGGCGCGGCGGCCGTTGTCGGTCCTGCGGGTGAGGCTGGACGCGGAGGTGATGCACATGGAGGAGCAGGAGCTCTCCGCGAACGAGGTGCGACTGGTGGGGCGGCTCTCCAACGAGCCGACGGCGATCGACCTGCCCAGCGGTGACGTGGTGCTGACGTTGCGGCTGGTGGTCGACCGGCCGCCGCCCGCCGTACGCCCCGGTGCGCGGGTGGATGCGCTGGAGTGCGCGGTCTGGGCGCGCGGGGTGCAACGCAACGCGGCGAAGTGGCGACGTGGCGACGTGGTGGAGGTGAGTGGCGCGATCCGGCGCCGCTTCTTCCGGACCGGTTCGGGAGGCGCCCAGTCCCGGGTCGAGGTGGAGGTTCAGCGCGGCAGGGTCATTCGTCGAGCGGAGACCGCATGAGGACGCCGACGCTGGGCTTGGGTTGGAACGACGTCGCCTTCTCCGGCAGCAGCCGTCCTGCCGCACTGCGTGCGACGACCACGTCGAACTCCACCGCCGGCACCAGGAGGGCGGTGCCACCCGTGGCCTCCGCCGCGGCGATGGCCTCCTGGGCGCTGTGATGGTGGGTGACGACGCGGGCCTCGGCCGGCAGGCGCGGGATGATCCGGTCGTGCAGCAGGCAGACCGCCAGGTCGTCCGGCCCGACCTGCAGGTCCAGCACCCGCCAGTCGTCACCGGATCCCGCGACCGGCGTCGCACGACCCAGCTGCTCCAGCGCCCGTGTCCGAGTCGCGGGCCGGGCGCCGAACCCGGCGTCCACGGCGGCCCCGGCGATCGTGGCGACGTCGGCTCCGGGCAGGACACGATGGATCGCTCCCAGGTGCAGGGGCGTCTCGTCCTGATCGACCAGCATCACCAGTCCCCGGTCCCACCCGGTGCCGGGGAATCGTTCCTGGAGCTCGAGGTAGGCCGCATAGCGGTGGTGCCCGTCAGCCAGCAGCGCACGCGTCTCTCGCAGGCTCTCGCTCACGCGGGCCCGGAGGTCGGAGTCGGTGAGCGCCCACAGCCGGTGCCGCTGCCCGGCACGGTCGTCGTAGGAGTGGTCGGCTGGCTCCTCGAGCCGCTCGGCCAGGATGCGCCCGACCGCGCCGCCGCCGCGATGCACCATGAGGATCGGGGCCGGGTTCATGCCCATCTGCGCCATCCGGGAGGCCAGCTCGCGCGCCTGACCGGCGTGCACCCCCTCGTGGGGGATCACCGTGCTGGCCGCGACATCCGGGGCCCGCCGAGCCAGATCCAGCCCGCCGACCAGGCCGCGGACGGTGAGCCCGCCCGCGCTGTACTCGTGCAGGTAGACCGCCGGCACCCGGTCGCGTCCCACGTGGCCGCGACGCTCCCACTCCTGGAGCCGCTTCACCACGGACCGGTAGGGACGAGCGAAGGCCCGTGCCGATGCCGGGTCGCCCACCCGTCCCGGAGCCAGGCGCAGGGCACTGAACTCGTGGAGTCGGAAGGGTGGCGCGAGGTACGGCGGGGCCACCACCGCAGGGTCGTCCATCCGTGCATCCTAGGGTGAGGCCCGTGAGCGATGACGCATCGGTGTTGAAGCCCAGCGACGGGCCCCTGACCGACACCCACGACCTGCTCATGTTCGACCTCGACGGCGTCGTCTACATCGGGCACCGAGCGGTGCCGTGGGCGGCCGAGTCGATCGACCGTGCCCGCGGCGGGGGAGCCCACATCGCTTTCGTCACCAACAACGCGTCGCGCTCGGCGCCGGACGTCGCCGCACAGCTGACCGAGCTCGGGGTGGGTGCCGAGGCCGACGACGTCGTGACCTCCGCGCAGGCGGCCGCGCGGCTGTTGGCCGAGCGGTACGAGCCCGGTGCGGTGATCGCGGTGTTGGGGGCCCGGGGCCTGACGGAGGCGGTGCGCGACGCAGGGCTCGACCCGGTGCCGGTGGGTGAGGACCGCGAGGACGAGGCGGTCGCCCTGGTCACCGGCTACGGCCCCGACGTCGAGTGGCGCAGCGTGATGCGTGCCGCCGCTCGGCTGCGGTCCGGCGACCTTCCCTGGGTCGCCAGCAACACCGACCTGACCCTGAAGACCGACGTGGGCATCGCGCCCGGCCACGGCGTCATGGTCACGATGCTGAGCGACTTCGCCGGCGTCCGACCCGACGTGGCCGGCAAGCCCGCACCGCCGTTGCTGGAGGAGACCATCCGGCGGGTCGGGGGTCGACGGCCCCTCATGGTGGGTGACCGCCTTGACACCGACATGGAGGGGGCACGGGCGGTCGACGTACCCGGACTGCTCGTCCTCACCGGCGTGACCGGGCTGCCCGAGCTCGTCGCGGCGCGCCCGCAGGAGCGACCCACCTACCTCGCCCCCGACCTGCGAGGTCTGGAGGAGCCACACCCCGCGGTCGTGCGCACGGCCGACGGTGCCGAGTGCGGGGGCTGGCGAGCCGCGGTGGTCGACGGCGCTCTGACGGTGACCGGCGCCGGCGAGGCCGCCGACTGGTGGCGCGCCGTGGCGGAGGCGGCCTGGGCGCACCTGGACCGGACCGGTGACCCGGCCGGCCTCGGCGACCTGACCCCGCCGGTGCCGGACGAGACCTCGGTGGCGGGCTAACCTGACTCCATGACCGAGCAGCCAGGCGAGCAGCACGCCGAGACGCCCGGAGCGGAGGAGACCCACCCGGCCCCCACGACGGGGGTCGCCGAGGTGGACGCCGTCCTGGCCGACGTACAGGCCCTGGCCGGACGCCCTGTCGAGGAGCACGTCGCCGTCTTCGAGGATGCCCACACGCGCCTGCGCCGCGCCCTGGACGCCCGACCCGACGCCGACATCCCGCCCGACGGGGAGGCAGGAACGGCTCCCGGTGCGGCTCCCGGCCCGGACGCCGGCTGAGTCGCCGTGCCGCCCCGCAGGCTGCGGCTGGACGCGGAGCTGGTCCGGCGCGGGCTGGCCAGGTCCCGGGACCACGCCAGCGAGCTGATCGCCCAGAGCCGGGTGACCGTCCAGGGCGCGACCGCCACGAAGCCGGCCACCGGGGTCACCACCGACGTGGCGATCGTGGTCAAGGAGGACCGGGAGCGGCCCGACTACGTCTCGCGCGGCGGCCACAAGCTGGCCGGGGCCCTGGCGGCGTTCATCCCGCAGGGGCTGCAGGTGCGCGGACGACGCTGCCTGGACGCCGGCGCGAGCACCGGCGGCTTCACCGACGTGCTGCTGCGCAACGGGGCGCGCGAGGTGGTGGCGGTCGACGTGGGCTACGGACAGCTGGCTTGGAGCCTGCAGTCCGACGAGCGGGTCGTCGTGCACGACCGCACCAACGTCCGGGAGCTCGATCCGGCGCTCGTCGGCGGCCCCGTGGACCTCGTCGTCGGCGACCTGTCCTTCATCTCCCTCTCGCTGGTGCTGGACGCGCTCGACGCCGTGACCGCTCCCGAGGGGGACCTGGTGCCGATGGTCAAGCCGCAGTTCGAAGTCGGCAAGGACCGCGTCGGCAAGGGCGGAGTGGTCCGCGACCCCGCGCTGCGCGCCGAGGCGGTCATCGCGGTGGCGCAGGCGGCGGCCGAGCGCGGCTTTGGCCTGCGCGGGGTCACCACCTCGCCGCTTCCGGGGCCGTCGGGCAACGTGGAGTTCTTCTTGTGGCTGCGTCGCGGCCCGAGCGAGATCGGCGAGGTCGAGATCCGAGCCGAGGTGATGCGCTCAGCCGACCTGTCGGCGGGCGGTGAGAGAGTGGTCCCGTGAGCTCCCCCCGACGGATCCTGCTGCTCGTCCACACCGGACGCGCGGAGGCCCGCGACGTCGCGCGCACCGTGTGTGCCGCGCTCACAGGTCAGGGCCTCGTGGTGCGGTTGCTCGCCCAGGAGGCCAAGGACCTGGAGCTCGACGCCGACAGCCTGGGCGGCCTGCTGGAGACCACCGAGTCCGCCGACGACGCCGGCCACGGCTGCGAGGTGGCGATGGTGATCGGGGGAGACGGCACCATCCTGCGGGCCGCCGAGATCACCCACGCCAGCCGGACCCCGCTGCTCGGGGTCAACCTCGGACACGTGGGCTTCCTCGCCGAGGCCGAGCAGGACGCCGTCGAATCGGTGATCGACGCCGTCGTGGCGCAGCGCTACCACACCGAGGACCGCCTCACGATCGACGTACGCGTGCTCCACGACGGCCGCGAGGTCTACCGCACCTTCGCGCTCAACGAGGCCTCGGTCGAGAAGGCCGCGCGGGAGCGGATGCTCGAGGTCGTGGTGGAGGTCGACGACCGGCCGCTGAGCCGCTGGGGCTGCGACGGCGTGGTCTGTGCGACCCCGACGGGGTCGACCGCCTACAACTTCTCCGCCGGCGGCCCGGTCGTCTGGCCCGGCGTCGAGGCACTGCTGATGGTGCCGATCAGCGCCCACGCCCTGTTCGCCCGACCGCTCGTCGTCGCGCCCACCTCGACGCTGGCGGTGGAGCTGCAGACGCGCACCGACGGGGCCGGAGTCCTGTGGTGCGACGGCCGGCGCACCGTCGACCTGCCGCCCGGCGCCCGGATCGAGGTTCGCCGCGGCGAGCACCCGGTCGTCCTCGCCCGGTTGCACAGCGCCCCCTTCACCGACCGGCTGGTGGCGAAGTTCGGCCTGCCCGTCGAGGGCTGGCGCGGCGCCGCGGAGCGTGAGCGTCGCAACGGCGGGGAGGGGGCGGCCCCGTGATCGAGGAGATGCGCATCTCCTCCCTCGGCGTCATCGACTCCTCGACGATCGAGCTGGGACCCGGTCTGACCGTCATCACCGGCGAGACTGGTGCCGGCAAGACCATGCTCGTCACCGCACTCGGCCTGCTGCTGGGCGCACGGGCCGACTCCGGAGCGGTGCGCTCCGGTGCCCGCTCCGCCCGGATCGAGGGCGTCGTGGTGACCGACGGCCTCGCCGACTTCCGCCGCTCGGTCGAGGAGGCCGGGGGAGAGGTGGAGGACGGCGCGGTCGTGCTCGCCCGCAACCTGGCCGCCAGCGGGCGCTCCCGCGCCTTCGTCGGCGGCGCCCAGGTGCCGGTCTCGACGCTGGCCGAGGTGACCGAGCCCCTCGTCGCCGTGCACGGCCAGTCCGACCAGCACCGACTGCTCCGCCCCGCCGCGCAGCGCGAGGCGCTCGACCGCTACGGCGGGGCCGAGGTGACCTCCCTGCTCGCGGACTACCGCACGGTGCACGCGCAGCTCGCCGCCACCGAGCGCGAGCTGGACGAGGTGGTGACCACGGCTCGGGAGCGAGCGCGCGAGGCGGACCTGCTCCGCTTCGGGCTCGGAGAGGTCGAGGAGGTCGACCCCCAGCCGGGGGAGGACGCCGAGCTCGCCGCGGAGGAGGCCCGGCTCGGCCACGCCGACACCCTGCGAACCGCGGCCGAGCAGGCTCGGGAGGCGCTGTCCAGCGACTCCGGTGGCCCCGACGCATTGGCGGTGACGTCCTCGGCACGCTCCCTGCTGGAGGGCGTGCGCGAGCACGATGCCGAGGCCGGCGAGCTGGCCGACCGGCTGGCCGAGGTGACCTACCTGCTCTCCGACGTGGCGGCCGACGTGGCGTCGTACGCCTCGCGCATCGAGACCGATCCGGCGCGCCTGGCCACCACCTCCGAGCGCCGCGCCGCGCTCGCCGCCTTGACCAGGAAGTACGGCGACACCCTCGAGGACGTCCTCGCCTGGGCCGAGGAGGGCAGCAGGCGGCTGCTCGAGCTCGACGGCACCGACGAGCGGATCGAGGAGCTCAGGGGCGAGCGCACCCGGCTGCGCGCCAGCCTGGCTGACCTGGCCGGCCGGCTCTCCGCGGCCCGTCGGAGCGCCGCGGAGTCTCTGGGCGAGGGCGTGACCGAGGAGCTGGCGGGCCTGGCGATGCCGCATGCCCGGCTCTCCGTCTCGGTGACGACGACCGCCTCCGAGGCCGAGGACCCCAAGGCGCTGGAGGTCGACGGCGAGTGGCTGCGCTTCCACGCCCACGGCGTGGACGAGGTCGAGCTGCTGCTGGCCGCGAACACCGGCTCGGAGCCGCGCCCGCTGCACAAGGGCGCCTCGGGTGGTGAGCTCTCCCGGGTGATGCTCGCCGTGGAGGTCGTGCTGGCCGGGAGCGGATCGGTTCCGACGTTCGTCTTCGACGAGGTCGACGCCGGCGTCGGCGGGAAGGCCGCGGTGGAGGTGGGGCGCCGGCTGGCCCGACTGGCCCGCGAGGCGCAGGTGCTCGTCGTCACCCACCTGCCGCAGGTCGCTGCCTTCGCCGACCGGCACGTGGTCGTGGAGAAGTCCAGCGACGGCACCGTGACCACCTCCGGGCTCACCGTCCTCGGGCCGGAGGACCGGGAGCGGGAGCTCGCCCGGATGTTCGCCGGCCTGGAGGACTCCGACACCGCGCTGGCCCACGCACGCGAGCTGCTGGACGCCGCCCGCAGCATTAGCTGAGGCACCCCGGACCAGCGCGGATGCGCGACGCGCCCGAGCCGCCGGTTCCCCGCGAGCACGCGGGGCGACTGCGACCATGGTCGGGCCATGAAGCTGACCACTCGCTCCCGCCAGGCCACTCCACCACCCGGGATCCGGGGCGTCGCCCGGGTGGACCGCCGTCCGCGCGAGCTGCTCACCCGGGCCCGCGCCGGTGACGTCGTCGTCACCGACCATCTCGATCTGGACCGCGCCACCGCGCAGTCGCTCGCCGACACGGGGATCGCCGCGCTGGTCAACGGCTCCTCGATGCTCTCGGGCCGCTACCCGGCGCTGGGGCCGCAGATCCTGACCGACGCCGGCATCGTGGTCGTCGACGGCGCGGGCGGCGACGTCCTGGCGGCCGTCCGGGACGGCGCCGAGCTGCGCGTGCACGAGGGCGAGGTCTTCGCCGGCGACCGGCTCGTGGCCAGCGGCCGCCCGGTGGACGCCACCGTCCTCGCCGGCGACCTCGAGCACGCCCGCACGGGTCTGGTCGCGCAGCTGGAGAGCTTCACCCACAACAGCACCGAGTTCCTCCGCCGCGAGCAGGACCTGCTCCTGCACGGCCAGGGCGTGCCCACCCTGCGGACCAAGCTCGACGGCCGGCCCGTCGTGGTCGTCGGCGACGGCCACGACCACCGTGAGCAGTTGCGCCGGATGAAGCGCTTCCTCGCCGAGCAGGACCCGGTCCTGATCGCCGTCGAGGGCGGCGCCGACGCCCTGCGGCAGGCCGGGCACCGGCCCGACGTGGTGATCATCGACAGCGCCACCCGCGACGAGGCGCTGCCCAGCCTGAAGACCCTGCGCGGTGCCCGTGACGTCGTGGTCCGCCTCGACAGGGGCACGCAGCAGGGTCTGGAGCGGATCGAGCGGCTGGGGGTGCGGCCGCTGCAGTTCGAGGCCGGCACCACCGCCGAGGACGCGGCCCTGGTCGTGGCCGACGCCGGCGGCGCCTCGGTGATCGTCGGCGTCGGGCTGCACGCGACCATCGAGGACTTCCTGGACCGGCAGCGGCCCGGCCTGGCATCGACGTACCTGACCCGGCTCAAGGTCGGCGCGAAGCTGGTCGACGCCCGCACGCTGCCCAGCCTCTACTCCGGGCGCGTGCGGCCCTGGCACCTGCTGCTCGTCCTCCTCGTCGGCGTCCTGGCCCTGCTCGCGGCCATCGCCGTCACGCCCGTCGGCCAGGAGTGGATCGACCAGCTCCGGCCGGCCCTGGCCGGCCTCTCCGACCGGGTCTCCTCCCTCTCCGGCTCCCTCGAAGGACTGCTTCCCCAGTGATCTCGTTCCGCAACCACGTCGTCTCCCTCCTCGCCGTCTTCCTCGCCCTGGCGATCGGCATCGTCCTCGGCGGGGGCCCGATGTCGGCCGTCGGCCGCGGCGACGACGACCGCACCAGCTCCACCCGCGACACCGCCGCGCTGGAGTCCGCCCAGGCCGAGGCGGACTACGCCGACGAGCTCAACGGGTCCCTGGCGGCGCGCGCCTACGACGACGGGCTGTCCGGTACGTCGGTCGCGGTGCTGTCCCTGCCGGGCGCCGGCTCCGGCGCCGGCGACGACCTCGCCGAGCAGATCGAGGCCGCGGGCGGGACCGTCGCAGGGCGCTACGAGGTGCTCGACGCGCTCACCGCCCCGGGGGAGAAGACCCTCGTGGACAGGCTCGGCAGCCAGCTGTCCAGCCAGAACAAGGGCGTGGTGGCGGACGGGGCGTCCACCTACGACCGGATCGGGCAGATCCTCGGGCGTGCGGTCGCCACGCCCCAGGAGCAGCCGGGGCGCTTGGACGGCACCGCGAGCACCCTGGCTGAGAGCCTGAGTGCGGCAGACCTGCTCAGGTCGCCGCAGCGGGTCTCGGAGCGGGCGCCGTACGTCGTCGTGCTGCTCGGCGAGGACCGCGGCGAGCAGGCCGACCCGGTGTACGAGGGCATCATCGCGGGGCTCTCCCGCACGGCCCGGGGCGTCGTCGTGGCCGGCACCGCCGCTGATGGGCGCGACGGGCTGCTCTCCCGGCTGCGGGAGACCTCCGCTGCCGAGGGCGCCGCGACGGTCGACGGCCTCGACCGCACCAGCGGCGTGGTCACCACCGTCCTGGCTCTCACCGCCTGGCCCGAGAGCCGCGGCGGAGCCTTCGGAGCGTCGGGATCCGACGGCGCTGTGCCCATCGGGTAGGCTAGAAGCCCGTGAAGGCAACGGCTCCCACCAAGCACGTATTCGTCACCGGAGGCGTCGCCTCCTCGCTCGGCAAGGGGCTCACCGCCTCGAGCCTGGGAGCGCTGCTGAAGGCCCGCGGTCTCCGGGTCACGATGCAGAAGCTCGACCCGTATCTCAACGTCGATCCGGGCACGATGAACCCGTTCCAGCACGGCGAGGTCTTCGTCACCGACGACGGCGCCGAGACCGACCTGGACATCGGGCACTACGAGCGGTTCCTGGACACCGACCTGTCCGGGGTGGCGAACGTGACCACCGGGCAGGTGTACTCCAACGTGATCGCCAAGGAGCGCCGCGGCGACTACCTCGGCGACACCGTCCAGGTGATCCCGCACATCACCAACGAGATCAAGGACCGCGTCCGGGCCATGGCCACCGATGACGTGGACGTGGTCATCACCGAGGTCGGCGGCACCGTCGGCGACATCGAGTCGCTGCCCTTCCTCGAGGCGGCCCGTCAGGTGCGCCACGACGTGGGCCGCGACAACTGCTTCTTCATCCACGTCTCGCTCGTGCCCTGGATCGGGCCGTCGCAGGAGCTCAAGACCAAGCCGACCCAGCACTCCGTGGCGGCGCTGCGCTCGATCGGCATCCAGCCGGACGCGGTCGTGTGCCGCTCGGACCGCGAGCTGCCGGAGTCGATCAAGCAGAAGATCTCCCTGATGTGCGACGTCGACGAGGAGGCGGTGGTCACCGCCGCCGACGCCCCGTCGATCTACGACATCCCCAAGGTGCTGCACCGCGAGGGGCTGGACGCCTATCTCGTACGCCGCCTCGACCTGCCGTTCCGCGACGTGGACTGGACCACCTGGGACGACCTGCTGCGCCGGGTGCACCACCCCAGCGAAGAGGTCACGGTCGCGCTCGTGGGCAAGTACATCGACCTGCCCGACGCCTACCTCTCGGTCGCCGAGGCGCTGCGCGCCGGCGGCTTCGCGCACGAGGCGAAGGTGAACCTGCGCTGGGTGGCCTCCGACGAGTGCCGCACCGAGCAGGGCGCGGCCCGCAACCTGCACGACGTGGACGCCGTCTGCATCCCGGGCGGGTTCGGCATCCGCGGCATCGAGGGCAAGCTCGGCGCGTTGCGCTACGCCCGCACGCACGGCATCCCGACCCTGGGGCTGTGCCTGGGCCTGCAGTGCATGGTGATCGAGTACGCTCGCAACGTCGCCGGCCTGGAGAAGGCCGCCTCGACCGAGTTCGACCCCGACGCCCCCGAGCCGGTGATCGCGACCATGGAGGAGCAGAAGTCCTTCGTCGAGGGCGCGGGCGACCTGGGTGGCACGATGCGCCTGGGGCTGCAGCCGGCGGTCCTGGAGCGGGGGTCGGTCGCGAGTGCGGCGTACGGCGGCGCCACCGAGATCGAGGAGCGGCACCGGCACCGCTACGAGGTCAACAACGCCTACCGCGACCAGTTGGCCGACGCCGGCCTGGTCTTCTCCGGGGTCAACCCCGAGCTGGGGCTGGTCGAGTTCGTCGAGCTGCCCCGCGAGGTGCACCCGTACTACGTCTCCACCCAGGCGCACCCCGAGCTGCGCTCCCGCCCCACCCGGCCGCACCCGCTGTTCGCGGGCCTGGTCGGCGCCGCGATCGAGCGGCAGCGCGCCGAGCGCTTCCCGATCGACGAGAGCGGGCTGCGCCGCCGCGACGCCGACCCCGAGGAGCTGGCCGAGGAGGCCGCCGAGTCGGCGCCAGTCGACGCCGAGTCGGCGTGAGTTGACGCCGGCTCGGGGTGAAGAAGCGCCGACTCAGCGTTGGCGGAGCATCCGGGCGAGGGTGTCGGTGGCGCCGAGCAGGCTCTGGCGTACGGCGGGCAGCAGGCCCTCGCGGCCGACCAGCTCGCGGGCGCCGTCCAGGAAGCCGGCGTCCGCGCTCTGGTAGGGGAACATCGCCCGGGTGATCACCCCGAGGGCGAGCATCCCGCCGCGGTCGATCGCGGCCAGCTCGTCGAGGTACCGCATCACGTAGGGCCGCAGCAGCTCGTCCTGGCCGGGGCGCCACAGGCACGTCGCGAGCTCGATCGCGGGCGTGCCGGCGGGGACCCGGCGGTCCACGAACACCGCCTGCCACGCCTCGTCCTTGGCCGCCGACTCCGGACGCGCGCACCGCACCCCCAGCGCGCGCACCCAGGAGTCGGGGTCCGGGTCGCGCGCCTGCAGCGCGGCCACCGCCGCCTCGTCGTACTGGCCCAGGTCGGCGCGCCGCACCAGCACCCGCCAGGCGAGATCCACGTCGTCGTCGGAGGCGAGGAGCGCGAAGTCCTCCTCGGTGCGGGCGCACGCCGCCAGGGTCTTGAGGGCGGCCGAGCGGAGCTCGGGTACGTCGGCCAGCTCGCGGCAGGCTGCGGCCAGGTCGGCCAGGTGCGCGTCGATGTCGGGGGTGGGGACCCAGAGGGTGGCGGTGCGCAGCGCCAGGCGCAGGTGTGCCTCCACCAGTCCCGCGGTCCGCTCGGTGCGCAGCACGTCGAGGACGAGCCGCATCATCTGCGCACCCGTCAGCTCGCCCCGCGCGAGCATGTCCCACCCCATGGTGACCGCGAGGCCGCGCGCGAGCGCGTCGTCGAGGTCTCCGGCGCGCTCGAGCAGGGTCGCCAGCGAGGCCTCGTCGGGTCGCACGGCTGCGAACGTCAGGTCGGAGTCGTTGGGCAGGACGAGCGCCCCGGCGGGGAGGTCGGGCAGGGGAGTGGTCGTGCCGGTCGTCTCCACCGGCACCGCGTCGACGCGCTCGAGCACGTCGCCGCGGTCGACGAAGATCCCGAGGTTGAGGCGATGCGGCCGGGGGCTGCCACCGTCGGGGCCCTCGGCGAGCAGCCCCCCGTCGCGCACCCGCAGCGTGTCGGTGCCGGCCTCCCGGAGCCATCGACGCCCCCAGTCGCCGAGATCGCGGCCCGCGGCGCTCCCGATCGCGCCGAGGAAGTCCTCCAGGGTGGTGTTCTGCCAGGCGTAGGTCGCGAAGTAGTCCCGCAACCCGGCCACGAACGCCTCCTCGCCGACGTACGCCGCCAGCTGCTTCAGCACGCTGCAGCCCTTGACGTAGGAGATCGCGTCGAAGTTCGCGATCCCGTGCGCCACCGTGGGCACGTCCCCGCGGACCGGGTGCGTGGCGGGCCCCATGTCCAGGCGGTAGCCCTCGACCTTGAAGCCGATCAGGAACGACGCCCATGCCTCGGTGTAGCGCGTGGCCTCGGCCTGCGCCCAGCTCGCCGCCCACGACGCGAAGGCCTCGTTGAGCCACAGGTCGTCCCACCAGCGCATGGTCACCAGGTCGCCGAACCACATGTGCGCCATCTCGTGCAGCAGGATGTTCGCCGTGCCCTCGCGCATCCTGCGCGTCGGCTCGCTGCGGTGCAGCGAGGAGTCCGACCAGGTGACGCACCCCCAGTTCTCCATCGCCCCGCCCATGTTCGGCACGAAGACGTGGTCGTACCTCTCCTGCGCGAACGGCCGGTCGAACCGCTCGGCGAAGAAGGCCAGCCCCTGCTCGGTGACCTCGAACAGCTCGGCCGCGTCCCGCTCCAGGAACGGCCGCATGGACTGCCGGCAGAACAGGCCGAGCGAGTGCCCGCCGCGCTGCTCGCGGATCTCGTGGAACGGGCCGGCGTTGACGACCACGACGTACGTCGACAGCGGCGGCGTGTCCGGGAAGGACCAGACCCGTGCGGCGTCGGCAGGCTCGGTCACCGACTCCGGCCCGGTGTTGGACGTCACCACCCACGACTCCGGCGCGGTCACCGTGAACGCGTGCGGCGCTTTGAGGTCGGGCTGGTCGAAGCAGGCCCAGGCGCGACGGGCGTCGTCGGCCTCGAAGCTGGTCCAGACGTAGACCAGCCCGTCGGAGGGGTCGACCGAGCGCAGGATCCCCGCACTGGAGGCGGTGTCATGCTGCACCGAGGAGACCTCCAGCACGTTCTCCGCCTCGAGCGCGGGCAGCGGCAGCCGTCCGTCGACGGCCGACGCCGGGTCGAGCGGGCGGCCGTTGAGGGTCGCCGTACCGATCTCGCCGAGGCAGTCCACGAAGCTGTCGGCGCCCGGCGAGTGGCAGTCGAAGGTCACCCGGGAGGTCGCGCGCCACTCCACGCCGTCGAGCAGCCCGGTCAGGTCCACGTCGATGTCGTAGCGCCGGACCTCCAGCAGGGCCGCGCGCTCGACGGCCTCGTCCCGAGTCAGGCTGCGTTCGGTGCTCATCGGGGCACGCTAACGTCTCTGGGCATGGAGCACTCGCATACCGACGGTCCGCTCGCCGACGAGCCGGCTCGCTGGCCGGTCGCCTCCTCCCGTGACGTCTACCGCGAGCCGTCACCGTTCGCGGTGCGCGCCGACGTGGTGCAGCGACCCGGGCACGAGGACGAGGACGGCTTCACCCGCCTGGTGCTGGAGCACCCGGGCGCCGTGGTCGTGCTCGCGGTGGACGAGCAGGACCGCGCCGTGTGCCTGCGGCAGTACCGCCACCCGGTCGGCGGCCGGCTGGTCGAGCTGCCCGCCGGCCTGTGCGACGTGCAGGACGAGGAGCCGCGTGCCGTGGCCGCCCGGGAGCTGCAGGAGGAGGTGGGCCTGGCCGCCGCGGACTGGCGGCACCTGGGCTCGCTGTGGAGCAGCCCGGGCGTCTCCGCGGAACAGCACCACTACTTCCTGGCGCGCGACCTCACCGACGTCGGCCGGGGCGACTTCGAGCTGGAGCACGAGGAGGCCGAGATGGAGGTCTTCCGGGTGCCGGTCGCCGACCTGCGCGACGCGGTCCTCGACGGCCGCGTCCAGGACGGCCCGGTGGCCCTCGCGGTGCTGCTCGCCGACGCCCGGGGACTGCTGCCGACCCACTGACGGGGACCGCCCCGCGGGGAGTAGGTTGTGAGCGCTGTCACCGGGTGGCAGCACCGAACGCCCATCAGGATGAGGAGCGGCACCGTGAAGGTCGGCGTACCCAAGGAAGTCAAGAACAACGAGTACCGGGTGGCCATCACGCCGGTGGGGGTCCACGAGCTGACCGCCCACGGACACGAGGTGTTCGTGCAGCGCGAGGCGGGCGTCGGATCGCAGATCCCCGACGAGGAGTACGTCGCCGCGGGTGCGACGATCCTCGACGAGGCCGACGACGTGTGGGGTACGGCGGACCTGGTGCTCAAGGTCAAGGAGCCGGTCGCCGAGGAGTACCACCGCCTGCGCGAGGGGCTCACCCTCTTCACCTACCTCCACCTGGCCGCCGACAAGCCGCTCACCGAGCAGCTGGTCGACAAGGGCGTCACCGCGCTGGCCTACGAGACCGTGCAGCTGCCCTCGGGCGGGCTGCCGCTGCTCTACCCGATGTCGGAGGTCGCCGGCTGCCTGGCGCCCCAGGTGGGCGCGCACTCGCTGATGCGGCCCGAGGGCGGCCGGGGAGTGCTGATGGGCGGCGTCGGCGGCGTGGCCAACGCCAAGGTGGTCATCATCGGGGCCGGCGTCTCGGGGCAGAACGCCGCCAACATCGCGCTGGGGATGGGCGCCGACGTCACCCTGCTCGATACCGACCTCGACAAGCTGCGGATGTCGTTCTGGCGCTACAACAACCGGGTGCACGGGCTGGCCTCCTCCAAGTTGGCGATCCAGCAGCAGGTGATGGAGGCGGACATGGTGATCGGTGCGGTGCTGATCCCGGGCGCCGCGGCGCCGAAGCTGGTCAGCAACGAGCTGGTCTCCCAGATGAAGCCCGGCTCGGTGCTGGTCGACATCGCGATCGACCAGGGCGGCTGCTTCGAGGACTCCCACCCGACCACGCACGCCGACCCGACCTACCGGGTGCACGACTCGCTGTTCTACTGCGTGGCCAACATGCCGGGTGCGGTCCCCAACACCTCGACCTACGCCCTGACCAACGCCACGCTGCCCTACATCTCCGCCGTGGCGAACAAGGGTTGGCGGCAGGCCTGCCTGGACGACCCGAGCCTGGCGCTGGGGCTGAACACGCACGCCGGGCACCTCACCAACGCACCGGTGGGCGCGGCGACCGGCATCGACGTCCAGCCGGTCTCGGAGGCGCTCGGCTCGTGAGCGACCCGCGGTGAGCGGTCCGGCCCGCGCGGTCCGGACCTACCTGGACCACCTGACCGTCGAGCGGGGCCTGGCGGCGAACACCCTCACCTCCTACCGCCGGGACCTGACCCGCTACCTCGCGTTCCTGGACGCCCGCGGTGTGGAGTCCCTCGACGCGGTCACAGAGCCGGTCGTGACCGACTTCCTCGCCTGGCTCCGGGAGGGGGACGCCGAGCATCCCGCACTGAGCGCGACCTCGGCCGCTCGCACCCTGGTGGCGGTGCGGGGCTTCCACCGGTTCTGCGTCGCCGACGGGCTCGCGGAGTCGGATCCGGCGGCCGCCGTACGACCTCCCAGCCCGGTCAAGCGCCTCCCCAAGGCGCTGCCCCTGGCCGACGTGGAGGCGCTGCTGGCCGCTGCGTCCAGCACGGACACCCCGCTCGCGCTGCGCGACCGGGCGCTGCTGGAGGTGCTCTACGGCACTGGCGCCCGGATCAGCGAGGCGGTCGGACTGGACATCGACGACCTGGACTGGGGGGAGACGGGCGAGCAGGGGACCGTGCTGCTGCGCGGCAAGGGCTCCAAGGAGCGGCTCGTTCCGGTCGGGAGCTATGCCCAGGAGGCGTTGCAGGCGTGGCTGACCCGCGGCCGGCCGGCGATCGTGGAGCAGGCCTCGTCTCGGCAGTCGCCCGGTGCGGCGGTGTTCCTCAACTCCCGTGGCGGCCGGCTCTCCCGGCAGTCCGCCTGGGCGGTGCTGAACCGTACGGCGCAGCGCGCCGGCATCACCCGCGACGTCTCCCCGCACACGCTGCGGCACTCCTTCGCCACCCACCTGCTGGACGGGGGAGCCGACGTCCGCGTGGTGCAGGAGCTGCTCGGGCACGCCTCGGTCACGACCACCCAGATCTACACGCTGGTGACGGTGGACAACCTGCGCGAGGTCTTCGCGACCGCGCACCCCCGCGCCCGCTGACCGCGCCTGCGGCGGGTCACCAGCGGTGGGCGACGTCGACCACCAGCCGGCTACGCCCGGGGGTCGGGCCGGGAAGGGTGAAGGCGCGGAACGGGAGCCGGGCCCGGACGCCGAGGGCCAGCATGGTGTGACCCTCGAACGACCCGGCATACCGCACCTGGCGGAAGGTCGAGAACCCGCGTACGCCGGGGGTGCCGAGCGCGCGCGGACCGCCCGCCCGGGTGACGACCTGGAGCCGGGCGCCGCCCCGCACCGGGACGACCGTCCCCGAGCCGTCGGCCCGCACCCGGTCGACGTACCGCACGACGTAGCCCGTCACCGGACCGCGCTGGTCGATGACCAGCCGGTCGAAGCAGGCGTGCCGGCCCGCGCGGACGCGTGTCGCCGCCGTGGCGCGGATCGTCTGGTCGCTCTCCATCCGCGAGCCCCACACGACCGAGCAGGACGCCGCGGCGCTGGGCGCGGCGACGGGTCCTGCGAGTGTTGCGCACCCCAGCGCGAGTGCGCCTACGATCCGACTGATGCTCCTGAGCATGTCCACCCCCGTGGTCGTCGTTCCCCCAGGATGCCCTATCCGGCACCCGGTGCGCCTCCCTTCACCTCCCGCATCACCCGGATGGTTGGATCGGGCGCATGCCCGACGACCTCGCCCGCCTCGACGCCCGGCTCGGAGCGGACGCCGACGCGGACGCGGTGTACGACGCCTTCGCCGGCTGGGTGGCCGACCAGGGGCTCGACCTCTACCCACACCAGGACGAGGCCGTCCTGGAGCTGCTCGGCGGCAGCAACGTGGTCCTCGCGACGCCCACCGGGTCGGGGAAGTCGCTGGTCGCGACCGCGGCGATCCTGATGGGCCTCGCCTGCGTCGACGGGGAGCGGCGGCGCCGCCGTACGTCGTACTACACCGCACCGATCAAGGCGCTGGTGAGTGAGAGGTTCTTCGCCCTCGTGGAGACCTTCGGCGCGGACAACGTCGGCATGCTCACCGGGGACGCCAGCGTCAACGCCGACGCCCCGATCATCGCGTGCACGGCGGAGGTGCTGGCCAACATCGCCCTGCGCCGGGGAGCCGCGGCCGACGTCGGCGTGGTGGTGATGGACGAGTTCCACTACTACGCCGAGCCCGACCGCGGCTGGGCCTGGCAGGTGCCGCTGCTGACGCTGCCGCACGCGCAGTTCCTGCTGATGTCGGCCACCCTCGGGGACATGACGTCCCTCGCCGAGGACCTCTCCCGGCGCACCGGCCGGGAGACCGCGATCGTGGACGACGCCGAGCGACCGGTGCCGCTGTCCTTCCAGTGGTCCACCGAGCCGCTGGACGACACCCTGAGCGAGCTGGTCCGCACCGGGCAGGCGCCGGTCTACGTCGTGCACTTCACCCAGGCGGCCGCGGTCGAGCACGCGACGCGGCTGCTGCGGAGTGGTCTCGACAAGCTCGACCAACGAGGCGGACACGACCAGCGAGGCGGCGACCAGCGGGCGGCGATCGCCGAGGCGATCGGGGGGTTCCGCTTCGGCGCCGGCTTCGGCAAGACGCTGTCGCGGCTGCTGCGGCAGGGGATCGGCGTGCACCACGCCGGGATGCTGCCGAAGTACCGCCGGCTGGTGGAGACGCTCGCGCAGCGCGGCCTGCTCACCGTCATCTGCGGCACCGACACCCTCGGCGTGGGCATCAACGTGCCGATCCGCACCGTCCTGTTCACCGGCCTGGCGAAGTTCGACGGCAGCCGGCAGCGGGTGCTGCGCACGCGCGAGTTCGGCCAGATCGCCGGCCGCGCCGGGCGGGCCGGCTTCGACACCGCGGGCTACGTCGTCGTGCAGGCCCCCGAGCACGTCATCGAGAACGAGAAGGCCAAGGCCAAGGCCGAGGAGCGCCGCGCGGCGGGGCGGAAGAAGTCCAAGGCCCAACTGAAGAAGCCGCCGGAGGGCACGGTGGTGTGGACCGAGCAGACCTACGACAAGCTGGTCGGCGGCGCCCCGGAGACGCTGACGTCGAGGATGCGGGTCGACAACGCGATGCTGCTCAACGTCCTGGCCCGCGAGGAGGACGCCTTCGAGGTGCTCCGCGCCCTGCTCACCGACAACCACGAGGACGACCGCGGCCGGCTGCGGCTGACCCGTCGGGCGCTGCGGCTGGCCCGGTCCCTGGTGCGCTCGGGGGTCGTCACCCGGCTGGAGGCGCCCGACGAGCACGGGCGCCGGTTCGTGCTCACCCAGGCGCTGCCGGAGGACTTCGCGCTCAACCAGCCGCTGGCGCACTTCGCGCTGGCCGCGCTCGACCTGCTCGACCCCGAGGAGCCGACGTACACCCTCGACGTGGTCTCTGTCGTTGAGGCCGTCCTGGAGGCGCCCCGGCAGATCCTCATGGCCCAGCAGTACGCCGCCCGCGGCGAGGCCGTGGAGCGGATGAAGGCCGAGAGGATCGAGTACGAGGAGCGGATGGCGCTCCTGGACGAGGTGACCTGGCCGCAGCCGCTGGTCGACCTGCTGGAGCCGGCCTACGAGACCTACCGCGAGTCCCACCCGTGGCTGCCCGCCGACGCGCTCTCGCCGAAGTCGGTGGTGCGGGAGATGTGGGAGCAGGCGATGACCTTCACCGACGTCGTGTCCCGCTACCAGCTGGCCCGCTCCGAGGGGCTGGTGCTGCGCTACCTCACCGACGCCTACCGCGCGCTGCGGCACACCGTGCCCGACGCGCACCGCACCCCGGAGCTGGAGGACCTGGTCGACTGGCTGGGGGAGACGGTGCGCCAGACCGACTCCTCCCTGCTCGACGAGTGGGAGGCGCTCACCGACCCCGACCGGGTCGTCGAGGCCGGCGTCGAGCACCCGCCGCCGCGGCCGCTCTCGCGGCAGGACCGCGCCTTCACCCGGATGATCCGCAACGCGCTCTTCGCCCGGGTGGAGGCCTGCGCCCGCGACGACCTGGACGCACTGATGCGGCTCGAGCGCGCGGCCGCCGACCGCACCGACCCCGCGCGGGAGGTGCTGATGACCCGGTTCGCCTGGGACACCGCGCTGGAGGAGTACTACGCCGAGCACGACGAGCTGCTGGTCGACGCCGACGCGCGGGGCCCGGCACTGCTCGACATCGGCCCCGAGGAGCAGGCCGCGCCGCCCGGCGGCGACGAGGACGACCTGGTGCGGGTACGGCGGGTCCGGCAGACCCTCCACGACCCGGAGGGCCACCACGACTGGGTGATCGAGGGGACCGTGGACTGCGACGCCTCCGACGAGGCCGGCGAGCTGGTGATGCTGGCGACCTCGATGCGCAATCTCGGGGACTGAGGTCCTACCGTTTCCCTGTGGAGCCCCTGACCGACCGCGAGGCAGCCGTGGTCGCCCTGCTGGACGAGGAGACGCTGGTCGACGACCTCGTCGGCCTGGTCCGCACGCCGACCATCACCGGCACCGACGCCGAGTCCGAGCTGCAGCACACCCTCGCGGCGCGCTACGCCGCCTGGGGCCTGGACGTGGACGCCTGGCAGCTGGACCTCGAGGAGCTCGCCGCCGACCCCCGTCACCCCGGCACGGAGGCGGAGCGGCTGGAGGGCTATGGCCTGGTGGCGCAGACCGCGCCCGGAACCCCCGCGCTGGTCCTGCAGGGCCACGTCGATGTCGTCCCCGTCGGCGACCTGGCCAAGTGGCCCGACGACGACCCGTTCTCCGCCGCCATCCGCGGCGGCACCCTGCACGGTCGCGGGGCCTGCGACATGAAGGCCGGCGTGGCCGTCAACAACGCGGTCGTGCGGACCCTGCAGCACGCCGGGGTCCGGCTCGAGCGGCCCCTCGCCCTGCACTGCGTGGTCTCGGAGGAGGACGGCGGCCTGGGCGCCTTCGCCACCATGGTCCGCGGGCACGGCGGCGATGCGGCGGTCATCACCGAGCCGACCGGCGGGCGGCTGATCACGGCCAATGCCGGCGCTCTCACGTTCCGCATCGAGGTGGACGGCCAGGCCGCCCACGGGTCGGCTCGCCTGGCCGGGCACAGCGCGTTCGAGGCCTACCTGCCCGTCTACACCGCGCTCGCCGAGCTCGAGCGCGAGCGCAACGTCCACCCCGACCCGCTCTTCCACGGCAACCCGCTGCCCTACGGCATCTCCGTCGGCATGGTGCAGACCGGCGACTGGGCCTCCTCGGTGCCGGACCGGCTGGTCGCCGACGGCCGGATGGGCGTGCAGCTGGGCGAGGACCCGAACCGGGCCCGGGCGGCGCTGGAGCGAGCGGTCGACCAGGCGGCGTCGCGGGACCCGTGGCTGGCCGACCACCCTCCGAGGGTCACCTGGCCGGGTGGTCAGTTCGCCTCCGGCCGGCTGGCCGACGACGACCCGCTGATCGGGCAGACCGCCTCGGCGGTCGCCGCCGTCGGCGTCGAGGACCCGCTGGTCACGGCGGCGCCGTACGGCTCGGACCTGCGGCTGCTGCTCGGCCTCGGCGGCATCCCCACGCTGCAGTACGGACCCGGCGACGTGACGTTCGCCCACGCCCCGCGCGAGCAGGTCGGCCTGGAGGAGACCTTCGCCGTGGCTCGCGCGCTGCTCGTGCTGGCGATGCGGCGCTGCGGCGCGCACTGAGTGGGAGCGCGCGCCGGCTCGGTCACCGGCCGAAGATCAGCCAGGCCCCGATCGCGGCGGGCAGCAGCCCCGTGATGAGCCACGGGCTGA
Organism: Nocardioides rotundus; assembly: GCF_019931675.1. Lineage (GTDB taxonomy): Bacteria > Actinomycetota > Actinomycetes > Propionibacteriales > Nocardioidaceae > Nocardioides > Nocardioides rotundus. The sequence goes on from NZ_CP082922.1 coordinate 1,615,898, forward strand.
CCGGGGACCGGCGGTGGATCAGGAAGCCGGCCGCGACGGCGAGGACGCCGACGACCGCCGCGATCACCAGCAGCCCGACCTGTGGGGTGGCCCCGCCGTGGCGGGCGAAGTAGGCGGCCACGACGAACCCGATCGCCAGGTGCAGGATCGTGGTGACCACCAGGGTCGAGGCGACCCACTGCTGCACCTGGCTCAACGACATCGGGTCGCGGCGGCGCGGCACCGGGTTGGTGGGGTCCATCAGGTGGCGGGCCCGGCGCGGCGGCGGGGTGGCAGGGGGCGGACCGGCAGGAGACACCCCCTCATTGTCGCACCGATCGGCCGATCGCGTTCATGCACAGGGTTGTGCACAGGCAGGGCCGATCCTGTGCACCGGAGCGGCCCCGAGTGCACAGTCCATCAACAGATTCCGGCCCGTCCCTGGGGACATCGCCCCTCGCCTTGTGACGGCTGGAAGCACCCCCCTAGGCTCCCCCGGAGGCTGGCGACGAGTCGCCGAGTCGACAAAGCCCCGCGAGGGATCTGGCGAGCAGTGGGAACGGGAGTTGAGCATGAGCGGTGAGCACCGGTACGGCGGATTCGGGTCCGGCTCCGGCGGGGCGAACGCCCCGGACATGCCCCCTCTGACCAGCCCTCCGACACCTCCGACACCGGAGGGCGAGCACCTCGCCGAGCCGCTGGAGTTCCGCCGCCCCGAGCCCGAGCTCGGCCCCACGGGTCGCCCGCTGCCGGACCTCCCCGAGCCGGGGCCGCGCAGCGAGCACGCCCGCGCCCGGGTGGTCAGCATGACCAACCAGAAGGGCGGCGTGGGCAAGACCACCACCACGATCAACCTCGGCGCCGGCCTGGTCGAGTACGGCCGCAAGGTGCTGCTCGTGGACTTCGACCCGCAGGGCTCCCTCAGCGTGGGCCTGGGGCTGAACCCGCACACCATGGAGCGCACCGTCTACAACCTCCTCATGGAGCGCGACGTCGCGCTGGAGGACGTGGTCGTCCCCTCCGGCGTCCCTGGGATGGACCTGCTGCCCTCCAACATCGACCTGTCCGCGGCGGAGGTGCAGCTGGTGCACGAGGTGGCGCGCGAGCAGACGCTGCAGCGGGTGCTGGCGCCGGCGCTCGAGCAGTACGACGTCATCCTCATCGACTGCCAGCCCTCGCTCGGCCTGCTGACCGTGAACGCGCTCACCGCCAGCGACGGCGTCATCGTGCCGCTGGAGTGCGAGTACTTCGCCCTGCGCGGCGTCGCGCTGCTCAAGACCACCATCGACAAGGTCCGCGAGCGGCTGAACCCGAAGCTGGAGATCGACGGGGTGCTCGGCACGATGTACGACGGCCGCACGCTGCACGGCCGCGAGGTGATGGAGCGGCTGGTGCAGGCCTGGGGCGACACCGTCTTCCACACCGTCATCCGGCGCACCGTGAAGTTCTCCGACTCCACCGTCGCCGGTGAGCCGATCACCTCCTACGCCGCGACGTCCACCGCCGCCGACGCCTACCGCCAGCTGGCCAAGGAGGTGCTGCACCGGTGGCCCGACGCGTGAGCCTGCCGGCCGCCGACGACCTCTTCGGACGGCGCGACCAGGCCGAGCCCGGCCGCGTGGTCCGGGCGGTCCCGGACCAGGAGGAGCGCGGGCGCAAGCGCCCCAGCGGCCGGGTGAAGCACGACGAGAAGATGACCGTCTACGTCACCTCCGCCGAGCTGCTCGACCTGGAGCAGACCCGGCTGGCCCTGCGGGCCGAGCACGGGCTCGCGGTCGACCGGGGCCGGCTGGTGCGGGAGGCGGTGTCGATGGTGCTCGCCGACTTCCACGACCGCGGCGAGGAGAGCGCGCTCGTCCGTCGGCTGCTGGAAGACTGAGCCCATGACCGAGCTGGCCCCGGCCGGCGCGGAGCCCGCCGAGGCCCCCGTCTTCGCCGTACGCCTGGACAACTTCGAGGGTCCCTTCGACCTGCTGCTGAGCCTGATCTCCAAGCACAAGCTGGACATCACCGAGGTGACGCTGAGCAAGGTGACCGACGAGTTCATCGCGCACGTGAAGGCCGGCGGCCCCGTCTGGGACCTGGAGCAGACGACCTCGTTCCTGCTCGTCGCCTCCACCCTGCTCGACCTCAAGGCCGCGCGGCTGCTGCCGCAGGGCGACGTGGAGGACGAGGAGGACCTGGCCCTGCTGGAGGCGCGGGACCTGCTGTTCGCGCGGCTGCTGCAGTACAAGGCGTTCAAGCAGGTCGCCTCGGTGCTGGAGGAGCGGCTGGCCGGCGAGTCCCGCCGGCACCCCCGGGCGGTCGGGCTGGAGGACCGGTTCGCGACGCTGCTGCCCGAGGTGCTCATCGGCATCGGCCTGGACCAGTTCGCCGCGCTCGCCGCCAAGGCGCTGGAGCCCAAGCCCGACCCCGAGGTGTCGCTGGCGCACATCCACGCCCCGCAGGTGAGCGTGCGCGAGCAGGGCGTGCTGGTGGTGGAGCGGCTGCGCCGCAGCGGCGCCATGACCTTCCGCGCGCTGTGCGGCGACTCCCCGGACACCATGACCACGGTCGCCCGGTTCCTGGCGCTGCTGGAGCTCTTCCGCGAGGGGGCCGTCGGGTTCGACCAGGTCTCCCCGCTGGGGGAGCTGACCATCCGCTGGACCGGCGCGGAGGAGGGCGAGGTGGAGATCCGCGACGAGTTCGACGGCGCCCCGCCCGAGGAGACCCCAGAGCAGCCGGAGCCGGACGCGGCGCCGATCGAGGAGGACGAGTGAGCGAGACCGACGCACCGCAGCCGGAGACCCTGGACGTCCCGGTCGCCGAGCTGCGCCCGGCCCTGGAGGCGGTGCTGATGGTCGCCGACCAGCCGTTGGACGAGGCGGTCCTCGCCACGGCCGTCGGCCACCCGGTGGCGGCGGTCGCCGAGGGGCTGGCCGCGCTGGCGGCGGAGTACGACGACCAGGACCGCGGCTTCGAGCTGCGCCAGGTCGCGGGCGGCTGGCGCTACTACACCCGCGAGGCCTACGCCCCCGTCGTCGAGGGGTTCGTGCTGGAGGGCCAGCAGGCCCGGCTCACCCAGGCCGCGCTGGAGACGCTGGCCGTCGTCGCCTACAAGCAGCCGGTCAGCCGGGCCCGGGTGAGCGCGATCCGCGGCGTGAACGTGGACGGGGTGATGCGGACCCTGCTGACCCGCGGCCTGCTGGAGGAGGCGGGACAGGACGGCGAGCACGGCGCGATGCTCTACCGCACAACGTCCTACTTCCTGGAGCGGATCGGGATCACCGCGCTGGAGGAGCTGCCCGAGCTGGCGCCGTACCTCCCCGACATGGAGGACCTGGACGACGACATGCTCGGGCAGGCGGTCGCGGCGCAGGGCGCGGCGCCGGCCGCCACCGAGGGGACCGAGCCGGTCGCGGACGAGGGGGTCGACGAGGGCGACCGGCCCTCGCCGCACAGCGGCGACGGCACCGAGCCCGACGGCGGGACGGAGATCGCGTGAGGCCGGAGCTCGCCCTCGATGACGACGGGCAGATCCGGCTGCAGAAGCTGCTCGCGCAGTCCGGGGTCGCCTCGCGCCGCAAGTGCGAGGAGCTGATGCTCGACGGCCGGGTCGAGGTCGACGGCGAGGTCGTCACCCGGTTGGGCACGAAGGTGGACCCGCGGACGGCCGTGGTGCGGGTGGACGGGCGGCGGCTCCCGCCGATGAGCCCGCACGTGCACCTGGTGCTGAACAAGCCCCGCGGCGTCGTCTCCACGATGAGCGACCCCGAGGGCCGGCGTACCCTCGCCGACCTGGTGGCCGACCGCCCCGAGCGGCTCTTCCACGTCGGGCGACTGGACACCGACACCGAGGGCCTCATCCTGCTGACCAACGACGGCGACTTCGCCCACCGGATGGCGCACCCGTCCTTCGAGGTCGACAAGACCTACGTCGCCGAGGTCGACGGGGTCGTCTCCCGCGGCACGCTGCGGCGGCTGCGCGACGGCGTCGAGCTGGAGGACGGGCCGGTGCAGGTGTCCTCGGCGAAGGTGGTCTCCTCCACCGCCGAGCGCAGCATCGTCGAGCTGGTCATCCACGAGGGACGCAACCGGATCGTGCGCCGGCTGCTGGAGCACGTGGGGCACCCGGTGCGCCGGCTCACCCGGACCCGCTTCGGCCCGGTGGACCTCACCGGCCTGGCTCCCGGGCAGATCCGCGAGCTGACGGGCGCCGAGCTCGGCACGCTGCTGGACTCCGCCGACCTCTGAGCTCCCTCCCCGGGCCGGGTTGACCGTCTCGCCGACCGGGGGTAGCCGAGCCACGTGGGGCGGGCGGTGACGGGTGGCTGGGCCACCTCCGGTCGGGATGATCTCGGGATGACGCCAGCAGTACGTCGGCCCGAGCCGTGGTCGGCTGCGGCCGCGGGGAGCGGCGATGGTTAGCCTTGCCCCATGGCAGTGCGCGCAGTGCGAGGCGCGACCCAGCTCGAGGAGGATTCGCGAGAGCACATGCTCGAGCGGGTCGCCGAGATGGTCGCGGACGTGATGAAGAGCAACGGGCTGGTCGTCGACGACTTCATCTCGATCCTGTTCACCTCCACCGACGACCTGGTCAGCGAGTTCCCCGCCTATGCCGCGCGGCTGCTCGGCTTCACCGACGTGCCGCTGATGTGCGCGCGGGAGCTGGAGATCACCGACTCGCTGCCTCGGGTGGTGCGGATGATGGCGCACGTGGAGACCGATCTGCCGCGGGCGGAGATCACCCACAGCTACCTGCACGGCGCGGCCGCCCTGCGCCGGGACCTGGCGCGGGTGCACACCTCCGACGACGAGGCCTGATGGCGGCGCTGACCGGGCCGGTGCTGGTCGTCGGGACCGGGCTGCTGGGCACCTCCGTCGCCCTCGCCTGCCGGCGGGCCGGCGTCGAGACGCTGTTGGCCGACGTGAGCCCCGAGCACCTGCGGACCGCCAGCGGGCTCGGCGCGGGCCGGCCGATGACCGAGGGCGACCGGCCGCAGCTGGTGGTGGTCGCGGTGCCGCCCGCGCACCTGGCGGACGCGATCGGCGACGCCCTGCTCACCTTCGGTGCCGACGCGGTGGTCACCGACGTCGGGTCGGTGAAGTCCGCGCCGCTGCGCGAGGTGGCCACCCGCGTCGACCCGGCCCAGCTGAGCCGATACGTCGGCTCCCACCCGATGGCGGGCTCGGAGCGCTCCGGGCCGCTGGCGGCGAGCGACGCCCTGTTCGACGGGCGGCCCTGGGCGGTGACGCCGCACGAGGGCGCCGACCCGGACGCGGTGACGGTGGTCGAGGACCTGGTCGCGCTGTGCGGCGCGGTCCCGGTCCGGCTCGACCCCGACGCCCACGACCGGGCGGTGGCGCGCACCTCCCACCTGCCGCACCTGGTCGCCGTACTCGTGGCCGGGCGGCTGGCGGACGCGCCGCCGGAGCACCTGGCGCTCTCGGGACAGGGAGTGCGCGACGTCACCCGGATCGCGGGGAGCGACCCCGCGCTGTGGCAGCAGATCGTCAGCGCCAACTCGGCGGCAGTGCTGGGGGTGCTGGGGGAGATGCGCGACCAGCTGGACGCGCTGATCGGGGCCGTTGGCGAGGACCGGAGGCCCGAGCTGGAGCGGCTGCTCGAGCGTGGGGTGACCGGGACCCGGGCGATCCCCGGCAAGCACGGCGCACCCCGGCAGCCCACCCGCTCGGTCTTCGTCTCCGTGCCCGACCAGCCCGGCGAGCTGGCCCGGCTGTTCGCCGACTGCGGCGAGGCGGGCGTCAACATCGAGGATGTGCGCATCGACCACGACCCCGGGCGCCCCGTCGGCCTCACCGAGCTGATCGTCGCCGAGGGGCGCGCCGAGCCGCTCCTCGAGGCGCTCGAATCGAGAGGATGGACCACGCACCGGTAGGCTGGCCCGTCGTGAGCGCGCAGTCCCAGGAGCCCGGCACCGGCCTCGTCATCGCCGTCGACGGCACCTCAGGATCGGGCAAGTCGAGTACGTCGCGGCGGGTCGCCGTGCGGTTGGGCCTGCGCTACCTGGACACCGGGGCGATGTACCGCGCCGTCACCTGGTGGGTGCTGAAGCAGGGCATCGACCCCACCGACGCCGCGGAGGTCGCCGAGCGGTCCGTGGAGCCGGAGATCGTCTCGGGCACCGACCCGGAGGCGCCCACCATCGAGGTCGACGGCAAGGACGTCTCGGTGGAGATCCGGGGCGCGGACGTGAACGCCGCGGTCAGCCCCGTGTCCGCCGTACCCGACGTGCGGGCGCGCCTCCTGCTCCTGCAGCGCTCCGCCATCAGCGCCGCTGTGGCCGACGGCGTCGGCATGGTCGTCGAGGGCCGCGACATCGGCTCCGTGGTGGCTCCCGAGGCGCAGGTGAAGGTCTACCTGTCCGCCGACCCGTCGGCGCGGGCGGCACGCCGGTCCGCGGAGGAGGGGGGCAGCGACCTGGGGCGGACCCAGGAGTCCCTGCTCAACCGGGACCGGATCGACTCCACCCGGGAGGCCTCGCCGCTGGTGCAGGCCGACGGGGCGGTGCACATCGACACCACCGACCTCACGCTCGAGCAGGTGGTGGCCAGGGTGGTGGAGCTGGTCGAGGCGGCCCGGTGACCACGCCGAGGCTGTCCCGGTCCCCGGCCGCGGGGGTCGAGCATCCGCCGACCGCGCTGCTGCACGGACTGCGGCCGATCGCCCAGTGGCTGCTGCGCCGGCGCTACGACGTCGCCGTGCACGGAGCCGCCGAGGTGCCGCGCGAGGGTCCGGTGGTGCTCGCCTGCAGCCACACCGGCTTCCTGGACGGCCCACTATTGGCGATCTACGCCCCGCGGCCGGTGCATGCGTGGACCAAGGCCGAGATGTTCCGGGGACGGCTCGGGGCGTTCCTGGCGGCCTCCGGCCAGATCGAGCTGGACCGCCTCCACCCCGACCCCCGCGCGGTCAAGCAGGCACTGCGGGTGCTGGAGGACGGCGACGTCGTCGGCGTCTTCCCCGAGGGCACGCGCGGAGCGGGGGACTTCACGACCATGCGCGGCGGCGCGGCCTACCTCGCGCTGGCCACCGGCGCTCCGGTCGTGCCGGTCGTCCAGTTCGGCGTCCGCGAGCCGGGCGCGTCCAGTCGGTCGCTGCCCGCCGCCGGGAGCCGGGTCGACATCGTGTTCGGTACGCCGTGGCGGGTCGCCGCCGTGCCGTTCCCGCGCGGCCGGGCCCGGGTGTACGACGCCAGCCTGTCCCTCCAGCGGCACCTGCGTGCCCACCTGGACCACGCCCGCAGGGTGACCGGCCGCGAGCTGCCGGGTCCGCTGCCCGCGGGCGACACCGAGAACCGCCCCGGCCTGGAGGCCGCGGAAGGAGCCACACCATGACCGAGCAGGACGAGACCACCGAGGCCGCGGGACCCGTTCCCGTGCTGGCCGTCGTGGGCCGGCCCAACGTCGGCAAGTCCACCCTGGTCAACCGGATGATCGGCCGGCGCGAGGCGGTCGTCGAGGACGTCCCCGGCGTCACCCGCGACCGGGTGCCCTACGACGCCCTGTGGAACGGCCGTGCCTTCACCGTGGTCGACACCGGCGGCTGGGACCCCGACGCCCGGGGGATGGCGCACGCCATCGCCGGGCAGGCCGAGGTGGCGGTGTCGCTGGCCGACGCCGTGCTGTTCGTCGTGGACGCCACGGTCGGGATCACCGACGCCGACGAGGCCGTCGTACGCATCCTGCGCAAGTCCGGCAAGCCCGTCGTGCTGGCCGCCAACAAGGTCGACGACGCGCGCACCGAGGCCGAGTCGCACGCGTTGTGGAACCTCGGCCTGGGGGAGCCCTACCCCGTCTCCGCGCTGCACGGCCGCGGCTCGGGCGACCTGCTCGACGCGGTGCTCGCCGCGCTGCCGGACCCGCCGCCCGAGGCCGAGCCGGAGGAGGACGGGCCGCGCCGGGTCGCGATCGTCGGCAAGCCCAACGTCGGGAAGTCCTCGCTGCTCAATCGGCTCGCCGGTGAGGAGCGCGTGGTGGTCGACAACGTGGCCGGCACCACCGTCGACCCGGTCGACGAGCTGGTCGAGCTCGGGGGCGAGTGGTGGCGGTTCATCGACACCGCGGGCATCCGCCGCCGGGTCAAGGAGGCGTCCGGTCACGAGTACTACGCCTCGCTGCGCACCGCGACGGCCATCGACCGCGCCGAGGTCGCCGTCCTCGTGCTGGATGCCGAGCAGTCCATCTCCGAGCAGGACCTGCGGATCCTGCAGACCGTCCGCGACGCCGGGCGCGCGCTGGTGATCGCGTTCAACAAGTGGGACCTGGTCGACGACGAGCGCCGTCGCTTCCTCGAGCGCGAGGTCGAGCGCGACCTGGTGCAGGTGCGCTGGGCGCCGCGGGTCAACATCACCGCCCGCACCGGCTGGCACGTGGACCGGCTGGTCCCGGCGCTGGAGAAGGCACTGGCCGGCTGGGAGACCCGGGTCCCGACGGGGGCGCTCAACGCGTTCCTGGGCCGGCTGGTCGCCGAGCACCCGCACCCGGTCCGCGGCGGCAAGCAGCCCCGCGTGCTCTTCGGCACCCAGGCCGGCACCCGGCCGCCGACGTTCGTGCTCTTCACCACCGGCAAGCTGGATCAGGGCTACGAGCGCTTCATCGAGCGTCGGCTGCGCGAGGAGTTCGGCTTCGTCGGCACGCCGATCGTGCTGAACCAGCGGCCGCGGGAGAAGCGCAAGCGCTGACCCGGGATGCCGACCGTGGAGCCTGACGGTCATCAGGTGACAGCAGGACTCCATGGTCGCCGCGGGGTGGCCCGATTCCGGGTCGCCGCCCCTCCTGCGGTAGTGTTCCCGTGCTCCCAGAGCATCGGGCTGTGGCGCAGTTTGGTAGCGCACTTGACTGGGGGTCAAGGGGTCGCAGGTTCAAATCCTGTCAGCCCGACCGAAGAACGATGCAGGTCAGGGGCCGTTTCAGCAGAGGCTGGAGCGGCCCCTGATCCCGTTCCAGGCCCTTGGGTGTCACGGACCGGCCGCCACAGCTGCCTGGCGGATGCGGTCATGGGGTGGTGCTGTCCTATACGGCTTGGGACAGAACGGACGTTGTGATTGTCACGCTGGGATGGCCCAGGACCTCGCTCACGAGGCAGTGGACGCCATGATCCAACAGGTGCGACCCGGCAGGTCGTGCCTGGCGTCGTGCAAGCGCGTCACGGGCGCCCCAGCATCTTGAAGCAGTCGAGTGCCCCCGAGGTGTTACGGGCCCAAGGATGTCCACAGCGACCAGCCCGGTGTCCCGGTAGGTGGACCCGGCCCGGCGTTCCGGTCTTATGACGCGGACGTACGGCAGCGCTGCGACGTTGCCATGGCGTAAGGGCCAGCGTCCTCGGCCCGGCAGTGGGCTTGGTGTCCTAGATGACCGTTTCGTGACCCACGACCACTCGGTGCCGATGCGCTCGTACGACAGCCTGATCCTGGTCTACATCCGACCATGAGAGCAGTCCGCCGAAGGAGTGCGCCGGAACTAGAACAGGACGAGCAGGGGCAGGGGTCCACGGGCTCCTGATGGGGCGCACGGCTGACAAGCACCCCGACAGGTTGGGCCTGTCTTCGCTTGCTGCGGCTCGTCTTGGCCGCGACGTGGCTGCCAGAGAGCGAGCCTTTCCCAGCTCTTGTCCCAGGCTGACGAGGAGGGTTCTGTTGGTTGGCCGCTATGTAGCAGCAGTCACGATGATGAGCACGATCGTGGCAATCGCCAAAACGATGGTGGCGGCCGCCAAGACCCAGGTTGCGACCTTCAATGACGCTGCCTGCTTTGTGGCCGACGCTGCGATGTCGTTGCTGAGGGTTGCACACTGCTCCATCACTCTGAAGTGCTTGGCGTCGACTGCCGCGCGAATCTCAGATTCGAGCGAGTCCAGTGCCTTTCGGTTGTCATCCAGGAGGACGGCCAGGAGTTCGCGCCGCGTGGGAGGTACGTCAGGATGTGCGAACGTTGTGAGAAGTCGTGCACGGTCCTGCATCAACCGCAGGCGGACCTTGTCGGCGGTGGGCGAGCGGATCCCCTGGGCGAGTTCCGTGCGGATGGCGACTTCTTCGGCTTTCGAGGGGCGGACAGAGAACTGCACCTGGGTCTCGTTCATGCTGGGAGCCTGCCATGAGTGGCGATCGGTATCAGTCGATCTTCTGCGGGCTCGTGACACCCTGCCCCGGTCTGCCCGCGTGGTGGGCTGGCCCCTGATGCCCTGGCAGGAGTGGGAGCGTGGGACTCTGCTCTCGTCGGGGAACCCCTGGCCTGCTCGCGCAGGTCAGGGGCGTTCTGCATGCTGGTCCGCCACCTGGCGCGGGAACTCGGCTAGGTTGACGCACCTGCACGCGTGAGCGAGGGGGAGAGATGTCGGCACAGATACCGCCGCCGCGAATGTTCAACGGCGCCACGGTCCACGGCTTCTTCGGTCAGAAGGGGCTCCGGCACCCGGCCGAACTGGTCCTGCTCGGGGTCGGGGTCGTGGTCACCCTGCTGGTCTACCTGCTCTGGGCGACGCTCCTCGTCGCGACGCTGGCATCGATCGGCTCCGGCGGAGCCGGGGCCGCCCAACTGAACACCCAGGACCCCGCCGTGCAGACGTTCCTGGTGCTCGGCGCGCTGCCCATCATCATCTGGGTCCTCCGAGCCATGACCTACGCCGGGCAGCGCGCCAACGGCGTACGCATGTCTCCCACGCAGTTCCCCGAGGGCTACCGGATGGTGGTCGCGGCGGCGGCACAGTTCGGCCTGCGCAAGGTGCCCGACGCGTACGTCGTCTCCGGCTCCGGCGTCATCAACGCGTTCGCCTCCGGGCACGGCTTCCGCCGCTTGGTGGCGATCAACTCCGACCTCTTCGAGATCGGCGGCCGGGTCCGTGACCCCGAGGCGCTGCGCTTCGTGATCTCCCACGAGGTCGGGCACATCGCCGCCGGGCACGTCAGCTACCTCCGACTGATCTTCACCAACCTGCTCGGCCCGATCCCGCAGCTGGGCCCGGCGCTCTCCCGCTCCCAGGAGTACACCGCCGACAACTTCGGCTACGCCCGCCAGCCGGACGGGGCGCCCGGGGTGATCGCCGTCCTGGCCGGTGGGAAGTACCTCAACGCCGACGTGAACGTCTTCGAGATGGCCGACCGCGCGGTGACCGAGCGGGGACTGTGGGTGCACATCGCCAACTGGCGCTCCAGCCACCCGGTGCTGACCTGGCGCGCACACGCGCTGATGGACCGCAGCCGGCCCGGGCGGATCTTCTTCCGGCCCCGCGACGCGTTCTTCAGCTCCCCGCTGCCGGCGGGCAGCGACCTGGCGGACCGGTGGCCGACGCCGCCGCAGGTGCTGGCGATGCTGGACGCGGCCGACGCCGAGCGTGACCTGGCCCTGGGGGAGCAGTTCGGCCGCTACCCCGGCGTCGACTACGCCGGGCGGCCGACCGCGCGGGAGGTCCAGACCGCGCAGCCGCTGCTCTCCGAGCGCCGCACCCTGCCCCCGGCCTGACGTCGCGTTCCGGGGGAGCGGTTCCACGGAACGTACGACGTCCCGTCGGGGCAGTCGATGTCCCGCACCCACACCAGCCCCCGGGCGGGGTGCGGGACATCTGTCCGGGGTCGGGTCAGGCCCGCATGACGCCGACGGAGGTGGGGGAGAACCCCGGGAACACCGATGCGGTCGAGGCGTCGAAGCGACGCGCGACCACCTCGGCCAGCACGCTGCGGTAGTCCGTGGTCACGGTGAGGTCGGCGTTGAGGTCGTTGGCCAGGCCGGGCCACCGGCCGTGGTAGCCGCCACGGACGCCGGCGCCGGCGAGCAGCATGACGTTGCCGTAGCCGTGGTCCAGGCCCTGGTTGGAGTTCTCCTGCACCCGGCGTCCGAACTCGCTGAGGGCCACGAGGGTGACCTTGGAGCCGACGGCGCTGCCGGCATAGAGCCCGATGTCGGTGAAGAACGCGTGCAGCGCGGCCGCCAGCTCCCCGGCGTTCTCGACCATCCGTCCACCTCGCAGGGTGCCGAGGTTGGAGTGCATGTCCCAATCGCCGTGGTCCACGGTGAGCACGGAGACTCCGGCATCAGCCCGGATGATCCGCGCCGCCGCGGCCAGCGCCCTCCCGAGGTCGCCGGCGGGGTAGACGGCGCCATGCGCGGGCGCGGCCCCCGTGGACAGGACCGGGTTGAGCTCCTTGACGGTGCGGAAGGCGGAGCGGGCGCCGACGCCCAGGGGGGTCGGCTCGCCCTGCCACATCGTGCTCAGCGAGCGCATCCGCCCGTTGCGGCGCACCCACTTGTTGTCGCCGGCGACCTCGAGGTCGTCGACGGCGTTGGTCGACAGCGCCGCTGCGGGACCGTAGAGCGAGGTGGGCAGGTTGCCGGCGAGGCTGATCGCCTGGGAGGGGGAGTCGATCGCGTCCAGACCGATCAGCCGGTTGAGCCAGCCGACGCGGGTGGTCGACCCCGGAGCCGCGTCCTCGAGCTCCTCCATGGCGGCGAAGTGCGATCGGTTGGGAGCGGGCAGGCCGGTGGCGTGGACGGCGGCCATCGCGCCGCGCTCCCACAGCGGCAGCAGCGGGGCGAGCCGCGGGTGCAGGCCGAAGAAGCCGTCAGGGGCGAGCAGCTGGTCGGCGGGTACGGCGATCCGCGGCCGCGCCTTGTAGTACGCCGCGTCGCCGTGCGGCACCACCAGCGAGAGACCGTCGGCCGCCCCGCGGAGGGACAGCACCACCAGCACCGAGGGGGCCGGGGCCAGCGCGGCGGACGGCGAGGCAGTCAGCACGGCGCCGCCGAACGCGGTCGTCGTACCGGCCAGCGCGGCGGCACCGCGGAACAGGCTGCGACGCGACATCCGGGCGTACTCGGTGCAGCAGGCGTCGTCGTTCGGGGAGGTCGTCATGGTCGTCACCGGGAGAGGAAGGCGGGGGAGTCGAGGAAGGTCGTCAGCAGGCGGGCGTTGTCGTAGGTGACGGCCCGGTGGGTGCGGGTGATGATCGTCCCGGGCGTCAGGTCCAGCGCCTCGCAGCAGGCCTGGAGCAGCACGGAGGTGGACGGGCGGTGCAGCAGGCGGCGCGACAGCGCGTCGACCAGGACGTCGAAACGCATCCGCCGCTGTGGAAGCCAGGAGGTCCCCGCGCGGTAGCGGATGTCCTGCTTGGGCCAGTAGCCGCCGGACATCTCCCAGTGCAGCTCCAGGCTGGCCAGCACCCGGGAGGAGGAGCACCAGGCGGCGTCAGCGATCGGATGCCCGTCGGGCCGCGGCCAGGCCAGCGGCATGCCGCCCATCTTGTTGGCCTTCCACAGCATCGCGTTGGCCGCCGAGTTCGGTCCCGTGGGTGCCTGGAGGGAGACTCCGAGCGCGCGATGCGTGGCCACCAGGTCCTCGAAGGCGTCGCGGACCTTGCGCCCGCGGGCCGCGGCGAACTCCGGCGTGGCGACCAGCTCGCGCAACACCGCGGCGATGTCGGTGTCGGCGGCGAGGTAGGCCGCGGCCAGCCGGTCGACGAGCGAGGACGGCGGGTCGTCCTGCACGAACTTGACCGCCAGGCGGCCAGCGACCCTCCGGGCGGTGGCGGGGTGCCGCGCCAGGTAGTCCAGGTAGCGCTCGGTCAGGGCCCGCCCGTCGGCGACGGCGTTGGCGTCGGAGAACCCCATCACCGACACGGCCCCGGTCCAGTGGTCGGGGGCGGAGTAGAAGGGGTCCCAGGTGTTGCGGACGTCCACCCGCCACCCGGTCAGGATCCGAGCGGAGTCCTTGACGTCGTCCTCGTCGTAGTTGCCTCGGCCGACGGTGTGCAGCTCCAGCAGCTCGCGGCCGAGGTTCTCGTTCGGGTGCGCCTTGGTGGAGATGGCGTTGTCCAGGTAGATCAGCATCGCGGGGTGGGTGGCCGCGGCACGGAGCAGGTCGGCGAACCGCCCCAGGGCGTGCTTGCGGATCGTCTGGCCGTAGCCGACCCGGTGCACGAAGGCGTTGTCGCCGTTCGCGGTGACGTTGAAGTGGTTCTCCCAGAAGGCGGTCATCGTCTCCAGCACCTGGCGGCGGCTGCGCATGCGGCGCATCAGCACCCAGCGCTGGTAGTCGGCCATGACCTCCCATCCGCCGCGGACGTTGCCGATCTGCCGCTGCCACAAGGTGGCAGGGTCCCTGGCCAGGTCCGGCCACCAGGTGTCGATGGCGGTGACCGCGCTGTCGTCGATCGAGCCGGGCTCCAGCTGCCTCTCGAACCAGGCCCGCCCGCCGCCGGCGTTGCGGACCTCGGTCGCCAGCGCCGGCGTGAGCCCGCCGGAGAAGCGGGTCACGAGGTGTCGCTCGGCGGCCGGCAGCAGGGCCGGGCCGCCGGTCCAGGTGCGGGGGACGTACGCCGCCTCGGCTGGGGCAGCGACGGTGGTGACCGCGGCCGCTCCGGCGGCGCCCGCGGCGCCGGCCAGGACGAACCGGCGGGAGGGGGAGGCGGTGGTCACGGCGAGACTCCGGGGGAGATCTGAGGGATGGACGGCCGCCGTCGGCGACTCCGTGAGGGGCAACCACGAGCCTAGAACCAAAGTAGGGGTTTCGCAGCACTTTCGATGGACTGCCGCTCTCGCGACACCGTTGACCCCGGACGGTGCGGGGTCCGGCTAGGGTGTGGCCAGCCCGCATCACCGGGATGACCCAGGACGGACCAGGAAGCAGCGTTGCCGGAGACCGTGAGCGTGTCCTCGCGCGTGTGGACCGTGCCCAACGCCCTCAGCATGCTCCGGCTGGCCGGCGTGCCCCTCTTCCTCTGGCTGGTCCTCGGCCCGGAGGAGGACCTGTGGGCCCTGGTGGTCCTCATGGTCTCGGGGTTCACCGACTATCTGGACGGCTGGCTCGCGCGCCGACTCGACCAGCGCTCGCGGGTGGGCGAGATCCTGGACCCGGTCGCGGACCGGCTCTACATCCTCGCCGCCGTGCTGGGGCTGTGGCTGCGCGACGTGATCCCGTGGTGGGTGGCCCTGGCGATCCCGCTGCGCGACCTGCTCTTGTGGGGTCTGGTGCCGATCCTGCGGACCCGCGGCTACAGCGCCCTGCCGGTGCACTTCCTCGGCAAGGCGGCGACCTTCAACCTGCTCTACGCCTTCCCGCTTCTCTTCTTCGGCGACGGCCAGGGCACCCTGGCCACGCTCGCCAACGTCTTCGGCTGGGCCTTCGCCCTCTGGGGTCTGGGCCTGTACTGGTGGGCCGGGGTCCTCTACGCATGGCAGGTCGCCAAGCTGGTCCGCGAGACGCCGCCGCTGAGCCGGGACGACCGGAGGGAGGGCCGCCGTGCCTGACAGGTCCTCCGCCCCACGGAGCGCCGACCGGCCGCTGCCGGCACACGTCACGATGCCGCTGCTGGAGCGGGTCCGGATCTCCGCGGTCGACGACGAGTACGCCGAGCACGCGCGCGCCCGCGGCGACGGCAGCGAGCCGCGTCCGCCCTCGCGCCGGGCGGTCACCGTCGTGGCGCTGCTCCTGCTCGGCCTGCTGGTCGCCACCGCCTTCGTCCAGAACGTCCGCTTCGCCGAGCAGGAGGAGACCAACCGGTCTGCCCTGGTCGAGCGGATCGAGCATGAGCGGTCCTCGGTGTCCAGGCTCCAGCGGCAGGTCGGTGAGCTGCAGGCGGATGTCGCCCGGCTGGACCGCGAGGACGACACCTTGTCGCGGCGCCTGCGCGAGTGGCGCTCCCGGGAGGAGCGGCTCGGGCTGGGCAGCGGCTTCGCCGCCGCCCGGGGCCCCGGGGTGCGGGTCACCGTCGACGACTCACCGAGCGGCGACCCGCTCGAGGCGGTGCGGGACGAGGACCTGGCGATGCTGACCGACGCGCTGTGGGGAGCGGGAGCGGAGGCGATCGCGATCAACGGCAAGCGGCTCACCGTGCTCAGCCCGATCCGCAACTCGGGCAACGCGATCAACGTGAACTCCCGCCCCCTGTCCCCGCCGTACGTGGTCGAGGCGATCGGCGACCCGGACACCCTGCAGTCGGACCTGCTGGCCAGCGAGCGCGGGAACGCCTGGATCGGCATGGCGGACCAGCTGGGCTTCCGGTGGAGGATGCAGAATGTCCAGGGCCTGACCCTCCCGGCAGCCCGGGTCCGCACCCCGCTCTACGCCGTGGAAGGGTTGAGGGGACGAGTGGAGAAGGAGGTGACGCCGTGATCGCGGTCATCGGACTGGTGCTGGGCGTGGTGCTCGGCCTGGTCTTCCAGCCCGACGTGCCTCCCGCGCTGCAGAACTACCTGCCGATCGCGGTGGTCGCGGCCATGGACGCGGCCTTCGGCGGCCTGCGCGCCCACCTGGAGGACCTCTTCGACGACAAGGTCTTCGTCGTCTCCTTCCTGTCCAACGTGGTGATCGCCGCCGCGATCGTCTTCCTCGGCGACCAGCTGGGCGTGGGGGAGCAGCTCTCCACCGGCGTGGTCGTCGTGCTCGGGATCCGGATCTTCTCCAACGTCGCCGCGATCCGGCGCCATGTCTTCCATGCCTGACCCGGCCGCGGAGGCCCGGCCCGGCGACCCGCCCGATGGCCGGTCGAGCCGGCCGGACGCCCGCGAGCGCCTGCGCCGCGGCCTGTTGAAGCCGACCCGGTCTCAGCTCCTGGTCGGCGTGCTGCTGGCCGGGCTCGGCTTCGCGGCGGTCACCCAGGCGCACTCCAACGACGTCGAGAACACCTACGCCAACTACCGCCAGCAGGATCTGGTCAACCTCCTGGACTCGCTCTCGACGGCCACCCAGCGTGCGCAGCGCGAGATCGCGGTGCTGATCGAGACGCGCGACCAGCTGCGCAGCGCCTCCGGTGACAAGGAGGCCGCGGTGATCGCCGCGCGACGGGCCGCAGACAACCTCGCGATCCTGGCCGGGACGGTCCCGGTATCGGGTCCGGGACTGCGGATCACCATCACTCCCGGTGACCAGCCGGTCGATCTCAACAGCCTCCTGGACATGGTGCAGGAGCTGCGCACCGCCGACGCGGAGGCGATGGAGTTCAACGACCGCATCCGTGCGGTCGCCAGCACCTCGTTCGCGACCGGGTCGCTGGGCGTCGAGGTGGACGGGCAGCCGCTGGAGGCGCCGTACGTCATCGACGTCATCGGCGACCCGGTCACGCTCGAGGAGGGCCTGAAGTTCCCCCGCGGCCCCCTGGAGCAGCTGCGCGACGACGACGGCGCCACCGTCGAGGTCGAGCAGCTGGAGCGGGTGGAGATCGCCTCGGTCGTGCCGGGCACGCGACCTGACTACGCGCAGCCCGACTCCGGGCAGTAGCCTGCCGAGCAGCCGACCCGGCAGCCGCGACCATCGACGACGGAGGAGTCACCTGTGTACCCCGAGGACCTGAAGTACACCGCCGAGCACGAGTGGGTGCGCCAGCCCGGAACCGCCGAGGGGTCCGTGCGCATCGGGATCACCGACTACGCCCAGGACCAGCTCGGGGACATCGTCTACGTCTCCCTGCCGGAGGTCGGCGACACGGTCGAGGCCGGCGCGGCCTGCGGCGAGCTGGAGTCCACCAAGTCGGTCAGTGACGTCTACGCGCCCTTCGCGGGGGAGGTCGTGGCCCGCAACGACGCGCTGGACGCCACGCCGGAGCTGGTGAACAACGACCCGTACGGCGAGGGCTGGCTGTTCGAGATCGTCCCCACCGACGCGAGCGCCGTCGACGGGCTGATGAGCAGCGCGGACTACCAGGGCTCCCTGGACGGCTGAAATCCTCACCCGCCGGCTGATAGGTTCGGCGCACATTCCCTCACGCTCAGCCCGCACGTGAGGGTGCAACCCCCCGACCTGCCATCCCAGGAGACTTGAATGCCGTTCTGCACGAACTGTGGGAACCAGAACCCCGCCGACGCGCGGTTCTGCTCCCAGTGCGGCACCCGCCTGGTCACCGCGGACGCCCCCGCGGCGGAGAGCCGCACCGAGACCACCTCCACGCACACCTTCGCGGTGCCGGAGAAGGTCGAGGCATCCTCCGACCGGCTGAACCCGGTCGACGCCGCGGCCGTGGACGCGCTCCCGCCCGGCCACGCCCTGCTGGTGGTGCAGCGGGGGCCGGGCGCCGGCAACCGCTTCCTGCTCGACACCGACGTGGTCAAGGCCGGGAGGCACCCCGACAGCGAGATCTTCCTCGATGACGTGACCGTCTCCCGGCGGCACGCGGAGTTCCACCGCGCCGGGGAGAAGTTCACCGTCAGCGACTCCGGGAGCCTCAACGGCACCTACGTCAACCGGGACCGGATCGACTCCGTGGACCTCAAGGACGGCGACGAGGTGCAGATCGGGAAGTACCGCCTCGTCTTCTTCGTCGGACACCGCCAGGACTGAGCATGGGCGCGGAGAGAGCCGCCGGCTCGGGGGCCCGACGCAACATCGGGCAGGTCCTGGAGCTGTTGCGTGAGGAGTTCCCCGGGGTGACCATCCCCAAGATCCGGTTCTGGGAGGACCAGGGCCTGGTCAAGCCCGAGCGTACGGCGGCCGGCTATCGCAAGTTCTCCGACGCGGACGTCGAGCGACTGCGCTACATCGCCCGGATGCAGCGCGACCACTACCTGCCGCTGAAGGTGATCGGCGAGCATCTGGACGCGATGGACCGAGGGCTGGAGCCTCCGGAGATCGAGTCCACCGTCCCCGTCGTCCCCAAGGTCGCCATCGCCGCCGACGGCATGCCGCCGGCGGAGACGTTCCGGCGGCGCAGCGACCTGCGGGTCTCGCGGCGCGAGCTGCTGAAGCTGGCCGAGGTCGACGAGGACCTCCTGGGCCAGCTCGAGCAGTTCGGCCTGGTCCGGCCGCTGCCGGGCACCGGGCACTACGACTCCGACGCGCTGGTCATCGCCCAGACCGCCCGCGAGCTCGCCGACTTCGGCCTCGAGCCGCGTCACCTGCGTGCCTTCAAGACCGCGGCGGATCGCGAGGTCGGCCTCGTGGAGCAGGTCGTCGCGCCGCTGCGCCGGGGTCGCGGGGAGACGGCCGGCGCCCGCGCGGACGAGGCGGTCAGCGAGATGGCGGCGCTCTCGGTGAAGCTCCACGCGACCCTGGTCAAGGCCGGCCTGAAGACCTGACCCTCCGGGCGGCCCGGCCGGTGTCCGTGAGGGCGCGAGTAGGCTGGTGACGTGCGCGAAGTAGACGTCATCGGAGTCCGGGTCGAGATGCCCTCGAACAACCCCATCGTGCTGCTGCGCGAGGTGTCCGGCGACCGCTACCTGCCGATCTGGATCGGCGCCGTCGAGGCGACCGCGATCGCGTTCGCCCAGCAGGGCGTGGTGCCGCCGCGGCCGCTGACCCACGACCTGCTCAAGGACGTGCTGGAGGCGACCGGCAACCCGCTGGCGGAGGTGCGGATCACCGACATGAGCGACGGCGTCTTCTACGCCACCCTGGTGCTGGGCTCCGGCGTCGAGGTGAGCGCGCGGCCCTCGGACTCGATCGCGCTGGCCCTGCGCACCGGCGCCCGGATCGTGTGCGACGAGGGCGTCCTGGACGACGCCGGGCTGGCGGTCCCCGCTGAGCAGGAGGACGAGGTCGAGCGCTTCCGCGAGTTCCTCGACCACGTGACGCCGGAGGACTTCGAGAGCGGGTCGGGGGAGAGCTGAACCCTCACTCTCAACCTGAGGTTGAGGGTTGTGACACGCCGGGTCGTCGCGTTGACCAATCCCCGGTGGCGACCTACCGTGAAGTGTCTTCGTTGTAACTCCACCGCTGTGGTGCTCCCGCTCCACAGACTCCAGGTTTCCCACCCCCGGGAGTTACGGTCAACGGAGTAGGTCGACGGAGGATCAGTGGCAGTGAACGAGAACGGACAGCCCGCACAGGACGCGGCCGACGAGCGCGGCGCCCAGCTGGCGGACGAGCAGGGCCTGCTCTTCACCGACGAGCTCTCCCCGCTGCCGAGCGACACCGGCTACCGCGGCCCCACGGCCTGCAACGCCGCCGGCATCACCTACCGCCAGCTCGACTACTGGGCCCGCACCGGCCTGATCGAGCCGAGCGTCCGGGGCGCCAAGGGCTCGGGCTCGCAGCGGCTCTACTCCTTCCGCGACATCTTGATCCTCAAGGTGATCAAGCGGCTCCTGGACGCGGGCATCTCGCTGCAGCAGATCCGCTCCGCGGTCCAGTTCCTCCGCGAGCGCGGCACCGACGACCTCACCCGCGTCACCTTGATGAGCGACGGCGCCTCGGTCTATGAGTGCACCAGCAACGACGAGGTCATCGACCTGCTCCAGGGCGGCCAGGGGGTCTTCGGCATCGCCATCGGCGGCGTCTGGCGCGAGATCGAGGGCTCGCTCGCGGCGCTGCCCTCCGAGCGCACCCTGGCGGCGGAGGAAGCCGCCCCGAGCGCCGGCGACGAGCTGGCGCAGCGCCGCGCCGCCCGCCGTACTGGGTGAGTGCTGGTAGATTCGACCCTGCCGACGATCCCGCGTGGGAGAGTCTCCGCACCACGGCCCGCCCGGCCCGGTGACGGAGTGCCGAAGGGGCAATTCCTCCCCGGAACCTCTCAGGCGCCAGGACCACGCGGACCAGGCAACTCTGGAGCGACGCCGTGACAGAGGGGGAGGCGACCGATGTCGAGTGACGACGACTAAGGAGCCCGCCCCATGTTCGCCGACGACCGCACCCTCACCGAGCTCGACGCCGCGATGCCCTTCGAGCAGCGGCACATCGGGCTGACCTTCGACGACGTCGAGGTGATGCTCAAGCTCGTCGGTCACCCGACGCTGGACGCCCTGATGGAGGCGGCGGTGCCCGGCGGTATCCGCAGCGACGCGCTGCTGGAGCTCCCCGCGCCGGTCAGCGAGCGTGCGGCCTCGGTCGAGCTGCGCCGGATCGCCGGCCTCAACCGGCCCGCGGAGGCGATGATCGGCCTGGGCTACCACGGCACCGTCACGCCGCCGGTGGTCCGACGCAACGTGCTGGAGGACCCCAGCTGGTACACCGCCTACACGCCCTACCAGCCGGAGATCTCCCAGGGCCGGCTCGAGGCGTTGATCAACTTCCAGACCATGGTCGGCGACCTCACCGGGCTGGACACGTCGAACTCCTCACTCCTGGATGAGGGGACGGCCGCGGCGGAGGCGATGACGCTGGTGCGCCGCGCCAACCGGAAGGCCGCCGGCCCGTTCGTGGTCGACGCCGACGCGCTGCCCCAGACCATCGAGGTCGTGCGCACCCGGGCGCGCGGTATGGGCATCGAGGTGGTCGTCGCCGACCTCTCCCAGGGCCTGCCCGAGGACCTGTCCGCCGACCCGAGCGGCGTGCTGATCCAGTACCCCGGCGCCTCCGGTGCCGTGCGCGACCCGCGGCCGGTGATCGAGGCCGTGCACGAGCGCGGCGGCCTGGCGGTCGTGGCCGCCGACCTGCTGGCGCTGACCGTGCTGGAGTCGCCCGGCGAGCTGGGCGCCGACGTCGTCGTCGGCTCCTCCCAGCGGTTCGGCGTTCCCCTCTTCTACGGCGGCCCGCACGCCGGCTTCATGTCGGTGCGCCAGGGCCTCGAGCGCCACCTGCCCGGCCGGCTGGTCGGAGTCTCCGTCGACGCGGAGGGCCGGCCGGCGTACCGACTGGCGCTGCAGACCCGGGAACAGCACATCCGCCGGGACAAGGCGACCTCCAACATCTGCACCGCGCAGGTGCTGCTGGCCGTCGTGGCGTCGATGTACGCCGTCTACCACGGCCCCGAGGGCCTGCGGACGATCGCCACCCGAGCCCACCGCTACGCCACCACCTTCGCGGCGGCGCTGCGGCAGGCCGGCCTGGAGCCGGTCGCCGACCGGTTCTTCGACACCGTCACCGTCCGGGTCCCCGGATCGGCCGCGACCGTCGTCGCCGCCGCCCGCGACCGCGGGCTGCACCTGCGCCTGGTCGACCCCGACCACGTGGGGGTGTCGTTCTCCGAGACCTCCACCCGCTCCACGCTGCTCTCGGTGCTGCGCGCCTTCGGCATCGACCCCGCCGAGGTCGACGTACCCGACGCGCAGGACGCGCTGCCTGCCGACCTGCGCCGGGTGACCCCCTTCCTGACCCACCCGGTCTTCCACGAGCACCGCAGCGAGACGCAGATGCTGCGCTACCTGCGCCGGCTCTCCGCGCGCGACTACGCGCTGGACCGCGGCATGATCCCGCTCGGCTCGTGCACGATGAAGCTCAACGCCACCACCGAGATGGAGCCGGTCAGCATGCCCGGCTTCGCCGACCTGCACCCCTTCGCCCCGGCCGACGACGCCGCGGGCTATCGCCGGCTGATCACCGAGCTGGAGAGCTGGCTGGCCGAGGTCACCGGCTATGACTCGGTGTCCATCCAGCCGAACGCGGGCAGCCAGGGCGAGCTGGCCGGACTGCTCGCGATCCGGGCCTACCACCAGGCCCGCGGCGAGGAGAGCCGCGACGTCTGCCTCATCCCGTCCTCCGCGCACGGCACCAACGCCGCCTCCGCGGTCATGGCGGGCATGCGAGTGGTCGTGGTCAAGGCGACCGAGGACGGCTCGGTCGACCTCGACGACCTGCGGGCCCAGTGCGAGAAGCACGCCGACACCCTGGCCGCGATCATGGTCACCTACCCCTCCACGCACGGGGACTATGAGGAGACCATCTCCGAGCTGTCCCGGATCGTGCACGAGGCGGGCGGCCAGGTGTACGTCGACGGCGCCAACCTCAACGCCCTGCTCGGCCACGCGCGGCCCGGCGAGTTCGGCGGCGACGTGTCGCACCTCAACCTGCACAAGACCTTCTGCATCCCGCACGGCGGGGGCGGCCCCGGCGTCGGCCCGGTGGCGGTGCGCGCCCACCTGGCGCCGTACCTGCCCAGCCACCCGATGCACCCCGAGGCGGACCGGCGCGAGGGGATCGGGCCGATCAGCGCGGCGCCGTACGGCTCCGCCGGCATCCTGCCGATCTCCTGGGCCTACATCCGGCTGATGGGGGCGCGCGGTCTCACCGACGCCACGTCCGCGGCGGTGCTGGCGGCGAACTACGTCGCGCACCGGCTCGAGGACGCCTTCCCGGTGCTCTACCGCGGGGAGAACGGGCTCGTCGCGCACGAGTGCATCCTGGACCTGCGCGGGCTCACCAAGCAGACCGGCGTGACCGTGGACGACGTCGCCAAGCGGCTGATCGACTACGGCTTCCACGCCCCGACGATGTCCTTCCCGGTGGCCGGGACCCTGATGGTCGAGCCGACCGAGTCCGAGGACCTGGCCGAGCTGGACCGCTTCTGCGACGCGATGATCGCGATCCGCGCGGAGATCGACCGGGTCGGTGCGGGGGAGTGGAGCCCCGAGGAGTCCCCGCTGCGCCACGCCCCGCACACCAGCCGCGCGCTGGTCGGGGAGTGGGAGCGCGGATACGACCGCGAGCTCGGCGTCTTCCCGGCCGGGATCGACCCGGACAAGTACTGGCCGCCCGTCGCCCGCGTCGACCAGGCGTACGGCGACCGCAACCTGGTCTGCGCCTGCCCGCCCCCGGAGGCCTTCTCGGAGTGACCCGCCCACTCCCCGGCCTCGCGGGGCGTGGGCGCGGGCGTTGCCCAGGGTGCGGGTGGGCGCTGGGTCAGGCGTTGACCTGGGTCAGCGTCGAGCCGGAGGGGGACTTGCGCACCAGCACCTTCGCGGGGATCCGGTCGCGCATCTCCGAGACGTGGCTGACCAGCCCGACGACCCGGCCGCCCGAGCGCAGCCCGTCGAGGGTCTCCATCACGTCCTCCAGGGTCTCGGGGTCGAGTGACCCGAAGCCCTCGTCGACGAACAGCGTGTCCAGCTGGGCCCCGCCCGCCTCGTGGGTGACCACGTCGGCCAGCCCCAGCGCCAGGGCCAGGGAGACGATGAAGGTCTCGCCGCCGGAGAGCGTCGCGGGGTCGCGGGTCGTGCCGGACCAGGCGTCGCGCACCCGCAGCCCCAGGCCGCCACGGCGGTCGCCGGCGCCGCGGGCGCTGGTGTGCTCCAACAGGTAGCGCTCGTCGCTCATCCGGGAGAGCCGCTCGTTGGCCGCCGCCACCACCTGCGCCAGCCGGAACGCCAGGACGTACGCCGAGAGGCGCATCTGCAGCCGGTTGTCCACGGACTTGCCCTCGGCGAAGGCCGCCAGGTGGGCGGTGAGTGCGTACTGCTCCCGCACCGGCGCCCACCGGTCGAGCTCCTGCTCCAGGCGGGTGGCGAGCTCTGTCATCCGGTCCCTGCGGCGCCGGGCGGTCTCGTCGGCGTGCACCGCGGCGGCGAGCCGGGCCTCGGCCTGCTGGTCGTCGGCCGCGAGGGCGTCCAGGTCGGGCTCGGCGGCACGGCTGGCCGCCAGCAGCTCCTCGTCGGCGAGCACGGCCGCCGTGGCGGCCCGCCGGTCGTCGTACTCCCGGAGGGCGGCCTCCAGGCGCTCACCCTCGTCGGGGCCGAGCACGGCCGAGCGCGCGATGTCCACGTCGGGGAAGCCGGCGGCCCGGGCGGCCGCCTCGGTGCGCTCGCTGGCATCGAGCAGGCTCTGCGCCGCGTGCTGAGCCTCGGCGTGCGCCTCCGCGGCCCGTTCGGCCGCGGCAGCGACCCCCTCGACCTGCTCGAGGAGCGCCGGGAGGCCGAGGTCGGAGTCGCCGCGCAGCCCGGCCAGCTCGGCGTCGATCTCCGCCAGCCGTTGCTCGCGGCCGGCGAGGGTGGCCTCCAGTGCCTCGACCCGGCGGGCCGCCTGCTCGAGCCGCTCCTGGTCGGCGCGCAGCTCCTCCTCGAGCCCCGCGAGCCGCTGACGGGCCGGGTCGAGGCCGTCGGCCAGCGCCCGCGTCTGGCGCTCCTCGACGGTGGCCGCCTCGAGCGCAGAGGTGAGCGAGTCCAGATCCGGGGAGACTGCGTCGTTCGTCCCTGCCTGCTCGCGAGCGACCGCCAGCGCCTGAGCGAGCCCGCGCTCCCGGTCCGCCGCCGACTCCCGGGCGACCTCGGCGTCGTCGACCAGGCGGCGAGCCTCCCGCTCGGCCGCCACGTCGGGAGCGTCGGGGCCCGGCACAGCGGGGGCGGGATGGTGGGAGGAGCCGCAGACCGGGCACTCCGCGCCCGCGGCGAGCCGTCCCGCGATCTCCGCGGCCATCCCGGCGAGCCGTTCCTCGCGCAGGTCCAGCCAGCGCTGGGTGCGGTCGTGGAGCGTCTGGACCGCGGCGACCCGCTCGGCGGTCGCGTCCTCCAGGTCGGGGAGCAGGGAGACGACCCGTCGGGCAGCCTTCAGCCGGGTCGTCGCGGTGGAGGTCGCCTCGGACAGCGCCGGAAGACGGGCGTCGGCGGCCGCGGCGGCCTCGACGCGGGTGCGGGCCTGCGAGATCCGCTCCGGCAGGGAGGTACGGCGATCCCGGAGCCGGGCGACCGACTCCTCCAACCCCGCGCGCTCGTCCCGGTCCCGCTCCTGCTCCCGGACCAGCCGGGCGCGGCGCTCCTCCTGGGGCAGAGCGGTGCGGATCCGGGCGGCGAGTCGGCCCGCCTCCCGCCGGCCGTGGGCCACGAGCTCGGCAGCGGACTCCTCCGGCGCCGCGTCGCCCCAGCACCGGGCGCGGGCATCGTCGAGGGAGGCACCCAGCGCGGGCACGCCGGCGGCGGACTCCAGTGCCTGCCGTCGCTGCGTCCGCGCCCGCGCGGAGGCCCGCTCGGCCCGGGACCGGGCGGCCTCCTCCGCGGTGATGAGGGCTGCCACCGGCGCGGCACGCCGACCCGCGTCGAGCCGGTCGCGACGTGCGTGCTGGTCCGGCTCGAGGGCGTCGAGACGGGCGGCCTCCTCCTGCGCCCCGGCGCGGCGCCGGCGACGCTCGGCGAGCTCCTGGCCGGCGCGCAGCCGACCGGCCGCCGCGGTGGCCGCCGCGGCGGCCTCCTCACGGGCGGCCCCGGCCACGGCCGTCGCCTCCTGACAGGCGATCCGCTGCTCCTCCAGCCAGGCGGGCAGGGTGGGCTCGGCGCCGTCGTCGGGCCCGGACTCCGCCCACGTCGCGGGCAGCGCGACGTCGAGCACCTCCGCGGAGCGGGCCAGCAGCCCGGCGACCTGCTGGGCATGCTGTTGGGAGCTGCGCCCGAGCTCGCGGCGCCGGTCGGCCAGCCAGAGCTCCACGTCGCGGAACCGGGCGGTGCGGAAGAGCCGCTCGAGCAGCTTCTGTCGGGAGTCGGCGCCGGCCCGCAAGAAGGCCTGGAAGTCGCCCTGGGGCAGCAGCGCCACCTGGGTGAACTGGGTCAGCGTCATCCCGAGCAGCTCGGTGACCAGGTGGCCCACCTCGTCGATCCGGGTGGAGACCGGCTCCCAGGAGCGACCCTTGCGCTCGGTCAGCGTCACCCGGGTCTGCTCGGGCGTGGTGCCCTCGCCGCGCTTCTTCGGGCGCTGCCAGGCGGGGGAGCGGACGATCCGGAAGCGCCGCCCGGCCAGGGTGCAGTCCAGTCGCACGCTCGGTGCCGTGGTGGCCTCGGCGTGGTCGCTGCGGAGCTGGCGCGCGCCGGAACGGTCGCCGGGGACGTCGCCGTACAGCGCGAAGCAGACGGCGTCCAGGACACTGGTCTTGCCGGACCCTGTGGGGCCGGTGAGCAGGAACAGCCCGGCCTCGGACAGCTCGTCGAAGTCCACCCGCACGGTGCCGGCGAACGGCCCGAACGCGGTGGCCTCGAGCAGATGCAGCCTCATCCGCCGCCACCGCCCGCATGGTCGAGCTCCCGGTCGTGGCAGCACGCGTCGACGGCCTGCTGCAGGAGAGCGGCCTCGGCCTCGCCGGCCTCGGCGCCGCGCAGCTCGCGCACGAAGTCGAGGGTCACCTGGTGGTCGCTCCGGCCCTCGGTGCGGGCCCGGGGGACCTCGGCCATCGGCTCCCCGACGGGTGCGAAGACCAGCGAGAGCGCGTGCGGGAAGCGCCGGCGCAGCCGCTCCATCGCCTGGACCGGCCGGACCGGGTCGGTCAGCACCGCCTGGACGAAGGCGTCCTCGTCGGCGGCGAGCGCCGGGTCGGCGAGCAGGTCCTCCAGCTCGCCCTCCAACCGGGCCAGCCGCCGCGGCACCGGCGCCGGGACGAACTCGGCGTCCACCGAGCCGTCGGCGGCCAGGTCCACCAGCCAGGAGCCCTTGGTCTGGTCCCGCTCGGAGAAGGAGTAGGCCAGCGGGGAGCCGCTGTAGCGCACCCGGTCGGTCAGCGTGTGCCGCCCGTGCAGATGCCCGAGAGCGACGTAGTCGGCGCCGTCGAAGACCGAGGTGGGCACCAGGCTGACTCCGCCGACGCTGATGTCCCGCTCGGAGTCCGACACCTGCACGCGCGCCTCGACGTCGGCCACGAAGGCGTGCGCCATCACCACCGACCGGGTCCGGCGCCGCCCCGCCAGGTCCTTGCGCACCCGGCCCATCGCCTCGCCCAGCGCCATCTCGTGGGAGCGGTGCAGCAGCCCCCACGGCTCGCGCACGCTCTCGGGGTCGAGGTAGGGCAGCGGGTGCACCGCGACCGGGCCGTACCGGTCCTCCAGGAGCACCGGCTCGCCGACCCGCTCCAGCCCGGTGCGGACGAAGACGCCCGCGGCGTCCATCACCCGCGAGCCGAAGCCGAGCCGTTGGGCCGAGTCGTGGTTGCCGCTGCTGACCACCACCGAGGCCCGCGAGGCGCACAGCCGCGCCAGCGCCTCGTCGAAGAGCCGCACCGCGTCGACCGGGGGCAGGGCGCGGTCGTAGACGTCGCCGGAGAGCAGCACCACGTCGACGTCCTCGGCCTCGACCACGGCCAGCAGGTGGTCGACGTACGCCGCCTGGTGGTCGAGCATCCCGACGCGGTGGAAGGACCGCCCCAGGTGCCAGTCGGAGGTGTGGAGGATGCGCACACCTAGAACCTAGGAGCCGCCACCGACACTCCCGCGCAGCCCACGCCGTACACGCCCCCGTGGCAGGCTGGAGGGATGTCGGAGACCCAGGATCGCGAACAGGTGCGGGCGGCACTGGACGCCAAGGAGGAGCAGCTCGAGCAGGAGATCGCCGAGCTCACCGCGCCCCACCAGAACATGGGCAACATCTCCTTCGGCAAGCGGGTCGGCGACGGCACCTCGATGGCCGTCGAGCGGCTCAGCGCCGTGCACGCGCACGACCGGCTGACCGCGATGCTGGAGGAGGTACGGCGCGCCCGGGCGGCGCTGGACGACGGCACCTGGGGCACCTGCGTCGTGTGCGGCAATCCAATCGCCGAGGCCCGGCTCGAGGCCCGACCCTGGGCCACCCGATGCGTTGGCTGCGCCGCCTCGGCCGGCCCGCGCTGACCCCTCGCCGGCCGGCTCTCCGGTGTCGGACATCACGTCCGCCACGATGCCGGAGACCCTTGATCACGACCCTAGAATGTAAGAGTCAATAACGACGAGCATTCATTACGTCACGATCGGCGACGAGGCCGGTCGAGAGGGTTGGTAGATCATGGACACGCAGCTTCACCAGGCCATCGACTTCATGGGGCACCGCGCCCTGTCGGAGCATGACCTGACGATCCGGCAGACCGAGGTGGAGGCCCGACGCGGCCGTCGGCTGTCCCTGCGTGCCCTCGCCGCCCACCGGCGCTGACCCCGCCCGGTCGAGCCTGCCCGGTCGAGCCTGCCTCGCGAGACCGCGCCTGCCCGCGACGACCCGCGTGGCAGGCTGGCGTCATGACTGAGCAGGCAGCTGAGACCAATCCCGCCCTGGGCCACCGGCAGGTGGACCTGACCCGCATCGGGGAGGGGCGCTACAAGGCGACGAACGCCCGCGGCGGAGTCCTCCCGATCGGGTCCGGGGGCGACCCCGACTTCAGCCCGGTCGAGCTGCTGCTCGCCGGCCTGGCCGGCTGCAGCGCCATCGACGTCGACCTGATCACCGGCAAGCGTGCCGAGGCGGTCACCTTCGACGTCCGTGCCGAGGGGGTGAAGGTCCGCGACGAGCAGGGCAACCACCTGACCGACCTCAAGGTCACCTTCGACATCCGCTTCCCCGAGGGGGAGGAGGGGGACGCGGCTCGCGCCGTCGTGCCGCGCTCGTTGGAGCAGACCCGCGACCGGCTCTGCAGCGTCGGCCGGACGGTCGCGCTGCCCTCCCCGGTGGACTACGACCAGGGCGACCTCAGCCGACCGTGACCCCGGAGATCTCCACCGGCGTCTTGGGGGCGCCGTCGGGCTGACCGGTCTCGGTGCCCTTCTTCGCGAGCTTCTGCACGGTCGTCAGCGACTTCTTGTCCAGCTGTCCGAAGACGTTGTAGAGCGGCTGCAGCCCGGCACTGGAGTCCTGGTAGACGATGAAGAACTGCGAGCCGTTGGTGTTCGGGCCGGCGTTGGCCATCGCGAGGGTGCCGGCGCCGTACTTCTCCGAGCCCGACAGCTCGTCCTCGAAGCTGTAGCCGGGGCCGCCCATCCCGCTGCCGGTGGGATCGCCGCACTGGAGCACGAAGATCCCGCTGGTGGTGAGCCGGTGGCAGGAGGTGCCGTCGAAGTAGCCCTGCTCGGCGAGCGAGACGAAGGAGTTCACCGTGCACGGAGTCCCGCCGGCGTCCAGGGTGGCCTTCAGCGTTCCCGCGCTGGTCTCGATGGACACGGGGACGGTGCCGTTCACGGTCGGGTCGGCGGGAGGGGGCGAGACCTCCTTGGCCGGCGACTGGCCGTCGGAGGCGTACTGGCAGGCGCCCCCCGACGTCGACGACGACGCTGACTCCGAGGCGGCCGAGCTCTCGCTCGACGACCCACCCGAGCCGGGGTCCTCCGCCGCATCGGGGCTCTCACTGCCACAGGCGGTGAGCAGCAGGGCGCTGGCGGACAGGACGGCGAGGAGTCGTCGAGACATGGGTCGAGCGTAGTCAGGAGTTGTGCCCGCGAGCGGCAACGGGCCACTCGCGCACGTCGCCGGCGTGGTCGACGTACAACGTGTCCACCAGGTTCACCGCATTGCACGCGTGGTTGGGGACGATGTCGATGACCGTGCCCGGCGGTGGGGGAGTGCCGGCCCAGTCGATCACCGCGTGGTGCTCGGACAGCATCACGATGCGCGCCTCCTCCCGCTCGGGGACCCGGCCGAAGCCGGAGGAGTACGGCGCCCGGTCGGCGCCGAGGATCTTGCTGCCGGCGTCGACCACCGCCCGGCCGCCCGCGTTGCTCACCACCGTGGTGCGGCAGGTGAGAGCCAGCTCCTCGGGCCCCATCGTGCCGAGCTCCCACTGCTGGGCGTCGCCCACGGCGTAGACGCCCGGACGCAGCTCGGTCAGCGGGCCGGGATCGTCCAGGCTGGCCTCCAGACTCGGGGTGGAGCCGCCGCTGACCACCCGCGGCTCGATGCCCGCGGCGCGCAGCGAGTCCGCGGCGACGGCCAGCGCCCGGCGCTCGTCCTCGGCGGCCGTGCGCAGGGCGTCGGGGGAGTAGGAGTGGCCGGGGAAGGTGAAGGCGCCGCGCACGTCCACCCCTGCGCGGTGGGCGGCGGCGGCGATCTCGCCGGCATCCTCGGGCGGGCACCCGGTGCGATGGTGGCCGCTGTCGACCTCCACCAGCACCTCGAGCGGGGTGTGCCCGAGGAACCTGCCGAGCGCGGCGGCCCCGGGGACCGAGTCGGTTCCGACGATCACCCGGGCCCGGGTCATCAGGTCGCGCAGCCGGTCCGCGGCGCGCCGGTCCACCCAGAGCGGGTAGGCGATGAGGATGTCGTCGACCCGGTGCCGGGCGAAGACCTCGGCCTCGCCGATGGTGGCCACCGTGACCCCGACGGCACCGGCCTGAAGCTGCAGCCAGGCCAGCTCGGGACTCTTGTGGGTCTTCGCGTGCGGCCGGAGCGACACCCCCGAGGCCGCCGCACGCTCCGCGGCGCGGCCCAGGTTGCGACGTACGCGGGCCACATCGACAGCGAGGTACGGCGTGGTCGCGGGCACACCGGCAGGGTAGTGCGCCGACTCGACCATCGGCAGTCGCGGGGAGTTCACCAATTCGGTGCTACCGCGGACGCGTCGGGCTACGTACAGTGAGCCGGTCATGCTCACATCTCACGGAAACGGCATCCGATGAAGTCGACCACCACGCGTCTGGCGAGTCTGGGCCTCGCGGGCTCCCTGGCTGTGTTCACCGCCCTGGGCGGCGTCCCCGCCCAGGCGGCCAAGGACAAGCGCCCCGGGGGCAAGGGCGGCAACCCCAACCTCACCTCGGTCCAGCTGCTCTCGTTCAACGACTACCACGGCCACCTCGAGGCGACCGATCCCCCGCTGAACGCGACGCTGGACCCCTCGCAGACGCCGGTCGGCGGCGCGGAGTACCTCTCCAGCAAGCTCACCGAGCTGCGTGGCGAGGCCCCCGGCGGGAACAGCCTCACCGTGGCCGCGGGCGACCTGATCGGCGGCTCGCCGTTCCTGTCCGGGCTCTTCCACGACGAGCCCTCGGTCGAGTCGCTCAACGCGATGGGCCTCGACGTCAGCTCGGTGGGCAACCACGAGTTCGACGAGGGCACCGACGAGCTGCTGCGCATGCAGAACGACGGCTGCCACCCGACTGACGGCTGCTACTTCCCCGACCAGCCCTACCAGGGCGCGGACTTCCAGTGGCTGGCCGCCAACGTGGTGAAGAAGGACGGCTCCGGCACGCTGCTGCCCGGGACCAGCATCAAGAACATCGCCGGCACCAAGGTCGGCTTCATCGGCATGACCCTGGAGGCCACGCCCACTCTGGTCAGCCCCGCGGGCGTCTCCTCGGTGGAGTTCCGCGACGAGGTGCAGACGGCCAACCAGCAGGCCCAGGTGCTGAAGAAGCAGGGCGTCAAGGCCATCGTCGTGCTGCTGCATGAGGGCGGCTACCAGACAGGCACCTACCAGGGATGCGAGGGCATCTCGGAGCCGATCACCCAGATCGCGGCCCAGATGACCCCCGAGGTCGACCAGATCGTCAGTGGCCACACCCACCAGCCCTACGTCTGCTCGCTGCCCGACCCCGAGGGCAACCCCCGGCTGGTCACGAGCGCCGCCGACTACGGCCGCGTCGTGACCGAGTCCACCCTGGTCATCAACAAGCGCAGCGGCGAGGTGATGCGCGACCGCAGCACCGCGACCAACCACCTGGTGGAGCGGACCACCGCCGACCCGAAGCAGACCGCGATCATCAACAAGTGGAAGTCGCTGAGCGAGGTCGTGGGCGCCCGGGTGATCGGGACCGTCGCCGAGGACATCCTGGGCGACTCCAGCGGTGACCGCGGCATCGAGACGCCGATGGCCGACATGATCGCCGACTCGATCCTGGCGGCCACCGACGGCGCCGACGAGGGCGGGGCGCAGATCTCGTTCATGAACGTCGGCGGTGTGCGCGCCAGCCTGCGCTACGCGCCGAAGTACACCGAGGGCCCCGGCGAGGTGACCTACAAGGAGGCGTACGACGTCCTGCCGTTCGGCAACCGGATCGTCACCGTCTCCATGACCGGGGCGCAGATCGAGGAGGCGCTGGAGCAGCAGTACCAGCCGGTGGAGGCCCGGGGCTCGCGGCCGATGCTGGCCCTGGGCGTCTCCGAGGGCTTCACCTACGACTGGGACGCCTCCCAGCCGCAGGGCTCGCGGGTCGTGGCGGGCTCGATGGCGCTCAACGGGACGCCGATCGACCCGAACGCCACCTACCGGGTGAGCATGTACAACTTCCTCGCCGAGGGCGGCGACCTGTTCAGCGCCTTCACCGAGGGCACCGACCTCACCGGTGGCCCGGAGGACCTGGCCGCGCTCGAGGCCTACCTGGGTGCCAACCCGGGCCTCACCGCGCCGGAGAGCCGGGTGGGCGGTCTGTGACCGTCTGAGACGAGCGAGCGCCGGCCGCACCCGCACCGGGTGCGGCCGGCGTTCGCGTCCCCCTCAGTCGATCCGCTCCCCGGCGAGGGCCTTCGCGGCCAGCCGCTCCTCCTCGCTGACCTCCCAGACCTCCCACGCGGCGTGGAACGCGATCGCGATGATCACCACGCCCAGCACCAGGTCCGGCCACCCGGAGCCCGTCGCGGCGGTGACCAGGCCCATCGCGATGATCGCGACGTTGACGAGCACGTCGTTGCGCGCGGACAGGAACGCCGCTCGACTGAGGGACCCGCCCGCATGCCGCAGGCGGGCCAGGAGCCAGGCGCTCGCCCCGTTGACGACGATCGCGCCCAGGCTGGCCAGCACCAGGGGTAGGACGGCCGGCGCGACCGGGTCGGAGAAGCGTTGGACCGCCTGCCAGGCCGCGGCGCACGCGGGCACCAGGATCACCAGCGCCATCAGCTTGCCCATCAGCGAGCGCCGGGCCAACGGCCACCCCAGCGCGACGAAGATCAGCAGGTTGATCGCGGTGTCCTCGAGGAAGTCCACGCTGTCGGCGAACAAGGCGACCGAGCCGATCGCCAGGGCGACGGACATCTCCACGAAGAAGTAGGACAGGTTCAGTCCGGCGACGACAAGGACGACCCGGCGCAGCGTCTGCGCGCCCTGCCGGCTCTGCGCCTCATCGGTCATGGGGGCTCCTTCTCGTCCAGGGCCAGGTCATCAGGGCCCATACGGTCCCCACGACGACCACCTCGGCGAGGACGTACCACGGCCAGGGGCCGAGCAGGTCCAGCGCCGACCCGGTGCCCGGCTTGCGGTTGAGGAAGCCGTAGTTCGTTCCGACGACGAGGTTGAAGGCGTAGACCGTCACCATCCAGACCAGGGTGAGACCCACGGTCGTGGAGTAGGTGCGCCAGGCCGGCCGGATGCCCAGCCCCCAGGTGAGGTAGACCGCCGTCCAGACGATGAGCACGTGCATCGCCCAGAAGCCGAGGAACTTCGGGTCGGGGAAGTCGCGGGCCAGCGCCGGGGTGAGGATCGCCTGCGGGGCCAGGGTCAGCCCCCAGTAGTAGGTGCACGCCACCGCGCCCGGCGCCCGCGTCCACAGCGCGATCACGGCGGCGACCAGCGCGAGGTCGCACAGCTGGAGGGGCAGCGTCGTGTGCAGGTCGAAGTTGCCGGGCAGGAAGTCGACCACCTGCAGGGGCACGGTGGCCGCCAGCACGAGCACCGCCCCGGTGCGGCCGGCCCACTCCTCGCGGCCGGCGCGCAGCACGCGGCGCCCCAGCATCGCGGCAGGCACCAGCCCGAGGACGACGACGGCGAGCATCACCAGGTGCGACGTACCCATCGGCTCGAAGCGGGTCGCCAGCACGGTCACGTCCCCATCATGCCGCCCGGCGACGCGACCAAAGTCGGCCGACCTGTCCCAATCGGTGACGGGGAGGGGGGTTTGGCCCTACGTTTGCGAAGTGTCACGGGGGATTCGCCTTCGCGATAACGAGGGAGGAAAGACACATGTTGGACTTCAGTGTGCGCAGAAGGGCGCGGTCGGCGATCGCGGTCGCTGCCGTCGGGGGAGTCGCATTCGCCGGTACGGCGCTTCTGGCGCCCGGCGCCAGCTCCGCGGCGGTCGCCGGGGACTGCGCGACGCCTTACCCGGCCGACGCGCTGACCTCGGGTCAGCCCGTCTCCGGGCTCACCGTCAGCAAGGGCACGACGCCGGAGGGTTTCTCCGGCGAAGTGCTGGGGGTGATCGACGACGGGATCGCGCTCGATCAGGACATGATCGTCGTCCGGCTGACCTCGGCGGAGATCGACCGGGTCGGCGGCATCTGGTCGGGCATGTCCGGGTCGCCGGTCTATGCCGAGGACGGCCGGCTGATCGGCGCGGTCGCCTATGGGCTGGCCTGGGGACCGAGCCCGGTGGCGGGCGTGACCCCGTTCGAGGACATGGACGACTACATGGCGCCGGCCACGGCGCGGCGGGTCGACGTCACCGCCACCCAGGCGCGCCGGATCGCGGCGGCCACCGAGGTGACCCAGGACCAGGCGGAGCAGGGCTTCTCGCGGCTGCGGATGCCCCTCACCGTGAAGGGTGTGAACCCGGCACGGCTCAAAGCGGTGGACGAGCGGTTCTACCGCACCTACCGCCTGCAGTCCGGCCAGGCGGGCGGAACCTCCGATGCCACGGCCGCCGACATCGTCGCCGGGGGCAACCTGGCCGCGAGCCTGTCCTACGGCGACATCACCGCCGGCGCGGTCGGGACCGTGACGAGCGTCTGCAACGACCAGGTCGTCGGCTTCGGCCACCCGTTCACGTTCACCGGGGCTACCACTTTGGGGATGAACCCGGCCTCGGCGATCTACATTCAGGAGGACTCGCTGGGCGCCCCCTTCAAGGTCGCCAACTTCGCGCCTCCGGTGGGGACCATCGACGAGGACCGGGGGGCCGGCGTCGCCGGGGCGCTGGGCCCCGTGCCCGCTGCGACCGAGCTGAGCTCGACGGTCCGGTTCGGTGAGCGGTCGCGCACCGGCACGACCGACGTCTACCTGCCGGACTTCGGTCCGCAGGCGACGCTGGTGCAGATCCTGGCGAACCAGGACCGGGTCTTCGACGCCATCACCGGTGGCGGAGCCGAGCAGACCTGGACGATCAAGGGCACCGGGCCGGACGGTGCCGCGTTCACCCTCAACGACGGTGACCGCTACGCCTCGCCGTTCGACATCAGCTCCGAGACCCCGTTGGACGTCGCGGACACGGTGTGGGCGCTCTCGTCGATCGACGGGGTGACCCTGGACTCGATCGCGGTCGACGGCACCCTGACGGAGAACGAGGCGGTCTGGTCGCTGCGCCGGGTGGAGCGCTACCAGGCGGGGCGGTGGACCCGGGTGCGCAGCGAGATGACGGTCACAGCCGGTCAGAAGCTGCGCCTGCGTGCGGTGCTGTCCGACGGCACCCGGACCTCGACGCAGAACTGGACCTACACGGTGCCCCGGCGGCTGCGTGACGGCTGGGCGTCCCTGGAGGTCGTGGGCGGCTACAGCGACTGGGGCTACGAGGACGAGTTCGAGGAGGGCCCGGTCGACCAGCCCACGCTCGGCGAGGTGCTGGCGGACGCCCGGAACGGTCAGCGCAACGACGAGCTGCGGTGGTCCTTCGCCGGCCGGGGTGCCGGAGGTCGGGTGAGCACCAACCAGCTCAGCGCGCCGCGCAAGCTGCCGATCCAGGGGCAGCGGTACGTCGACGTGATGGTTCGCTGACCCGTCGGTGATGGCCGTGGGCCGGACACCCTCCGGCCCACGGCCTTCCACCCGGCACGCTGCCGTGGTTGGCTCGACCGATGAGCTGTCGACTCTCCGAGCTGGTGCTGAACTGTCGCGACCCCGAGACCATCGCGCGCTTCTGGTGCGAGGTTCTGGGGTACGTCGAGCTGGACCGCGACGGCGACGACATCGAGATCGGCCCCGCCGCGGGTTTCGGAGGCGCAGCGCCCACGATGATCCTCACGCCGGTGGCGGGTGAGAAGACCGAGCCGCTGCGACTTCACCTGGACGTGAACCCAGTCGACCGGGACCAGGACGCCGAGCTCGAGCGGCTGCTCGCCCTCGGGGCCCGGCCGGCCGACGTCGGCCAGTCCGGCGAGGAGTCCTGGCACGTCCTGGCCGACCCGGAGGGCAACGAGTTCTGCCTGCTGGCGCGCAGGCTGCCCGAGCTCTGAGTCAGCGGTAGTCGGCGAAGATCCGCTGCTCGGTGCCGTCGACGGTCATGGTGCCGCCGTACGGCACGATCCACTGCGGCCGGGTGTGCCCGAACGGTGGACCGACCACGACCACGGCGTCGGGGTTGTAGCGCGCCGTCACGGCGATCGCGGCGTCTCGCTGCTCCTCCCGCTTGGCGCGGCGATCCGCCGCCGAGGGCTGGACGGTGAAGTCCGACGTCGGGGGTCGGGCGACCACGACGGCGTCCACCGCCGCCAGGAGGCCGCGCTCGCCGAGCGAGCGGAGGATCCAGGCGAACTCCCCCGCCGGGATCAGCTCCTCGGAGGTCTCCAGGAGGAGTACGCCGCCGTCGAGGACCGACGGGTCGGCGGGGAACCGGCCGGCGGTGAGGATCCACTGGACGACCTCGATGCAGCCGCCCCAGGTGCGGCCGGTCACAGATCGTGCCGGGCCGGCCCAGGTCCAGGGCTCGGTGGGCTCGCGGTCGCCGTACTCGGTCAGGGCGCGCGGGTCGGTCCACGGGTGGCCGATGTCCTCGGACTCGCCCCGCTCTGTCAGCTCGAGGCGCTCGCCGGTGAGGAGCGCGGCGCGCAGGGACTGCTGGTGTACGGCGTCGACGGCGGGGCCGGGACCGAGGTGGACCTGCGTGGACCCGCCGTAGAAGCCGGGCACGCCGTGGGTCCACAGCCAGTTGAGCAGGTTCGTGTTGTCGCTGTAGCCGAGGAACGGCTTCGGGTCGCGCCGGACCAGGGCGGGGTCGAGGTGCGGGATGACGGTGATCTGGTCCTCGCCGCCGATGGTGGCCAGAACGGCGCGGATATCCGGGTCGGCGAAGGCGGCGTTGAGGTCGGCCGCGCGGGCCTCGGCCGGGGCGTTCAGTTGACGGGTGGTGGGGTACTCGACGGGGATGAGGCCGGTGACCTCGGTCAGCCGCCGCAGGGCCTGCTCGTGGATCGCCGGTGCCACGGCCGGGGCGGCGAAGGAGGGGGAGAGGACCGCGACCCGGTCACCCGGGCGCGCCGTGGGGAGGTCGGCGAACAGCATGGCCGGAGCGTACGGCGGCCGGTTCGTGCGTGCGAACCGGTTTCACCAGCGCGATCCGTGGGAGGCTGCGTGCATGACATCCCCCTCAGCGGACTCTCGGGTCGTCACTGCTCGCCGAGTGGTCGCCGCCCCGGCGGAGCGGATCTTCGAGCTCATCGCCGACCCGTCCCTTCAACCCCGTTGGGACGGCAACGACAATCTGGCCGAGGCGCCAGAGGGACAGCGGGTTCGGTCGGTCGGCGACGTCTTCGCCATGACGACCACCAGGGGAAAGGTGCGGGAGAACCACGTGGTGGAGTTCGAGGAGGGTCGCCTCATCGCCTGGATGCCGGCATCGCGCGGCGAGGATCCCGCCGGGCACCTGTGGCGGTGGCAGATCGAGCCGTCCGCGGAGGGCGTGCTCGTCACACACACCTACGACTGGACGCGATTGACCGACGAGAGCCGCATCCCACGGGCCAGGGCGACCACGTCTGACCGGCTGCAGGCGTCCGTCGATCGGTTGGCCGCCCTGGCGGAGAGCTGATCATCTGAGTCCCCGATTGCTCGCCCACAGTTGCGCCGCCTGGCTCGCAGCAGCGTCGATCAGGGCACCGATCCCCGGATCGTCGGGCACAGGGAACGAGGTGTAGCTGCCACGGCCGCCCGCGGTCGGCCGACCGTAGGCCTTCGCTGCCAGCGACCCGTCGGCGAGCAGCCGCACCGTGACCGACATGAGCCGGAACTCCTCGCCGCGGCGTACGTCGGTCCATTGCAGGTCCTCCGGCACCGCGACGTTGAGCGCGAGCGCGCTGATCTCGACGGGGTCGGTGGAGTTGTCCATGACCTCATGCTGGCAGTCGCCGGTATCCGCATCATCCATCGCCTCGGCCTATCTGCGTCGGTGGAAGGTGACGGTGTTGTCGGCATGGATCACGGTGCGGTAGGTCGGGTCGTGTGCTCGTCGGTGGTGGTGGGGGCAGTAGAGGCGGCAGTCGTGGATGTTGGTGTGGCCTCGGTCGCGGGCCCATTGTCGGTCGTGGTGGGCGTGACAGCCTGAGGGTGGGATGGTGCAGCCGCGGGCGGTGCAGCCGCGGTCGCGGAGGCCGAGCGCGATCCTCTGGGCTTTGGAGTGGAAGCGGCGGGTCCGGCCGAGGTCGAGGACCTCGGAGGGGCCGCCGAGGACGGCGGGGATGATGCCGGCTTCGCAGGCCAGGCGGCGGGCGGTGCCGGCGTCGATGTGGTCGCCGTTGTCCAGGGTGGCTGTTCCGATGCCGGAGAGCAGGGTGTCGAGGTTCATGGTGATGACGATCTGGGCGTTCACGCCGCCGGTGGCGGGGAGCTGGTCGGTCGGGTAGCGCTCGATGAGCTCGCCGAATGCTTGTCCGTGGCGTTCGGGCACGCTGCGCCAGTCCCCGGTGATGGGGTCTTTCAGGTCATCGTGGTCGTGACGTTGCGGGTTAGCGATGGCGTGGATGGCTTGGCGGAGCATCGCGCCCTGGTGGGCGGGGATGGTGAAGGTGCCGTGGGTGCGGCCGTGGCCGTCGTCGTACATCGTCAACGACGCGCCCTGGGCGGCGGCCGCTGCTTCGAGTTCCAGCACGCGTTGTTCGTGGGATTCCCCGACCTCGGGGGCGACGATGTCGAGGATCCCTTTCCCGAGGCGACGCAGGCCGCCGGCGTCGAAGTGCGCGGCGTCGGTGAGGAGCCGGTCCCGCGCCTGCTCGGCAACCTGGTCCTCTATGTGGTCGGGCAGCGCATTGACGGAGCGAAGGATCACGTCGGCCTGGTCGGCGCGGATCCGGCCGTCAGCCAGGGCATCGGCGACCGGGGTGTTGGTGTCGTAGCCCAGCTCCCGCCCGAAGCGGACCAGGCGGCGGGCCTCGCGGAGGGTGACCCGGGTGCCATCGGCGTACCACGCCGCGGCGGACCGGTGCCCGGTCTGGTGGTGCAGGGCGCGGCGGTCCGCGTCGGCGACGGTGCGGGCCAGGGCGTGGGTCAGCCTCCCGGTGGCGGCGGTGAGCTGGTGGACCAGCCCGGCGACCTGGTCATCGGACAGGGCGTTGAGCGGCAGGTCGGCTAGCCCGTCGAGCACCGCCTCCAGCCCGGTCGAGAGGGCCTCCAACCTGGCCGACGCCCCCGTCCCGGGGGCATGCCACTCCCCAGACGGTGGGTCGGGAACCAAAGAGACCAGCAGCAGAACCAGCGGGCTTTCCGCGCCGAGAGGTGTCGGCGCTCAGAGGTAGCCAAGGAAGAGGAAGCACTCCCGTCGGGCGGGTTGTTCAGTAGAATCGATCATATTCGCGAGTGTGGTCCGAGTCACTGCTTCCTCGGTCTATGCGAAAGCGGGCCGAACCATGCCAAAGGCGCAGAAATCGCAAAGCTCCTCAGAATCTCCCCGGACGGTGTCGGTTGCTCATCACTGAGGACGAAGTGACGTGTGTGACTACCACTGTGACGGGAGTGACGGCTGAGCGCGGTGTCCCGCGGTGTCGACGCCCAGGCGAGCATCGGAGGGGC
Organism: Nocardioides rotundus; assembly: GCF_019931675.1. GTDB lineage: Bacteria > Actinomycetota > Actinomycetes > Propionibacteriales > Nocardioidaceae > Nocardioides > Nocardioides rotundus. The sequence continues at coordinate 1,655,791 of NZ_CP082922.1, forward strand.
GGCGCCGTCCGGCAGCGAAGGCATGGTGGAGTGACCGCGTGCGATCGGTGACCGTGGAGATGCTGTGGGAGGCGACGGACCCGCAGCGGGTCCTGAGTGAGCGCTTCGGCTTCGGCGGTGGGGGAGAGGCAGCCGCGTGGGTGATCGAGACGCTCGATCGGCATCGGGGCATCCGGGTCGACGCGGTCGAGCGCATCGTGATGAGCGACCACAACGCGCTGGCCTGGCTGCACACCGACGCTGGACGGCTGCTCGCGAAGTGGTCGGTCGCGCCGGACCGGTTCGCCAGGCTCGCCGCGCTGGCGCGGCTGACGTCGCGGATGGGGGAGCGGGGCGTGCCGGTCTCGGTGCCATTGACCACGATCGACGGTCACGATCAGTTGCAGGTCGCCGGCGTCTCGCTCGGGGTGCAGCGCGTGGTCGACGGGGCGCTCCTGGACGTCGCCGACGAGGAGCAGGTGAGGTCCGCGGGCGTCACCCTGGCCAGGCTGCACGACGCGCTCGCCGCCGATGGGGAGGCCGCGAGCCTGCCCGGGCTGGGAGAGCCGCGGTCGCTGGTGGAGCGGGTCGGCGGCTGGCTGGAGAGGAGCGCTCACGCGCCGGAGGCGCCGTACTCCCTCCTCGGCGAGCTGCTCGCCGACGCGCCACCCGACGACCTTCCGACCCAGGTCGTGCACGGCGACTACCGGGCGGCGAACGTGCTCTGCTCCGGCTCGAGCGTGGTCGCGGTGCTGGACTTCGAGGAGGCGCGGCTGGACCACCGGGTCGACGAGCTGGCCCGGTCCGCGGTCCTGCTCGGCACCCGCTTCCACGACTGGGGCCCGGTGTCGGCGGACGTGCGCGCCGGCTTTCTCGCCGGCTATCAGTCCGTACGGCGCCTCAGTGACCCCGAGCAGGCGTGGTGGCGCATCCTGGTGCTGTGGTACTCCCTCGCCATGATCCCCGCGGGGGAGGACCCCACCGGCTGGCGGACCGCGGCGCTCGGCCTCGCGACCGAGCGCCGCTGACAGCTCACTGCCGACCGGCCTCCTCGATGGCCTCCTCGATCAGGTCCACCACGTCGGCGGGCCGCGACGCCAGCGAGGCGTGGCTCGCGTCCAGCTCGATCGTCCGGCGCGGGGACATCCGGGCGGCCATCCGGCGCTGGTTGTCCGGGTGGATCATCCGGTCCTCGGTGGAGATCTGGTACCACGTCGGCTTCTGCTTCCACGCCGGATCGGTCACCGGGTCGCCGAAGGTGGAGCCCAGGGGCGCCTTCTGGGTCACGGCCATCACCAGCGTGTCGTCGTCGGGGAGGTCCTGGGCGAAGCTCTCCTTGAACTTGTCCTGCGCGACCCACAGCCGCCCGTCGGAGTCGGGCTCGATGTTCTCGAACGCGGCCGGGGGCTGCTCCTCGGAGATCTGGCCGGGGCTCTCGCCCGCGTCGGGCGCGAAGGCGGCGACGTAGACGAGCCCCGTGACGTTGGGCAGGTTCCCCGCCTCGGTGATGACGGCTCCGCCGTAGGAATGGCCGACGAGCACGACGGGGCCGTCGACCTGCTGGACCATCTCGCGCGTGCGGGTGGCGTCGTCGGCCAGCGAGGTGAGGGGGAGCTCGACCGCGCGGAGGTCGGTGTGCCCGCGGCGGGCGAGCTCGAGGATGACGTTGCGCCAGTGGGCGGCGCCGCCCCAGAAACCGTGGACGAGGACGACGGTGGGCGTGGACATCAGGGGGTGCTCCTTGCTCGTGGAAGGGGCCGCACGCGGTCGCGGGCGGATGTCGGCACGGCCACCTTAGTCAGGAGGACGAGGCAGGCTCCCGGTGAGTGACAGCCTCCGCGAGGCTCACGTGTCGTACTCCTCCCCGTCCCAGGGAGCGTAGTAGGCGATGAAGTTGCCGGGCTCGATGTGGATCGACAGGCTGCCCTGGAAGCGGGTCGCCTTCCACCCAAAGGTGACGCCGTTCAGCGTGCGGGTGAACGGCTCCACGGTGATCGGCTCGAGAGTGAAGTCCCCGAGCTCCGCGAGCCGCTTCTTGACCAGATCCTTCCTGCCGGCGCTCGCTGCCATGCCGGGCGGAACGTCCTCGGCGCGCGTGACCTCGTCGACGCGGATCTCGGAGAAGCTGCCGTCCGCCTCCCAGAGGAACAAGCCGACGTACGCCGCACCGCCGGGCTCGAAGAGCTCGTCGCTGAGGAAGAACCGGCGGCCGTCCTCGGCCGTGCCGGCGTACGGCACGTGGTAGTCGTCCGGCACGATCCGGATCCGTTCGGGCATCGGCGTCGGGCGGGGAGTCTCCGGCTCGGCCTGACGGTTCGGCCGATCCGCTCGGGCGCCGCCGCTGTCCTGGGTGCTGCACGCGGTCATGGCGAGGAGGAGCACGCAGAGGGTGATGAGGGCGCGGACCATGTCCCATGCTCTCGCGAGCACACCCGGCATGCCTAGGGTGGGAGCATGTTCGGATCACGACGGGTGGGCCGGGGGATCGGGCGGGCCATGATGCAGGCCGCGCGCGACGCGGAGCGTCGCAAGAGGCGAGAGCAGGGGAGTGGGCGTCGCCGGCGGCGGCCGGCTGCGGGTCGACGTACTCCTCCCGACGCGAACGGGTCCTGATTGCTCACTCAGGAGGACGTGGCGGGCCTCGGGTGCGTGACGGTGCGCGCGAGGATGCCGAGTGTCGCCTTCAGCGACTCGGGGCGGACGACGGGGAAGGTCCCGGCGTCGCGCCACTCGTCGCTGATCCGCGACCAGTCGTAGAAGGACGTCACCAACGTCCCTCCTTCATGCGGGACGAGCCGGTAGCCGTAGACGTGTCCGATCGGCGGCTTGATCACGCCCTCGATGCTCCAGGAGATCTCGCGGTCGGGTTCGAGGGTCTCGATGACGACGGTGACGTCGTACTCACCGAGGTCGACGTCGCCGAGCGCCTCGCGGTCCATGTGCACCTCGAACCGATCGCCGACGCCGCGCACGACGTCCCCGGTGGCGGACATGAGCATGCCCGAGGAGTCGATGGCGACGTGGCCCCGAGGGTCGGTGAGTACGGCGAAGATGCGCTCGGGCTCGGCGGCGATGAAGCGCTCGACCTCGATGCGCTCGTCCTGGATGTCCATGCGCCCGAGCCTAGAGGGAGTCCGGCGTCGACCCGACCGCCTGGCCGGGGGCCAGCGTCCAGACGTCGTACGCCGTCCGGCCGGCGCGGAAGCCGTGCGCCTGCGCGAGCTCGACCGCGTCGGCGAAGCCGTTGGCGACGGCCTCGGGCGTGTGGGCGTCGCTGCCGAAGCTGATCGCATCGCCGCCGACGTCGCGCCACCACCGGAGGATCGCGTGGTGCAAGGGGACCCTGGTGTTGAGCTCGAGCGCGCGGCCGGAGCCTGCGAGCGCGCGCAGAGCCTCGCGGAAGTGCTCCTCGAAGTCGGCCGGATCGAAGTGGCCGGCGGCGACGGGCCAGTTGCGGACGGGGTAGTCGATGTGGGCGAGGATGTCGAAGGGGGCGTCCGAGCCGGCCAGTGCGGTGGTCTCCCGGAGGTAGTCGACCATGACGTCGTGGGCGTCCCGGTGTGGGAAGAGCCCGGGCGGCTCGGCGTACTCATCCCCGTCCAGGAGCGCATGGAGCGAGCCGAGGCGCCGGTCGAAGTCGCCGGTCGCCAGCACGGCGGCGACCTGCTGCGGATGACGGTGAGGCTCGCCGAGCTCGACGCCGGTGAGGATCGTGAGCCCCGGGAAGCGGCTGCGGCACTCCGCGACGGCCGCGAGGTAGCCCTCTGCGTCCAACGGCGGCGGATGCAGCAGCCCGTCGCGGCTGAGCCGGGCCAGATGGTCGTCCGGCTCGAGCTCGTCCATCGCGATGCGCCACGCATCGTGGTCCACGTGCTCGGTGAACGCGATCGCCGGGATCCCCAGCGCCTGGGCGCGTTCGCAGGAGCGGACCATGGAGCCGTAGGGCGCGTCCCAGGACCACTCCGAGTGCACATGACTGTCGGCGGGAAGGGCACCGTCAGGCCGGACTGGCATCGCGTCCACTCGCTCCCATCGTCGTGAGGGCCACCCATAGAACACCACTGAGCACGATCAGCCCCAGCGCAGCGCCGTAGAGCGCGGTGGACGCGCCCAGAGACGCGGCGACGACACCGGCGAGGAGCAGGCCCACGGGTTGCGACCCGGTCATCGCGGTCGTCAGGCGGAGGTTGAAGACCCGGTAGGCACCGTCCGGCAGCTGCTCCTGCAGCAGGGTGTAGCTGATGGACGCGTAGGGGGCGAACGCCACCCCGCCGATGAACATGCCGAGGAGCAGTACGGCGAAGGTCGGGCTGGCGGCGACCACCAGGGTCGCGACACCCCACAGCCCGATGATCGCGATGGCGACGTCCGCACGGACCAAGGCGTGCCGGCTTCCGGCCAGCAGCGTCACGATGATGGCGCCGACGCCGAGCGCCGACCAGGCGAACCCCAGTGCACTCGCCGCCTGGGCCTCGGAGAAGTCGAATCTCGACGAGAGGAGCAGCGGCAGGGACACCACCATCGGTGCGTAGAGGAGGTAGAAGCCAGTCGTCCCGATCACCACCAGCCAGGCGATGCGCAGGTCGCGCGTGTTGGTGGTCTCGAGGTCGGACGGTGCGGCGTCCGTCCCGCCGGGGGAGCGATGGACGTTCGGGATGCCGATGACGGCGAGGGCCAGCACCAGGCACGAGACGGCGTCGAGCAGGAGAACGAGCTCGGGGCCTTGGGCAGCGATGAGGAGACCGGCCAGGGCAGGTCCGCCGAGGAACGTGGCCTGGGCGACGGCGGAGACCATCGAGTTCGCGCGGTAGTAGTCCTCAGCAGGTGTGACGTCGCGCAGGATGATCCGGAACGCTGAACGGCCGGAGGGGGCGAGAATCCCGGCGATGGCCAGCAGCGCGCAGAACGTCGCCAGGTCGTCGTAGCCGGCGGCGAGCATGAATGCCGCTGCGGTCAGCGCGACGAACATGAGGGTCCCGTGCAGAGCGACCATCAGCGTCGGCCGGACCCGCGACAGGCGTGAGCCGAGTACGAGGCTCACGAGCACGCCCGGGGCCAGGAAGCTGGCGGTGGCGAAGGCGATGGCCAGGGCGGGGCGGTCGGTGAGGCCACGGGCCGCCCACACGATCGCGATCTCGTCCATCGCGGTCCCCACCGAGCTGACGGTGTAGGCAGACAGCAGTCGTCCAACGCGCGGTTGGCGGAGCAGATCCCGGTAGGTGGACATTGAGTCTGATTCTCTGACGACCGTCGAGCGTCGGGTAGTGCGCCTGGGGCCGCATATGTTGTCAAGCCATCCGGTGGGCGGAGTCGATCCTCGGCCGCCCGGTCACCCGGAACTCAGAGCTGAGGGGCGGGTTGGCGTCGACGATGTGGCCCTGGTGGACGCGCGTGGTGAGCGCAGGGTTCTGCGGCTGATGACGAACGAACTGTGGTGAGACTCGCGACAGCGTCGTGACCGAGCGGGCGACGCAACGCGTACGCAAGGCGGCGAAGGTGCTCGCGCGTTTGGGTACAATGATACAACGTTTCTGTTTGCTGTCTGTCAGGAGGACATATGGCGACGGCGGGGCATTCGGGTTTGCGAGCGCACATGGGGAGGCTGGTGCGCATGCCCCGTGTCAACGTCCGGTGGCTGGTCGCAGTGATGCTGTTCCTCGGGGTGACGATCGCCTGGGTGGACCGCGCGAACCTATCGGTGGCCGCGCCGGCGATGACCGACGAGCTGCACCTGACCCCGACCCTGCTAGGGGTCGCGTTCGGCACCTTCTCCCTCGTCCAGGTCTTCTCCCAGCCGCTCGGCGGGTGGGCCGCGGACCGCTGGGGCACCCGGGTCGTGTTCGCTGCCGCCGGCCTGTCCTGGTTCGTCTTCACCGCCGCAACCGCGCTGGTACGCGGCGCGTACTCGCTCATCGTCGTCCGGCTTCTGCTGGGCATCGGCGAAGGACCGCAGTCACCCTCCGCCCTGAAAGCGGCCAGCGAATGGTTCCCCAAACGCGAACGGGCGATGGCGATCGGGTTCTATCAGGTCGGCTCGGAGTTCGGACCCGTCCTTGCCCTGCCCATGATCACCGCCGTGATCGCCGCGATCGGGTGGCGCTGGTCCTTCGTCGCCGCCGGCGCGCTGGGCCTGGTGTGGGCGATCGCCTGGTTCGCGTTTTATCGGTTGCCTGACCGGCACCCGTGGGTGACCCCCGAGGAGTTGGCCTACATCGGCCAGGACCGCGACGAGGCGCGGGCAGCGCAGACCGCCGAGGAGATCGAGGCAGCCTCCGGAGAGCCGACCGTTCGCTGGCGCGACCTGTTCGGCTACCGGTCCGTGTGGGGCGTGCTGGTGGTGATGTTCTGCCGCAGCTTCATCATCTTCTTCTTCGTCACCTGGTATCCCACCTACCTGGTCGAGGAGAAGGGCTTCACCCTGCTCCAGCTCGGGACGCTCGGCATGATCCCCGGAATCGCCGCGATCTTGGGCAACCCGATCGGGGGAGCCGCGTCGAGCTACCTGATGGCCCGCGGGGTGAACCCCGGCGTGGCTCGCAAAGCGCCCATGCTGGTCGGGCTCGCCATGGGCACCACGATGCTCCTGTCCGCGTTCAGTGCCAGCCAGACGGCCGCGCTGGTCTATCTGAGCATCGCCTCGGCGGGAGTCTCCATCGCCTCGGCCCCGGTGTGGTCGCTGGCCGCAGACATCTCCCCGACACCGGGAACCGTCGCCTCGATGGGTGGACTGCTGGCCAGCTCGGGTGCCGCCGCTGGCTTCCTCGCCCCGACCGTGACCGGAGTCCTCCTGGCCGCCACCGACGCTGGGTTCGTCGCGCCGCTGCTCGCTGGCAGCATCTTGATGGTCGTGGCGATCCTGGCGGCCATCTTCATGATCGGTGACGCCACCCCGCTGCCGGTCAAGGACCACCACCCCCAGACCACCTGAGCTATCTGCCACCCGGTCCAGCCAACGTGCCCGCGGCACCAATCAGGGCGCGGACGCCGCCGGCCAGGCATCAACAGTGAGAGCGGAGTAGACATGAGGATCAGCGAGATCCACGGCTACGTCGTCAAGGTCCGCGATGCCGCGTACCTGGGCGGCCAATCCATGGCCGCCGGAACTAGGCGCCGTGAGGACTACCTGCGCCACCGGCACTACCGCGCCGCCTACTCGGTCAACACCGAGACGTTCCTGGTCAAGATCGTCGCGGAGGATGGAACCTACGGCTGGGGTGAAGCACAGGCGCCGCTGGTTCCCGAAGTCCCAGCCCAGATCGTTCAACGCCTCCTCGGGCCGTTCCTGCTGGGTGAGGACGTCAACACCATCGGCGCGCACTGGCACTCCTCCTACGACACCATGCGGGAACGCGGCCACTGGAACGGCTACCAGCTCGACGCGATCGCGGCCTGCGACATCGCACTGTGGGACCTGAAGGGCAAACTGCTCGATCAGCCTGTCGCCGACCTGGGCGCCGGCCGGTACCGCAGCGAGGTTCCCTGTTACGTCTCCGGGCTGCCCGCCGCCGACGACGAGGCCCGGGCTGCCCTGGCCCGAGAATGGGCTGAGCGAGGCTTCACCCAGTTCAAGCTCGCGCTGGGCACCGGCATCGACGCCGACGTCGCCACCTTCGCGCGGGTACGCGACGAACTCGGACCCGCCCCAGCGCTGTACGTCGACGCGCACTGGCGCTATACCGTCCCCGAGGCCATCACCCTTGGGCACCGGCTAGAGGCGTACGGCCTGGGGTTTCTCGAGGCGCCGGTCGCGCCCGAGGACGCCGAGGGGCAGGCAGCCGTCGCGCGTGCCCTGACCGTCCCGGTCGCGGTTGGTGAAGAGCTCCGCACCGCCTTCGATGTCCGCGACCGGCTCACCCGCGGCGCCGCCAACCTAGTCCAGCCCGACGTTGGACGCATGGGCATCACCCAGACCCTCGACGTGGCAGCACTCGCCGCCGCCTTCCACGTCCCGGTCGCGCTCCACCTCGGCGTCGGCCTCGGCGTGTACATCGCAGCCTCACTGCACGCCGCCGCGGCCATCGAGAACCTGCTCACCGTGGAGTACCAGCCCACCCAACTCGCCGCGGCCCACCCCTTCCTCCGTGCCGACATCGACGTCGACGGTGGGTACTACCGAGTTCCTCAAGGACCCGGTCTAGGTATAGAAGTGAACCTTGAGACTGTTTTCGGGCACATCACCCACTCGTTCACGATTACGCATGTCGGCGCGTGACCCTGTGTCCACGATCATGTCGGCCCGTGGGCGACCACGCTCTGTTCCTGCTCGCCCAACCCGTCGATCCCGAGCCGGATCACATCCCCGGGGTGCAGGTAGGTCGGCGGACTCGCGCCCATCCCAACGCCGGGCGGGGTGCCGGTGTTGATGATGTCGCCGGGCTCGAGGACGAAGAACTGGGACAGGTGGTGCACGATCTGGTGCGGGGTGAAGATCATGGTGGCGGTCGACCCGGTCTGCCGGCGGGTGCCGTTGACGTCGAGCCACAGTCCCAGGTCGGCGACGTCGTCGACCTCCTCGGGAGTGACCAGCCAGGGGCCCATGGGGTTGAAGGTTGCCGCGGACTTGCCCTTGCACCATTGACCGCCGCGATCGAGCTGGAACGCGCGTTCGCTGACGTCGTTGGCTACCGCGTATCCGGCGATGTGGTCGGCTGCCTGGTCGACGGTGTCGAGGTAGGAGCAGCGGGCGCCGATGATGATGGCGAGCTCGACCTCCCAGTCGGTCTTGGTCGACCCGCGGGGGGTGATCACGTCGTCGTTGGGCCCGATGAGGGTGTTGGGTGCCTTGGTGAACACGATCGGTTCGGTGGGGATGTCCATGCCGGACTCGGCGGCGTGGTCGGCGTAGTTCAGGCCGATGCACAGGATCTGGTGTGGCCGGGCCACCGGTGCGCCGATGCGGGTGTCGGCCAGGTCGTGCGTCATGCCGGCCTCGATGCGTTGCCGTGCAGCGGCTGCGGCGACCTCGAGACGTTCGGGAGACCCGAGCAGGTCGGCGTTGATGTCGACGACGACGTCGGACAGGTCGACGTACCGGCCGGGGCCGGCCGCCGCGGCCGGCCGTTCCTGCCCCGGCGGGCCCAGACGCATCAGCTTCACGGTTCTTCCTCCTGGTGCGGTTCCCCGGGGCCGCGTAGTACGGACGCCCGAGGGGAGTGCGGGTGCGGGTTGCAGTGCTCAGTAGGTGGCGCGGCCACCGGAGAGGTCGTAGACCGAGCCGGTGGAGAAGCTGCACTCCTCGGAGGCCAGCCAGGAGACCAGTGCGGCGGCCTCCTCGGGGCGACCCAGGCGGTGCATGGGGATCAGCGAGGTAAGCCGTTGGAGGACCTCGGGGCTGGTCTCGGCGTTCATCGGGGTCTCGAAGACCGCGGGGGCGACGGCGTTCACCAAGACGCCGGTGGTGGCCAGCTCCTTGCCCAGCGACTTGGTCAGCCCGATCACTGCGGCCTTGGAGGCCGAGTACGCCGAGAGGTTCGGGTTGCCGTCCTTGCCGGCCATCGAGGCGAAGTTGACCACCCGCCCCCAGCCGGCCTCGACCATGCCGGGCACGAAGGCCTGCAGCACGTTGAGCACCCCGGTCACGTTCACCTCGAAGGTCTGGGCCCACTGCTGTGGCTCGGTGTCCAGCAGCGGCTGGTTCGGGCCGACGATGCCGGCGCTGTTGATCAGCACGTCCACGGATCCGATCTGCGCTGCCGCGGCCTGCACCTGGTCGCGGTCGGTGACGTCGACGGTGTGGTCGGCCTCGGGGGCGACGTCGAGGGTCACCACTTGCAGGCCGTCCTCGGTGAGGCGTCGTGCGCAGGCTGCGCCGAGTCCGCTGCGTCCTCCGGTGACCAGTGCGGTACGCATGGTGGGTCCTTTCTGGGTCGTGTCCCTGAGCGGGGGTCGGTCTCAGTCGTCGGTGGGGGGCGGGTCCATCAGAGCCCGCAGGTCGGGTCGGGCCCAGGCGCCGGTCTGGGCTGCGCCCAGCCCGCCGTCCACGGCGAGGACCTGTCCGGTGATGAAGGAGGCAGCCGGGGAGGAGAGGAAGTCCACCGCGGCGGCCACCTCGTCCGGCGTGCCGGTGCGGCGCAGCGCGTAGCCGGTGGCGGCGTGGGTGAGGTGCTCGCCGCCGATCAGGCCGGGCGCGACGGCGTTGACCCGGATGCCCTGGCCGCCGTGCTCGAGGGCCAGCACGCGGACCAGCGCCTCGATGCCGGCCTTGGCGGCCGCGTAGGCGGCGGTGCCGGGCGAGGCGTGCCGGGCGACCACCGAGGACACTGCGACGATCGAGCTGCCCGTGCTCATCGCCGGCAGCGCGGCCCGCGCGGCGAGGAAGGTGGAGGTGAGGCTGGCGTCGATGGTGGCGTACCAGTCGGCCAGGGACAGGTCCACGGCACGGGCGCGGGGCTGGACCGCGGCGGCGGTGACCAGCGTGCCCAGCTGCCCTTCGAAGTCGGCGACGATGCGGTCGAAGGCCCCCTGAACCTGGTCGGGGTCGGTGGCGTCGGCGACCACGTGCTCGATCTGCTCATCGCTGGGGGTCAGGCTGATCCCGGCGACCCGGTCCCCGCGTGCGGTGAGGGCGGCGATGATGGCCAGCCCGATTGGTGAGCTGGACCCGACCACGATCGCCGTCCTCGGCTGGCTGGGCGCTGACCCGCCTGCGGTGGCCGTGTGCGTGGTCATCGGCCTCACCGGTCCAGGGTGAGGCGGTAGCTGATCCGGTCCCCGGCGTAGTGCAAGAACTCGAAGATCAGCGGCCGTCCGTCTGGCTTGCGGCGCGAGAGGCGGGTCAGCCGCAGGACCGGGCGCCCGGGCTCGATCTGCAGGTGGCCGGCGATCCGGTCATCGGCGCTGGTCGCGCGGACCACGAAGTCGGCACCGGCCAGCGCGATGTCGTACTTGTCTTCCAAGATCGCATAGAACGGATCCTCAGCCAGGTTCTCCTGGGCAACCCGGTCCCCGACGTCGGTGGGGAACCAGCTCTCGTCGAAGGAGATGGGCACCTCATTGCCCAGCCGGACCCGTTCGATGTGCACGACCTCCTCCCCGCGGCGCAGCCCGAGCTGGGTGGCGACCTCGGAGCCGGCGCGGGTACGTTCGACCAGCTCCACGGTGGCGCTGGCCTCCAGCCCGAGGGCGTCCATGTCCTCCACGAACCCGGTCAGACGGTCCAGGCGCGGCTTGACGTGCGGCTCACGGACGAAGGTGCCGCGGCCCGGTTCGCGAGTGACGAACCCTTGGGTCTCCAGGTCCCGCAGCGCGCGACGCACGGTGGTCCGGCTGACCCCGTAGCGCTCCATCAGCTCCGGCTCGGTCGGCACCTGGTCGTGCGGACGCAGCTTCCCCGTGCGGATCTGCTCGAGCAGCTCGGTGCGGACCACCGCGTGAAACGGCATGTCGTCGTCGCGGGCGACCACGGCGTTCTCCCTTCGCTCAGGCTCCCCCGGGGACCTCGCGGCCCGCACTCGCGTCGTCGGGCCGACGGCGGGTGAGCGGGTGATCACGGTAGTCCCACCGCGTCCAGCAGTCGGGTCAGGTCCGCCAGGTCGACAGCATCCAGCTGCGGGGTCGCGATCCGTGCGGTGGTGTGCCCGATGACGCCGCGGCGGACCAGGACCTCCTTGTGGAAGACCACGTTGTAGAGGACCTCGCGGACGAACAGGGTGCCCATCGGGTCCAGGTCTGCCTGTGCGGCTTGTGCGCCGGCGTCGCGGTAGATCCGGTAGGCGTGCACGATCTTGTCCACGAACGCCGGCGAGGGCATCGTCCCGGCCGCGCCGCGCTCCAGCTCGTTGACCAGGTGCACCCCGCCGATTCCGCCGAAGACCCCGTCGAGCCGATCGCCGAGACGGTCCACGACCCCGCCGATGCCGTGGGTGGGCGGGTTCGACTCCTCCTTGACGTACCGCACCGCGGGGACCCGCTGGAGGACGCGAGCGATCGCGTCGATGCCGATGGGGAACCCGACCCGGGCGTTCTGCAAGATCACCGGCAGCCCGGCCTCGGCGATCGCGGTGAAGTGCTGGTCGACGAAGTCGGCGTCGGGGCCGAAGAAGTGCTGCACGTAGGGGACCATGCTCATCACCGCCGACGCGCCCGCGTCGGCGGCCTGGCGGGCCAGCAGGGCCGATGCGTGGGTGCTGGCCGCGGTCACGCCGACCGCGACCGGGACTCGCCCATCAGCGGCCTCCAGGACCGCGTGCACGGCTGCTTGACGCTCGTGGTCGGTGAGGGTGTAGAACTCGCTGACCACCCCGGGGTACAGGATCCCCTCCGAGCCGGCGTCGATGCTGAAGTCGACCTGGGAGCGCATCCCGGCCAGGTCCAGGTCACCGTCGGCGGTGAATGTGGTCACCGGGATCGGGACGACGCCGCTCAGGTGTGGCCGGGCGGGGGAGTCGGCAGGGGCGGGGGAGGTGGAGGTCTCACTCACGCGATGGTTCCCTTCGTTGTGGAGGCGAGCACGACTCGTCCCACGGTCCACAGGCCCATGGCGGCCATCAGGACCAGGGTGAGTCGTTCGACGACATGGTCGCCGCGGGCAGCCATATGCTGACGCAGCCAGAGGCCGGCGACGGTGCCCAGGACCGCGACCGGGGCCAGCACCAGCAGTTGGTGCAGCGCAGCGGCTCCTACCGCCCCGCGTGCGGTGAGCAGGCCGAAACCCAGGAGGCTGATCACCGCGACGTAGGCAGCCATCGTGGTCAGTTGAGCGGTCGCGGTCATCCGTCGGCCGTGGACGTACATCGCGACTGCCGGTCCGGACAGGCCGGTGCTGGTGGCCAGCAGCCCGCCGAGCAGCCCGCTGGGCACCAGCCAGGAGTCGGGCACCGTCCAGTCTTCGGGGCCGAAGTAGGCGTAGAACGCATACGTGATCAGGGTCAGCCCCATCAGCCCGGTCACCCAGACGGGGTCGAACCGCTCGAACAAGGCGATGCCGACCGGGAGCCCGATCAGCGACCACCCGGTCAGGTAGGCGACCGTGCGGTGGTTCACGGTGCCGCGCAGGTGCGGCATCGCCAGCAGCACCGCGCTGGTGACCGGGACCAGGACTAGGGCGATGACGACCACGTCATGGGGGGAATAGACCGGCAGCAGCAGCGGCACCGCGACGACGCTGAACCCGAACCCGGTCAGGCCGGTCAACGCTCCTGCGAGCAGCACCGCCAGGGCCGCCAGCGTGGTGGGACTCACGAGTCGGCGGCCTCCGCACACAGGTGGATGACCGCGACCTTGTCCGCCTCCAGCTCCACCTGGACCCGGACCGCGGGAGGGGAGACACCCAGGTCGTTCTCGGTCCCGTCCTGGCTGTGACCGGTGACCGTGTAGGCCTCGGGTCGCTCGGAGATCCCAGAGCGGTCCAGCAGCAGGGCGGTGTCGAGGGCCACGGTGACGGTGGAGGTCTCCTCGGTCGGGTTGCAGGCGATGATGAGGAACTCGTTGCCGTGCCGGAAGGTGCGTGCCTGCCCGCCGGTGACCTCGGTGCCCTCGAGGTGGTGGAACTGTCCGTGGGTGAAGAACGGCAGGAACCGTCGCCGCAGCCGGTTCAGCTCGCGCAGCTGGTCCAGCAGCTGCGGGTGCTCGCTGAGACGCTCGGTGCGCAACGAGCCGGGCATCACGTTGAGCAGGGCGTCCTCCATGAACGCGACCGCGGGGCCGCGCGGGTGGGCGCCCACGTTCGCGTTGAGGCGGAACTCGGGGAAGACGTAGCGAAACGGCGCGGTCTCGTTCATCTCGAACGCCATCCGCCAGTCCCAGGTGTAGTCGATGACGCCGACCTTGGTGTCGCTGGGCCACTCCCCAGAGAAGCTGCCCTGGGGGCGCACCGACCGGATGATCTCCTTGGCCGCGAGCCCGAACTCGACCAGCCGTTCGCCCTCCTCATCGGGGCGGCCGTCGGCGGCGGGGCTGTAGTTGGGCTCGTCCCAGGCGTAGAAGACGTCGAAGCAGATCGACTCCGCCCCCATGTCCATGATCCTGCGGTACTCCTCCAACGAGGTCTCCCGCCAGCCCTTGGACAGGCCCGAGGCCTTCACCATCGAGTGGGTGGCGTCGTAGAGCACGTCGAAGCGGGGGATGTAGTCGTCGCTGTAGGTCCAGTTCCATACCCGGGCCTGCTGGGCCCGGTTGCGGTGCTTCCAGTCCGGGTCGCTCTCCTCGCTCTCGCGCAGGATGTGGTGGCTGACGAACATCGAGATCGGGACGCCTCGCTCTCGGCTCCAGGCCAGTGCGTCAACTAGCTCGGCCTCGGTGCCCAGACGCTCGTCGACGATCATCGGCAGCCCGTTCTTCAGCCACCAGTGCCACAGCACCACCTCGCCGACCCCCAGCTCGGGATCGGCGACCTCCTCGACGTAGTCGGGGATGTCGGTGAACTTGAACGTCGGGGGAGTGTTGCGCAGGGCCGGCCAGATGGACCGGATCGCCAACGCCTCTCGCACGTGGGCCGGCGCGTCATAGCGGTAGTGGTCCCGGGCGAACTCCTGGTAGCGCCGGACACCGACGTACCAGTCGCCGGTGTGGCCGAAGAGGACGAATTCGCCGCTGTCCCAGGTCTCCCCGCCAGCCAGCTCGGGGTAGTGCGCCCACCGCAGGTCGAGGTGGTCGCGGTCGCGGGCCTGGCGGGCGATGTGCAGGCCTTGGGTGGTGTAGCGCGTGTCGGTGCTGTACACGCTCAGGCCCGTCTCGGCGTCGCCGAAGTCGAACCACTTCATCGTCATGTCCAAGCTGCCGTAGTACACGTAGGTCTGCAGCGCCAGCTCGAGGAAGAACTCGTCGTCGGGACGCATGGTGAGCTCGGCTAGCGGCTCCATCCGGCGGCCGGGTAGCTGTAGCGCCACCTCGCCGCCGGGCTCGGCCGGCACCAGGCCGCCCAGTTGCGGGAACGTCACCTGGGGGATCAGGTGCTCAGAATCGTTGGTCAGCTGTGCGGAGACCACCAGCCCGCGATCATCGAGGCCGACCCGCAGCCGCAGCGTCACCGGCAGGCTCAGATCCTCGGAGTTCAGCCGGGTATAGTTCAACGTGACTGCCTGACCCTCGACCTCGACCAGTGGTGTGGCCGAGGTGAGGTCGAGCCAGTGCGCAGCGTAGTCGGGCAGTGGGACCGCGGCCCGCAGCAGGCTGATCGCCCGGTCGGCCTCGACGAAGTCGCGGCCGGCGACCCGGATCGTGGTGAGCGCTCCCCGGGACGGGTCGAGCTCCACGTGCATGGTGTCGTCGGCCAGGGTGAGCACACCCTCGCTGTGCTGGACGCTGGTCACGGTCAACCTTTCTCCGATCCGGCCATCAGGCCTGACATGAAGTAGCGCAATCCGGCCACGTACAAGATGAACATCGGGAGCACTGCGACGCACAGGCCGGCCATGATCGCGGGCACGTTGGAGGAGAACTCGCCTTGGAAGACGGTCAGGCCGCCCATCAGGGTGCGCTTGTCGTTCTGCTGGAGGAACACGATGGAGACCAGCAGCTCGTTCCACACCCACAGCGTGTTCACCAGCGTCAGCGTGATCACGCCGGGCTTGGACAGCGGAAGCGCGATCCGGGTGAACTGGACCCAGTGCCCGGCGCCGTCCATCTGCGCGGCCTCGAACAGCGACTCGGGCAGCCGGCGGAAGAACGCGGTGAGGAAGTAGGTCGTGTAGGGGATCATCAGGCCGATGTAGAGGATCATCACTCCCTGCAAGGAGTTGATCAGCCCCACGGTTACCATCACTCGGAACAGCGGGATGACCAGCGCCACGGTGGGTGCGCCCAGCAGCGCGATGAAGCAGATGAACACCAGTTGCCGGCCGCGGAACTCCATGCACGACAGCGCGTAGGCGGCCGCGGTCGACAACGCGATCCCGACACTGACCGCGACCACGGTCAGCAAGAGGCTGTTGGCGATCCAGGTCAAGAACATCGGGTTGCCCAGGACGGTGGTGAAGTTCTCCAGCGTCGGTGCCGTCGGCAACCCGAGCTGGTCTTGGGCGTAGGCGACCCGGGTCTTGAACGACGTCGCGACCATGAAGTACAGCGGAACGATCGCGAACAGGGTCAGCACGATGACCACGCCCTGCTTGGTCAGCGTTCCGGCCAGCTGGTCGGCCCACGGCCCCGTCCGGACCGTGCCGCGCCGGGACGGCTCCTGCTCGTGCGTGGGCTGCTCGGTGAGGGTGCTCGACTGCTCGCTCACAGCGTCCCCCTGCGGGAGAGCCAGGTCAGCAAGGTGACCATGAACCCCAAGATGGTCACCAGCATCACCGTGGACAAGGCGGCGGCGTTGCCGAAGTCGCCGTAGGTGAACGCCCTGGAGTAGACGTAGTACTCGATCACGTACGTGCTGGTGCCTGGCCCGCCGCGGGTGAGGACCAGGACGTAGTTGAACACCCAGTTCAGCAGGGCGATCACCACGATGCCGGTGTAGAAGGCGATGATCACGCTCATCTGCGGCACGGTCACGTGCCGGAACCGCTGCCACCAGTTGGCGCCGTCGACCCGGGCGGCGTCGTAGAGGTCGGCGGGCAGCTGGGACATCCGGGCCAGGAACAAGATCACCCCGAAGGCCAGCTCGCGCCACACCACCACGCCGCCGACCGACCAGATGGCGGTGTCGGGGTCACCGAGCCAGTTGCGGGTCAAGACGTCCAGGCCGACCGCGTCCAGCATCGTGTTGATCAGGCCCTCGCTTTGCAGCAGCTGACCGAACACGATCGCGGCGACCACGACCGGGACCACGTAGGGCAGGAAGATCAGGGCTCGGTAGATCCGCCAGCCGCGGATCTGGTCGAAGAGGACCTGGGCCACCAGCAGGGCGCCGACGATGATGATCGGCAGCACCACCAGCAGCTTGGCGTTGTTCGCCACGGCGGCGTGGAAGACCGGGTCGGAGAACAGCGACCGGTAGTTCTCCAGGCCGATGAACTCGCCGGAGTAGGTGTCTTGCACGCTGGTCGCGATCACCGCGCCGATCGGGTACAGGAACACGAACCCGACGAACGCCGCGGCGGGCAGGAGGAACAGCGCGGCGATCTTCCCATCGCCTCCGCGGCGCCGCTTGGGCGGCGGCCCGGCTGGGGCGTCGGCGGGTGGGGCGGTGATGGTGGCCATGTCCTCGCGATGTGAGTCGGGGTGCATCGGGGTGAGTCGGGGCAGTGCGGCGACGTGGTGCCGGGGCCCGCGGGTCCTCGGGTCAGCGGGGGCGCCTAGAGCTGGGACTGTGACCAGGTCTGGAAGTTCTCCAGCTCCGGGCCGGCCTGGTCGCGCCACTGGCCCAGCCGCTGCTCGACCGCCTCGGCGGCCTGCTGGGGGCTCTGCTCGCCGGCGAAGAGCGCCTGCACGGCCAGGAAGAGGTTCTCCCGGTCCATGATCGCCGGCCAGTAGTTCTGGTAGCCGATGGTGGACTTGGTCTCCATCAGATCCCACAGTGTCTGGTCTTGGGCGTTGGCCAGCACCGAGGGGTCGAACCGATCATCGGCGGGGAAGAACCCGGTGGCCTCGTACATGCCGTTGAGCGCCTCGGTGGTGTGCAGCTCGGCGAGGTACTTCGCGGCCAGCTTGGGGTCGTCGGCGAAGCTGGTGATGAACAGCGGATGCGGGTTGAAGTGCACACTGCCGGCCAGCTCGCCGTCCCCGACCGCCGGAGGCGCCATCACGCCCACGTCGTCGCCGAGTTCGGCGGTGAACTGCAGCAGGCTGGAGGTGATCGCCATCGCCGTGCGGCCGGCCAGGAACGCGTTCATCGCATCCTGGTACTCCAGCGAGGTCACGTCAGGGTTGAACACCTCGGCGTCGATGAGCTCTTGGACGCCGGTGAGCCAGTCCGAGTACTGCGGCGCGGTGTAGGACTCCTCGCCCAACACCACGGGGAGGACCTCACGGACATCGTCGAGGCCCTGGGTGGCGAACATGCCGGCGAAGTTCCCGATCCCGGTCAGGTTCTTCACCCCGTAGGTCCACGGGGTGATGTCGGCGGACCGGAGCTTGTCGGCGGCTTCGATCAGCTCGGCCTGCGTGGTCGGCGGGCTCTGCGGGTCCAGCCCGGCGCGCTCGAAGAGCGCCTTGTTGTAGATGATGCAGACCGGTGCGTTGTACCACGGCATCGCGAACGTCTTGCCGTCGAATTCATACAGGCTCAACGCCTCGGGCGGCATGATGTTCGACATCTCCTGCTGCGAGACCAGCCCGTTCAGCGGCCGTACGCAGTTCTCCCAGACGAACTGCATCGTGTAGGGGCCGGAGTACTGATGGGCCAGGCTCGGGCCGGTGCGGGACTGGCACGCCGTACGGAAGTTCGTCGCCAGCTGCTCGGCGGGCTGGATGACCGACTCGACCGTGACGTCGTTGGCGGACTCGAAGTCGGCGATGACCCCGTTCATCCACTTGATCATCTGGTCCGAGGACTCCACCGAGGGGTTCCACCAGAACGTGATCGCGTCCTTGCCGCCGGTTCCGCCTCCGCCACCACCACCGCACGAGGACAGCGAGGGGACCGCGACCAGGGCGCCGCCCAGGCCCAGCCCCTTCAAGACGTTGCGACGAGTGAAGCTGCCCATCGAGACCTCCCACGGAGTAAACGTAGGAACGTTCTATCGTTGGTCCCGGAGGTTGTCAATGGTCACACCACCGATGGTCGAAAGGCTTGCCTTGTGGGGGAGGGTCGGCTAGTCGACGTTCCATTCGGGGTCGGTCGGATCGGCGAAGGAGACGTGCTGGTGACGCTCGGCGATCAGCCATCCGTCGTCGGTGCGGACGTAGCGGTCCTGGTAGTGGCCCAGCAGCACCGGGGTGGTGTCGGTGGCCGGCGCGGTCGCGTCGGGGGCGACCCGGCGGTACAGGCACAAGGTGACCCAGCCGGTCGCCTCATCGGGACCCACCGGGTCGATCAGGATCCCGGTGAGCTGGTGGATGGTCCGCAGCCTCTCCAGCGCCTGCCGTTGGGCAAGCCGCTGGCGGATCTGCTCGCGGCCGGTCAGGGTCATAGCCGGTGTCGCGAAGATCCCCTCGGGGGTGAACAGCTCGGCGATCGCCGAGGCGTGGCCGCGGTCGGCGTAGAGGGCGTAGCGGGCCGAGAGGCGTGAGCAGGCGCGCTCGGTGGCCAGCTCGTGGACGCTCAAGGGTGCTTCGGGACCGGTCATCGGATCTCCTCGGTGTAGTACAGGCCCCCGTCGGGTCGCTCCTGATCCGAGCCGGGGGCCGGGGTGGCTCCCCGGGTGGTGCTGGCGCAGGTCAGCACCACCCCGGCGGCGGGGGTGCTCAGGGCCGCCAGAGCGGTGGGTCGCGACGCGGGCGCGGCGTAGATCTCCAGCAGCCGGCCGGAGGGGTCGTAGCGGTGCACCGCCGCCTCGTCCCATACGGCGACTAGGAGGGTCTCATCGGGGCGCACCAGGAGGCCGTCGAGCTTGCCCGGCCCCTCGTGCTGGACCCGGACCGTGCCGGCCCCGGCCCGGCCGGTGGCGGTGTCGTAGGGGAAGGCAAGCAGGTGCCCGCGGGCGGTGTCGATCAGGTACAGCGTCTCGCCGTCGCCGGAGAGCCCGATGCCGTTGGCGGTGACCACTTCTGTGACCGGGTGGTGGAGCGGACCGTGTGGGGGCTGCAGGGAGACGACTCCGCCGGCCGGGCTGGTCCGGTCCTCGGTGAACAGGCCGGCCAGGAGCCTGCCTGCGGGGTCACGGGTGGTGTCGTTGGTGCGTATCGCGGGGAAGTCCTCCACGATCAGCCGCCCCGGGTCGGTGAGGGTGTCCTGGCTGGCTGGCAGCCGGTGCAGCCGTCCGTCGCGGACCACGTCCCAGGCGCGCGGCTGGTCGGGCACCGGCTCGGCCGAGGTCGGCATTCCGCCCAGGTGCCGCACCCGGGGCGATGACCAGGTGCGGGTGCGGGGGCAGTAGGTGGCCTCGGCGAGAGTGCCGGCCACGATGTCGACCCATCCCAGGGTCCTCGTCTGGGGCGCCCAGCGTGGGGACTCGGGCAGCAGCTGGTCGCCCAGATCCAGGCGCCGCCATGAGGGCGTACTGTGGTTCCCCCCGAATCGTGGAGGGCTTCCTTATGCGGCTTCCCGGTCGGGGGCCGCGGTGTTCTCGTAGCTGACCGGGCTCATCATGCCTGCCGAGCTGTGCCGGCGTTCGTGGTTGTAGAACCCGTAGCACCAGTCCAGCACGACAGCCTGGGCCTGGCGGGTGTGCTCGAACTCGTGGCGTGAGAGAACCTCCCACTCCAGGCTGCTGAAGAACGCCTCAGCGGCGGCGTTGACGCCCCTATAGGTCAAGACTTCATTGTGGCGCCTCGCCCCGGCGGGCGCGGTGGTCGGTCATCACGGCTTGGTACACCTCGCGGGCGAGGTAACGCTTGAGGCACCGGATGATGTCGCGTTTAGACAGCCCCTCGGCAGTGCGTCGGGCGACGTAATCGATGGTCGGCTGATGGAACCTCATCCGGACGATCACAGCTCGGTAGAGGGCGGCGTTCGCTTCGCGGTGACCGGCTCGTGAGAGCCGGTGCCGGTTCGTCATGCCTGATGAGGCAGGGACCGGACTGGTGCCGCAAAGCTTGGCAAACGCGGCTTCGGAGTGAACGCGTTCTGGGTTGTCGCCGAAGACGATGAGGACCTCGGCGGCGGTGTCGGCGCCGATGCCCAGTCCTTCACGCAGGGTGGGTGCGTGGGCGCGGGTGAGGTCGTCGAGGATCGTGTCGTGCTCGCGGATTTCGGCGTCCAGCGTTTGGTAGCGCTTCGCGAGCGTCCGTAGCGCGTGCTTCGCACTCGCGGTCGGTGAGGTCACCGCTCCCGGACGCAACGAGGCGCACCGGTTGATGAGGACCTTGTCGGATGTCCCGGCGAGGTGCTCGCGCAGGTCCGCGGGCGCGGTGACGATCAGCGCCTTGAGCGTGATCATCGCGCTGGTCCTGGCCTTCCGCGCGGTGTCCCGGGCGATCTTGATCTGTCGGATCATCTCGGCGGTGCCGTCGGCGGACTTCGGGATCGCCGTCGCTTGGCCGCCGAGTACTGCACGCGCGGCGGCCTCGGCGTCGAGGGTGTCGCTCTTGCCGTTGCTGCGACGGCCGCGCCGGTCACCGCGGTTGACCTCGATGACGCGGTGGCCGGTGCGGCGCAGGAAACTGGCCAGGCCGACTCCGTAGCTGCCGGTGCCCTCGACGCCGTAAGCGATCACGCGACCGTTGCCGGCCAACGAGGCGGCCCAAGCCTCGAGTTGCGCGTATCCCTCGCGGTTCGCCGCGACATGCTGCGCAGCGAGCCGTGCGCCGAGGTGGTCCAAGGCGACCGCGACGTGGGCGTACTTGTGGGTGTCGACACCGATGATGATCTGCCGACTCGTGACGTCGGCGGCTACCTGCTCGGCGGGTTCGACGGTCATGCTGGTCATGGCTGCCCTCCTGATCTGCTGGGTGGTCGGAGCCAGCTGGTCGGGCGGGTAGGACAGGACTGTGATGGGTCAGGTTTGGCGATCAGGCCCCTATTCGGTCACCCCCTCCCGGCCAGCCGGCGTGTGCGTTGATCGCCACCTGGCCGGCGCCGACAGATCAACGCCAAGGCACCGCGGCCAGTCGTAAGCAAGGGTCAGACCCCGGCCAGGCAGCCCCTGATTCTTCTCACAGTCGAAGCACGACCCGACCCGGCCCATCGACTGCCGGATGCCCATGTCGCGGCACAGCTTGGTGAACGAGGTCGCGGTGTAGGTCGAGCCCCGGTCGGTGTGGAAGATGACCCGCTTGGTCTCCTCGGTGCGCCAACCCGGCTGGTTGACCGCATCGACGCCACCGCGAGCCGCCACGGCCATCTTGATCGCCGCGCACGCCAGCTCGGCGTCGGGGTGCAGGCTGGTCGCGGCGCCGAGCAGACGACGCGAGTACAGGTCGATCACGGTGGCCAGGTACAGCTTCCCGCTGGCCGTGGGGATCTCAGTCATGTCGCCAACCCAGCGGGCGTTAGGCCGCTGCGCGGTGAAGTCACGGCGCAGCAGGTCGGCGAACTTCGGTGCGGTCTTGTCCTGGCGTGTCAGACCGTTCCTCCGCTTGATCCGCCGGGCGACCAGCCCCTGGCGGCGCATCGAGTCCGCGACGGTCTTCTCGCTGACCTCCCACCCATCATCGAGCAGGTCAGCGTGCAACCGCGGGGAGCCGTGCAGGCCCCGCTTCTTGGTGAACATCACCTTCACGGCCCGGTCGATGGTGTAGCGGCGACGGTCCATAGCGGTGAACAGGCCGCTCGAGGCGCCCGGGCCGAGCGACCGGTCGCGCCACTTGTAGAACCACGCCAGGGACACCCCCAGCAGCAGGCAGGTCATCGTGTGCGGCACCCGGTAGATCGTCCTCTGGTCGGCGATGAAGCGTGCCACGCTCACTTCGTCGCCTCCTTCACCCACAGGACCACGGATCGCTTGAGGACATCACGCTCCATCCGGAGCTCGGCGTTCTCAGCACGCAGCCGCTTGAGCTCCTCGTGGTCGTCCTTCGACATTCCGTCGCGGCCCTCGCGTGCTTCCCGGGCCTGCTTGACCCAGTTGCCCAACGTGCCCTCGACCACGCCGAGGTTGCGCGCGACCTGAGCGATCGGCTTCCCGGTCTCTTCGACGATCCGGACAGCTCCCTCACGGAACTCCCGGTCGTACTTCTTCCGCTTCTGTGGCATCTCGATCCTCATTGTCGATGCCTCTACGGTCCGGGGGGAACCTCATACGCCGGGGAGCCGGCGGGTTCACGCGGTCAGGCCCACGACCTGGGTGGACCGCTCGGCGACCCGGTCGACGTCGATGTCGATGCCCAGACCGGGCCCGGTGGGGACGACCAGCTCGCCGCCGGACACCTCCAACCCGATGCTGCTCAGCGGGGCGAACCGGTCCAGCATGCCCGGCTGGAACTCCTGGATGGCGAACCCGGGCAAGGTGGAGGCGACCTGCCAGGTGGCGGCCATCCCGACCACGGTGACCACCCCGGCATGCAGCGCGAGAGGGGTATGGAACGTCTCGGCCAGCACGGCGATCGCGGCGGTCTCGGTGACCCCGTTGCGCATCAGGTCCGGTTGGGCGACATCGAGCGCCTCGCCTTGGAACCAGGGCAGGAACTGATGCCGGGTCCGCAACGGCTCCCCGACCGCGATCGGCACCGCGGTCGCGTCCCGCAGCCGCCGATGGCCGGCCAGGTCTTCGGGCGCCAGCGGCGCCTCGAAGAACGCGACTTGTGCCTCCTCCAGCCGGTGGGCCAAGGCGACCGCCTGCGGCAGGGTGTAGCCCCACAGGGCATCCAGGGCCAGCCACGCCCCGGGACCCATCGCCTCACGCAGCCGAGCGATCTCCGCGGCGTCGAGGTCCACTCCCTGACCCAGCGCCGGCTTGACCCCGAACCCCTGCTCGACCCACCCGGCCGCCTCGGCCTGCCGACCCTCGGGCGTGGGGGCGGCCAGCCCGGTCACGTAGGCCGGGAGCCGATCACGCAGCCGGCCGCCGAGCAGGTCGGCGATCGAGACTCCGGCGACCCGGCCGCGGATGTCCCACAGCGCGGTGTCCACGGCCGCGATCGCGTCTTGCTGGTAGCCGCCGATCTGGCCACGGACCCGGTTGGTCTCATACATGTCCCGATGTCGAGCCGTGGTGGCCAGCGGGTCTTGGCCCAGCACCGCGGGCCCTACGACGTCGGCGATCACGCTGAGCACGATCTCGGTCCCCACCGGCGCCTGGGCCTCACCCCACCCGACGACACCCTCGTCGGTCTCCACCCGCACCAGCGCGGCTTGGGACCGGTTGGAGTACAGTTGACGGTGCGGCGCGATCCCGTGGTAGTCGCTCCCG
The DNA here is from genome assembly GCF_019931675.1 of Nocardioides rotundus. Classification (GTDB taxonomy): domain Bacteria; phylum Actinomycetota; class Actinomycetes; order Propionibacteriales; family Nocardioidaceae; genus Nocardioides; species Nocardioides rotundus. Next base: position 1,679,535 of record NZ_CP082922.1, read on the forward strand.
GGGAGGTTCTCCTTCCCGGCAGCGGCCTGGGAGACCACATGCGGGTCGCCGTCCTTGACGCTGAACGCGGTCACCTTGCTGATCTTCAAACCTGTTGTCCTTCCACGCGCCCACGCCCACGACCACGACATCGGTCGCGGGGTGCGGGAGCGATGATCGGTGCTAGTTGGAGAGTCGCTCGCCGGTCACGGTGTCGAAGACGTGCACCGAGGACGGGTCGGTGCTCACGTGGATGGTTTCGCCCTTGTGCACGCTGTCGCGCGCGGAGACGCGCACGATCACGTTGCTCGGGGTCCCTTCGACCTCGCTGGTGCCGTAGACGTAGCTGTCCGCGCCGAGTTCCTCGACCACGGTCACCTCGATCGGCAGGCCGCCCTGCTCGGCGGACACGATCCGCCACGCCTCGGGTCGCACCCCGACGGTGATCTTCTCGTGCTGGGGGCCGATCCGGTGCTCGGCGGCCGGGTCGACCGGGACCAGGTAGGACCCGATCCTGGCCTGACCCTCATCCGCGGTCGCGGCGAGCAGGTTCATCGCCGGGGAGCCGATGAACCCGGCGACGAACAGGTTGACCGGCTTGTCGTAGAGCCGCAGCGGGGTGTCGACCTGCTGGAGCACGCCGTCGCTGAGCACCGCGACCCGGTCACCCATCGTCATCGCCTCGACCTGGTCATGGGTCACGTACACGGTGGTCACACCCAGGTCGGCTTGCAGCTTGGCGATGTCGGTGCGGGTCTGTACCCGCATCTTCGCGTCCAGGTTGGACAGCGGCTCATCCATGCAGAACACCTGGGGCTGCCGCACGATCGCCCGACCCATCGCGACCCGTTGCCGCTGCCCACCCGAGAGCGCCTTCGGCTTGCGCTCCAGGTACTCGCTCAGCCCCAGCAGCGCGGCCGCCTCGCCCACCCGCTCGGCGATCTGGGCCTTCGGCGCCCCGGCGAGCTTGAGTGCGAAGCCCATGTTCTCGGCCACGCTCATGTGCGGGTACAGGGCGTAGTTCTGGAAGACCATCGCGATGTCGCGGGCCTTGGGCGGGACGTGGGTGACGTCGCGGTCCCCGATGAGGATCCGCCCGGCGTCGACCTCCTCCAGCCCGGCGAGCATCCGCAACGCGGTCGACTTCCCCGACCCCGACGGGCCGACCAGCACCATGAACTCCCCGTCGGCGATCTCCAGATCCAGACCCGCGACCGCGGGCGCCTGGGTGCCCTCATACCAGCGCTGGGCCTGCTCGAACGTCACTGTGGCCATAGCCGTGTGCTCCCTTCACCGGCAGGTACGTGCCGGACGATCCGTGGTGAAGTGACCCGCGTCACCCTAGAGCACGGCGGCAAGTGCGGCCTCCGACCACAGCGTGCCGGGGCCGGGGGAGTGGCCCGGGTCAGGCGATGCCGTTCAAGGCGTCGGCCTGCGCCTCCCAGACATCGGCGGAGGCGAGCAGCTGGTCGCGGCGGGGGTCGAGCACGTCGAGCGTGTCGGCCTCGCTGCGGTCGATCGCGGCCGAGCGGCGTCATCCGTCGGCGCCCCGGCCGACGTAGGGGTGGCGCACCGACCGGTCCGGGCCGCTGCGCGGGCTCGAGCTGACCGGGTGGGCTGACGTGGATGAGGTCTGTTGGGATCAATGGCAGTTCTACCCGCGAACCACAGTTCACCATCTACTTCAGGAAGTAGGAGGGCCTTTCATCCTCGGCACGCGGCGCCGCACGGATCCCCTCCCGAGGACGGTAGGCAACCGCGCCATGCGGCGACTGATCAGTGCTGTTCGGGGCCAGTGCACCAAGCGGGACAGTACGTCGCGATGATCCCCGCCGACCGGGCCGCGATGGGCGCCGCGGAGGCGTGATGACTCGGCGGTTGATGGGAGGGGGCCCCGGAGTCCGGTCTCGCGCCAACAGGTGTGTGTCACAGCGGCTTGCGCAGCAGGCCGGTCAGCGCCGCGAGCAGCAGCGCGGTCAACACCCACGCCGCACCCTTCAGGACGCTCAACGTCACCGCGGCCCACCCAGCCGGAGGGCTCCACTGCGTCGATGTGGTCACGGCGGCGGCCGGGACCGCGACCGTGGCCGCGTAGCCGGCGGGGTGGAACTGGGCCACGTCCCACCCTGCGCGCCACTGACCGGACCGCACCACAGCCGGTGGCTGCCCGCCCTCCAGCATCCCGGGGTCGTTGCGGACGATGGCCTCACGAACTACAGGCGTGGAGGGCGTGGTGAACTCCGTGCGCTGGGTGAACGCGATCATCCACGCGGCCGCGAAGACCACCACGAGCCATCCCAGCGCCCGCCACGGGTAGTAGCCGTACCCGGCCGAGACCCGGTAGACCCACCGCAACGCTCGGCCCGGGAGCCCGAGGCGTGCCGAGGAACGCGCCGCGGACAGGTACCGCAGCCTGCGCGCAGCGTCCTCGTGCCCCGTCCGGGCAATCACGGTGGCAATCTCCTCGCGCGGCTGCGGCGAGGTCACCGGTGCCAACCAGTCATCCAGCACGTCGGGGTCCGCAGACACCGGGCCGGCGAGGACGCCGATCCTCCACCCAGGTGGGGAGTCCACATCCAAGACGGGGCGCTGTCCGGCGCCGGGGAGGCGCAGGGCACCCACCTCGAATGGACCGAGGCGCACGGGCGCACCCTCGGGCGCGATGCGCAGGTTGAACTCATCCCTGACGACCGAGTGCTCAACGTGCAGCGACACCGGAGTCCCGGCCAACCCCGCCGCGGAAAGGTCCAGGTTCCCGTCGATCCGGCTGCCGCGTATCCGGAGCGCCCCGAGTGCGGTGATGTCGCGTAGATCTAGGTCAGCTGCCGCCCCCAGACTCTTGACGCTCAAACTGACGGGCGCTTGGCCGGGGTCAGCCCCTGCCCCCAGGGTGGCGCCCCTTATGTCCAGTTCTCCGCCGACGCCGGTGCGGTACAGCAGAACCGAACCCGCGGTGGCGATCTTCGTGAGCAGGAGGTCACCGGCGATGCGTGTCCGGTCGAGGTAGAGGCTGACGTCGGGGCCGTTCAGCGTGGCCTCCCACAGATAGAATCCTGACCCGACGACCACGTCGAACATCCGCACGGTGCCTTCGGCATGGAGGCCGGACGCGTGGATGTCGTCAGCGATCTGGGCTCGGTCGCAAACGAGACTGACCGGGGCTCGCAGGGTCGCCCGGGTTAGTGAGAGTTCGCCTTCGATCCGCGCACTGTAGAGCTCCACGCTCCCGGCAGCGTCTACCTGTACGACGGCGTGGCCGCCGACGTGGACACCTCCCGCGTTCAAACTGATCGGTTCCCCGAGCAGCCGCGCAGAGTCGAGTTGGAGGAACCCCTCGGCACGGGCCTCTAGGAGCGTGATGAGGTCGTGCGCCGTCACCCGCGACATCGTTAGGTCACCGTTGATCCGTGCTGCTGAGGCGTCCAACGGCTGGTGCAGGACCGACTCAGTCAGGTCCAGAGCGGGCGCCGTCAGGTGCGTCATGCGCACCTCACCGAGGAAGTGGGAGCCGACAATTCGGACCGGGAAGCCGAGCGTGACGTACTCGAGGTCCAGGTCACCGACCACGATCGCCCCCGACAGCGTCAGCCCCCGCGCGTCCGGATCGGTGACCGACGTCAGGACCTCGCGCAGCATCGCGGCGTCTACCCGTTGCTCGGCGTACTGGGGACGCTGAACCTCCTCAGGGTCGTGGTCGGAGCGGACGGCGCCCAGGTGGATCTGCGATCCGGTCCGGATCGCGTGCGCGAGCTGCTCCGTGGTCAGCATGGGCCAAGCCTCACACCACCCCCAACGCTCCGACCACCCCTACGCGACTCCACCCGGGCCGGGAGCAGCACGCACCGATCGTCGGCCTGACGGATCTGGACGCCGTCGTCGGGGGAGTCGCGTCACCCGCCGACCTGCCGGGAGCGAACGCAGGGCGGGGCGACGTCGCCGCTAGCCCGGACGGTTTGCTCGCCACTGTCGGTGGGTCGTCAGTGACCGGTGGTGTAGAACTCGCTGAGCCGAGCGATGGCTTCAGCTTTCGTCATCGCGTGCACTTCGGATTCCGGGATGCGCGCCTGCACAGTGAGCGCCCGGATCACGCCCACCGGGATCGCGTCGGTGACCTCATGTACCTCCCCCCGATTGGGCACTACCTGGTGATCGACGCAGTCCCAGAACTCCTCGGCCGTGACGTGCAGTTGGTCTCGCAAGATGTGGGCCCAGATGCTGGGGCCGTAGTCGGTCCGGTCGACGGGGTGACTGATCCGCGTGTAGAGGACCGAACCGTCAGGTAGCGCCAGCTCGTAGTTCACGTGGTGGGAGCCTCGCTTACCCGTGGCGCGCTTGCGTTCTGTCCACCCTTCGGTGGTGCAGAAGGTTTCGTGGTCGACGCGGGTTGCTGGGGGTCGCTTCTCAGGCACGCGGGATCAGCCGAGCAACCAGTCGCGCAGCTGGTCATCTGAGGCCAGCGTGATGACCTGCACCAGGCCCCAGTTGTCGGCGTGGTTCGCAGCGACCCGCAAGCGTTCGGTCCACGCCTCGGCATAGTCACGCAGTGCGTCGATCATCTCCTCGACAGCGTCCTCGACCGTGGCTCCGTCGGCCGCAACCGGGATCCCTGGCAGGTAGATCGACCAGCCATCGCCCTCAGCCACCGCGTGAGCCCCCGAGGGGTGAAGGCGGGTCAAGAAGTGCACAAGACGGTCTGCGTCGACGGCAGCAACTCGGCGCGCATCACGGGTCACAGTGGCAGGGCGACCTTCGTCGGCGGCGTCGAGAAGGTCCTTGAAGTGCTCGCGCGCCTCGCGGGCGCTGCCGTAGTTGACGGTTCCGGTAGTCATGGTCGTGGATCTCCTGCACGGTCTCGCGTACGTGTACACAGCGTACACGGAGTTTGGTGGTTTGAACCACTGCGCCCCTCAGCCGGTGCCGCGCCGACGCTGTCCCCGCGATCAGCGGCGGCCGTCATGAACCGCGCTGCTCCGCCAGGTTCACCAGCGCTTCTCCTGTCCATCTGCACCAGGGAGTTCGGCGGGCCGTCCCAGTCGGACGCGGTCGCCCGAGGCTCGAGCGTCCCGGCCACCTGCCGGGGGCGGATTCATGCTCGGGCGTCGTCGCCCGGCGCCGGCTCCCCGTCGCGGACCGCGCCGTTCACCTCCGGCGCGACGGCGGACGCGGCCTGCTCCAGCCCGGCCAGCAGCGCCTGCCGGGAGGCGCGCACGTGCTCACGCATCACCCGTTCGGCGCTGTCGCCGTCCTTGGCCAAGATGAGATCCAGGACCCGGTGGTGCTCGGCCTCTGACTGCAGCACCCGGCCCGGCTGCCGCAACGAGGTCGACACCAGGCGGGCGTAGGCCAACTGGTTCATCAACAGCCCGTACAGACTGGACAGCTTGGTGTTGTCCGCCCCGCGGATGAGTAGGTCGTGGAACTCAGCGACCAACGCCTGATAGCGCTCCCGGTCACCTTGCTCGGCCACCGCGTCGGCCTCGGCGACGTTCGCCGCGAGCGCGTCCAGCTCCGGCACGCGGCCCCGTCCGGCCAGCAGCCTGGCCGCGGCTCCTTCCAGGAGCTCCTTCATCTCGAACAGCTCGACGATCTCGCGCCGTGACGGAGTGGTGACGAACGTCCCGACCCGCGGCCGGATCCGCACCAGCCCCTCGGTCTGCAGCTGCTTGAACGCCTCACGCACCGGGGTACGACTCACGCCGAACTCCTCGGCGATCGCGAGCTCGGAGATGTTCTCGTCCGCGGCGAACCGGCCGGCGATGATGCGTGCTCTCAGCTCGTCGATCACCCGGCCGCGCGAGCTGCCGCGAGGTTCGGTGGGGGAGATGGCACCGGCTCCTTCACTGCAGGGCGCTCAGTGCGCCACCGTCGTAGAATCCGCCGGCACTGTAGACCATCGGGTGCGCGTCGGTGGTCTCCGCGCCCACTACCCGGCAGATGAAGATGGTGTGCGTGCTGGCCTGCAGCCGTTCCCGGATTCTCACCTCCATCCGGGCGGCCGTGCCGTGCAGGTAGGGGCTGCCCTGCGGTGCGGGGGACCACGTCAGTCCGGCGAACTTGTCCTCGGCCTTGGTGGAGAACGCCTTGACTACGTCGAGCTGGTCCACCGAGAGGATGTTGATCGCCAGGTGCTCGGAGCGGAACAGCACGTCGTGGGTCGAGGAGGACCGCATGACGCACACCAGTACCGTGGGCGGGTCTAGGGAGATGCTGGAGAACGCGTTGACCGCCAGCCCTCGCGGCCGCGGCTGGTCGTTCTCGTTGTCGATCGTGGTCACCACGGTGACGCCGGTGACGAAGCGGCGGTTGACCTGCTTCATCAGGTCCTGGTCCAGCGGGGAGTCGGTCATCGGGTCCTCTCAACTCAACTCGGATGGTGCGGGTGCCGGTCAGTCCTGACCTACGGTGATGATGCCCAGCGCGCTGAGCAGCGCGCGCGGGTCCCAGGTCACGTGCTCGCGCACGATCTGGCCGTCCTGCAGTTCCGCGAACGTCGCCCCGCTCACCTCCACCCGGCGGTGCGTCGGCGGGACGCCGAGGAAGCCGTGCAGGTGGGTTCCGGCCGAGTGCCACCGGATCGCGACCTGGTCGCCCTCGATCACGATCTGGTCGATGGTGGTGACGATGTCGGGGAACGCGGCCCTGGTGGAGACGATTGAGGCGAGGAACTGCTCGCGCGTTTCGCCGTCCTCAGCGCTGGCGGTGATCCGCCGGTAGTCCGGCGAGAGCAGCTCGGCCAACGGGCCGGTGTCCCCGGCGTCCCAGGCGGCGTCCCACGCCTCGACGATCTGGTTGCGGACCTCAGTGGTCACGACTGGCTCCTCTCAACGGGTGTTTCGCCCGGCACCGGGCCGAAGGTGCGCAGCCGGTCGTCATTGAGCTCCTTCCAGAAGGAGATCGCGAGACCGGCGATGATCACCAGGAACGGTGCCGAGGTGACGATCACGGTGTTCTGTAGCGCGGTCAGGCCGCCGCCGAGCATCAGCACGATGGCGGTGACCCCGGTCAGCACACCCCACAAGATGAGCACTGAGCGGCGCGGGGTGAGCGACCCGCCGGAGGTCAGCATGGACAGCACGTAGGTGTTCGCGTCCGCGCCGGAGATGAAGAACATGACGACCAGGAAGATCGCCACGACCGAGGTCACCCCGGAGAGCGGGAAGTACTCCAAGGTGGCGAAGAACGCGGAGTTGATGTCGGCGCTGGTCTGCTCGGCGATGTTGCCGCCGCGGAACATGTCCACGTTGATCGCGGTGCCGCCGAAGACGGTGAACCAGGTGAAGAAGACCAGCGAGGGGACCAGCAGCACCCCGGCGATGAACTCGCGCACCGTGCGGCCGCGCGAGATCCGGGCCAGGAACACCCCGACGAAGGCGCCCCAGGAGACCCACCACGCCATCATGAAGTAGGTCCACCACTGCATCCACTCCAGTCCGCCGAACGCGGTGCCCTGCAGGCTCATCCGGAAGAAGTCGCTGGCCCACATGCCCAGGGACTCGATGAACAGGTTCGCGACGAAGACGGCCGGCCCGACGATGAGGATGAAGACGAACAGGGCGAGGCTCAGCCCGGCGCTGGCCTGGCTGAGGTACTTGATTCCCTTGCTGACGCCGGTGACGGCGGAGAAGGTGAACACCGTGGTCACGACCGCGATGATCAGCACCTGCACGACGTTGTTGACCGGGATGTTCCACAGCGAGTTCAAGCCGTTGTTGACCTGCAGCGCCCCCAGCCCGAGCGAGGTCGTGGTGCCGAAGAGGGTGGAGAAGACGGCGAGCACGTCGATCGTCTTCCCGATCGGACCGTTCACCCGCTCGCCGAGCAGCGGGTAGAACAGCTGGCTGACCAGGCTGATCCGGCCCTTGCGGTAGATGCTGTAGGCCATCGCGAGACCGAAGACGGCGAAGATCGCCCACGCGTGCAGACCCCAGTCGAAGTAGGAGTACTGCATCGCCCGGACCGCGGCCGCCGGAGTGCCCGGCTCGGCCAGCCCGTGCGGCGGGGTGGCGAAGTGGGAGATCGGCTCAGCCACCCCGTAGGAGACCAGCCCGATCCCCATCACCGCGGCCAGGATCATCGCCAGCCAGCTGATCGTGTGGAACTCCGGGCGGTCGTCGTCGTGGCCCAGCCGGAGCCGGCCGCAGCCGCTGAAGGCCAAGAACGCCAAGAAGATCAGCAGGCCCAGGGTGACCACCAGGTAGAGCCACCCGAAGCTGGCGGTGAGCCAGTTCAGCGAGCTAGTGGTGACCGTGGCCAGGTTCTCGGTGAACACCGCGCCCCAGACCACGAACACGACCGCGATCGCCACCGAGGCGTAGAAGACCGACCCGAGCCGCTGGGTGGCCTCGGCCTCGTCGCCGTGCGGGGTGAAGATCTCCGGCTCCTGCGCCAGGTGCTCCGGGTCGTGCGTAGTTCCGAGATGACGGTGAGCCTCGGGCCGGACGCGAGGCGGCTTCTGGTCGGTCATGGTGCGGACTCCCTGGGTCCAGAGGTGCCGGATGTGGGCTACATCACCGGCTGTTGTATGCCAGAGGAACGTAATGACGCAGTGTGATGCATGTCAATAGATCCGCCGAGATCGCCCGAAAACCCGCTAAAAGGCTAGGTGGAGCGTTCGGGCCTTGACGGAGCTGCGGCGTCAGTCCTACGGTTCTGGCATGCAACAGACGATCCCCGAGCAGGTCTCGGCCGCTCCCGTCCGAACACCGTCTGCGGCCGACCTGGGCATCCGGCGGGTGGCACTGCAGGTCGAGGAGGTGCTCACCGAGGCCGGCACCGCGCCGCAGCGTCCCGCCACCCGTGCGGTCGTCGCGATCGTGCTCACCAACCCCTGGCGCGGCACCCCGCCTGAGCGCGACCTGCAGCCTGAGGTCGAGCAGCTCGCGCCCGCCCTGGCACGGATCGCCGCCGACCGGCTGCTGGACGCCCTCGGCGGCGTGGAGCACGTCGAGGCGTTCGGCAAGGGCGCCGTCGTCGGCCTGGACGGCGAGCTCGAGCACGGGGGAGCGCTCATCCACACGCCGTACTTCGGCAACCTGCTGCGCGAGTTCCTCGGCGGGGAATCGATCATCTGCTTCGCCGACACCCGCGCCGACGCCGGCGAGGTACTGACCGTGCCCATGTGGCACAAGACCCACGCCGCGACCCGCAGCCACTACCAGACCATCACTACGCGACTCTCCGACGCCCCGCGCGCCGGTGAGATCGTCGTCCTTGCCGCCGCCTCGACCGGCCCCCGGCCGCATCCGAGGATCGGCGATCGCAGCACCGACCCGACCGTCACCTCCGAGACCCTGAAGGACAGCTGACATGCAGGTACGCAAGATCGTCACCCTCATCGACGAGACCCACATCGAAGGCGGGAAGCCGGTCGACCCCGCGGCCCGGGTCGCCGTGGTCGCCGCGGTGATCGAGAACCCCTGGGCTGGCCAGGGATTCGTCGACGACCTCGGTGCCGGCATCGACGCGACCGCCTCCGACCTGGGCGCGCTGCTGGCCCCGCGGGTCCTGGAGGCGCTGGGCGCACCGGCCGAGGCCTACGGCAAGGGCGCGGTCGTCGGCCTGGACGGCGAGATCGAGCACGGCTCCGGGCTGATCCACACGCTGAAGTTCGGCAACCACTTCCGCGACGCCGCCAACGCCAGCACCCTGCTCCCCGCAGTGGAGAAGCGCGGCCCCGCCGGGGTCGTCTTCGACATCCCGCTCAAGCACATCACCGACGCCACCATCCGCTCCCACCACCAAACGGTCGAGGTGCGCCTGGCCGACGCCCCGCACGCCGACGAGATCGTGATCGCGCTCGCCGCCGCCGCCCAAGGCCGTCCCCAGCAGCGGCTCGCGGACCTCTCCACCGAGCAGTGAGCCACTCCAGCCCCGCCGTCGGCACCACGTCGGCCTCCGAGAGCTTGGGGGTCTCGGGGACCCGCGTCGTGCTGCTGCACGGCGTGGGCCTGGACCGCCACATGTGGGCGCCCACCCAACGTGAGCTCGCCCGGCACGGCACCGCCGCCACCGCCCTCGACCTGCCCGGGCACGGCCAGTCCGGACCCGTCCCCGACGGGGTCACCCTGTCCGACCTCGCCGAGACGATCGCCTCACAGCTCACGCCGGCAACCCACCTGGTCGGCTTCTCCCTGGGCGCGCTGGTCGCCCAGCACCTGGCCGTCTACCGGCCCGAGCTGGTCGCCACCTTGACCTGCGTCAGCTCGGTATGCCAGCGCACCGAGAGCGAGCGGGAGGCCGTCATGGCGCGCCTGCGCCTGGCCGAGGCCGACTTCCCCGCCAGCGTCGAGGCGTCCTTGACCCGCTGGTACGAGGGCACCGACGTCGCCCCCGAGGAGGTCGCCGCGACCCGGGCGACACTGCTGGACAACGACCGGCGCTCCTACCTGGCCTGCTACCGCGTCTTCGCCACCGGTGACGCCGAGCTGGCCCCCGTCCTCGGCTCGATCGTCGCGCCGACCCTGGCGATCACCGGCGACGAGGACCCCGGATCCACCCCGCAGATGTCGCAGCGTCTGGTCGCGGCCGTCCCCGACGCCCGCCTCGAGGTGCTGTCCCACACCCGCCACATGCTCCCCGTCCAACGCCCCGGCGAACTCGCCGCGGCCGTGTCTACCATCACCCAGGAGAACGACCATGACCGAACGGCGTGACCACTTCATCGGCGGCCAGTACGTGCCGCCGACCTCGGGGGAGTACTTCGTCAGCACCAACCCGGCCAACCAGGAGGCCCTGTACGAGGCCGCACGCGGCACCGCCGAGGACGTCGATCGCGCGGTCCGCTCGGCCCAGCAGGCCTTCGACAACCCGCTGTGGCGCGACCTGAGCCAGACCAAGCGCGGCCACCTACTGCGCCGCCTGGGCGACCTCATCGGGGAGAACGCCGAGGAGCTGGCCCGCATGGAGACCCTGGACAACGGCAAGCTGCTGCGCGAGATGCGCGGCCAGATGGCCACGCTGCCCGAGTACTACCGCTACTACGCCGGCCTCGCGGACAAGGTCGAGGGCCGGGTCATCCCGACCTCGGACCGCCGCGTCCTCAACTACACGATGCGTGAGCCGCTCGGCGTGGTCGGCGCGATCACCCCGTGGAACTCACCGCTGACCTTGACCACCAGCAAGCTCGCGCCGGCGCTGTGCGTGGGCAACACCATGGTGATCAAGCCCTCGGAGTACACCTCGGCCACCGTGCTCCGCCTCGCCGAGCTGGTCATGGAGGCCGGGTTCCCCGAAGGCGTCGTGAACGCTGTGACCGGGTTCGGACCCGAGGCCGGCCAGGCGCTGGTCGACCACCCCGGCCTGGCGAAGATCTCCTTCACCGGCTCCACCGCGACCGGTTCGAGGATCGCCTCGACCACCGCTGGACGGTTCATCGGCTCGACCCTGGAGCTGGGCGGCAAGTCGCCCAACATCGTCTTCGACGACGCCGACGTGGCCAACGCTGCGATGGGCGTCGTCGCGGGCATCTTCGCCGCTGCCGGCCAGACGTGCATCGCCGGCAGCCGGGTCTTCGCCCAGCGCGGCGTCTACGACGAGCTGCTGGAGCGGGTCAGCAACCGCGCACAGTCGATCGTGGTCGGCGACCCGCTCGCCGAGGACACCGAGCTCGGCCCGCTGGCCTTCGGGGACCAGCGCGACAAGGTCGCCGGCTACGTCGACCTGGGCCGCTCCGAAGGCGCCCGCGTGCTCACCGGGGGTGAGGCCACCGACGGCGGCCTCGGCGGGTTCTTCTACCAGCCGACCGTCCTGGTCGACGTCACCAACGACATGCGCGTGGTCCGCGAGGAGATCTTCGGGCCGGTCGCCGCGGTGATGCCGTTCGACACCGAGGACGAGGTCGTCGCGTTGGCCAACGACACCGACTACGGCTTGGCCGCGGGCGTCTGGACGACCGGCCTGGCTCGCGCGCACCGGATGGCCGACAGGCTCGACGCCGGCACCATCTGGGTCAACACCTACCGCGCGATGTCGCCGATGTCGCCCCGGCAGGGCTTCAAGAGCAGCGGCGTCGGGGTCGAGCACGGCCAGGAGACCCTCAATGAGTACACGCGCCTGAAGAGCGTGTGGATCAACACCAGCGAGGACCCGGTCGCCGACCCGTTCGTCATGCGCAGCTGACCGCCCCGGCCGCCCGACGGGCGGCCCACCTTCGTTCACCTGAGTCCCGAGAAGAAAGGCAGGACCGTGCGATTCTCCTTGTTCGTCCACATGGAGCGCTGGGATGACCAGGTCTCCCACCGCGAGCTCTTCGAGAACCTCACCGAGCTGGTACAGCTCGCCGAACAGGGCGGCTTCGGCACCGTGTGGATCGGCGAGCACCACGCGATGGAGTACACGATCTCGCCGAACCCGATGGTGCTCCTGGGCTACCTCGCCGGTCAGACCAGCACCATCCGGCTCGGCGCCGGCACGATCATCGCGCCGTTCTGGAACCCGATCCGGGCAGCGGGGGAGGCCGCGCTGCTCGACGTGATCAGCGGCGGCCGGGCCGAGATGGGCGTCGCCCGCGGCGCCTACCAGGTCGAGTTCGATCGCCTCGCCGACGGCCTCGCGGCCTCCGACGGCGGCCGCTACCTTCGCGAGCTGGTGCCCGCGATGCAGCAGCTGTGGGCCGGCGACTACGCCCACGACGGCGACATCTGGCAGTTCCCGACCTCCACGAGCGTGCCCAAGCCGATCCAGTCCGACGGCATCCCGGTCTGGATCGCCGCGCGCGACCCCGACTCGCACAACTGGGCGGTCAGCCAGGGCTGCAACGTGATGGTCACCCCGCTGATGAAGGGCGATGAGGAGGTCCTCGACCTGACCCGGAAGTTCGAGGGCGCACTGGCCAAGAACCCCGACGTGGAGCGGCCCGAACTCATGGTGCTGCGCCACACCTTCGTCCACGATGCCGACGACCCCGACGGGTGGCGACCCGCCGCTGAGGCCGTCAACCGGTTCTACCGCACCTTCGACGCGTGGTTCGGCAACAAGCAGGCGCCCACAGAAGGCTTCTTGGACCCGAGCCCGGAGTCGAAGTTCGCCGAGCGGCCCGAGTTCGAGGCCGACTCGCTGCACCAGACCGCGATGATCGGCACACCGGAAGAGGTCATCGAACGGATCCGCTACTACGAGTCCCTCGGGGTCGACGAGTACAGCTACTGGATCGACAACTCCATGTCGCACCAGGAGAAGAAGGACTCCCTGCAGCGGTTCATCGACGAGGTCGTGCCGGCGTTCCGCTGACCGGCAAGCGCGCCAGTCAGCCCGCGGCGGACGCCGGGGTTCGTTCTGGTGCCGCGGTGACACTTGGGGGAGGGGAGCGGGCCGCCTCACCAGCGTTCGCGGGTGAACGACCGGGTCACCGGGTCGATCCACAGCACCGGCGTGCCGGCGCGGCGCGCCTTGGTCAGCGTCGAGACCGACCCACCCGAGGTCGCGGTCGAACAGACCACCGCGACCAGCAGGTCGCACACCGAGACCAGCAGGTCGTTGCGCGCGTGCAGCATCCTAACGTCGTACCGGTCCCCACCGAGAACCGTCTCCGCGGCGGCCGCGGCGCACAGCTGCCGCCACCGGCGACGATCCGCGGCGCCCCACCGGTCGGCCTGGGCGGTGAACGGGATCGCGGCATGCAGGTCCAGCTCGGCGGTAAGCGCCGACTCGGCCCACCAGGTGTCCACCCCGAGCGCCATCCCCGACCACGCCACCCGGGTCCCGTACGCCGAGGCCAGCCGGTGCGCGGTCAGGCCGACCGCGTCGCGGGCCCACCGCTGCTGGGGCGGGGTCAATCCGGTGGGCCGGTGACCGGTCACCGAGACCACCGGCCAGCACCCACCCTCGCCGGGTCGTCGTCGCGAACCGTGAGCCACCTGCGGTTCTCCCACCCGGCCTTGGGACACCGAGCCGACCCGGTACCTGCAGGCACCGTGCCGCATCGATCGACACCGCACGCCACCGGCCCGCCTCGGCGGGGAGGGATAGGCGGGGAGCAGTGTGGTGACTGCGACCCGACCCGAACAGCGCACCCAGCGATGCTCAGCATTGTCGTCGTCCCTCCAGCAGCCTCTGGCGCCGATGACCCCGAACGTCCTCCCACTGACCTGTCGCGCTACCAGGTAGCTAGGTAGGTAGCCAGCCAGGTGTCGGCGGGACCCCGGGTCAACGCTGGCGTCGAACCACCCAGGCAGGTGACCTGGCGCCAGCATAATGTCATAATGTCACTTATCGGCGAATAATCGGGACACGGCTCACGCGTCCAGCAACGACTCGGTGCGCAGGTCCGAGTGGCGTGCCAGCACCTCGAAGTCCCGGTCACGATGCACCACCGGAAGATCCAGTCGCAGCGCCGTGGCGGCGATCAGGCAGTCGCCGAGGTTCCTGACCGTGTCGCCACCACGACGACAACTGCGCTGCAGACTCGCCGCACGAACGCTGTCAGCCAAAGGGACGACGGGCTCCAGGTAGAACGCCTCCAGCATGCGTTGACGTTGTGCTGCGACGATCTCGTCCGTCGGCCCGCTCAGCAGCTCCATCAGGACTGTCTCCGGCACCACGATCCGGTCACCTGTCGTGACCATCTCCTCCAGCCGATCTCCGGCCGCGCTCGACCCCGGCCGGAGGAAGTCGATCCAGACCGAGGTGTCCACGATCACCGGTCGATCGTCCAATCGCCCTCGATCTGATCGTTGGACACCTCGATGCCGCTCCCACGCATGGCGAGCACCTCGTCGCGGGTCATCGGTGTGACGACCAGTTGTCGTAGGGCAAAGTCGACAGCACTCTTCTTCGAAGTCAAGCGGTAGCGACGCATCACCGCACTCACGAGTTCATCGTCCAGGTCGATGTTCGTGCGTGTCATAACACAACTGTACACCTCGATGTGTATGGACGTCTGGTGGCAACATGGGCCCCCTCCTGCGCCAGAACCTCATGCACGCCATCGAGCTGTACGGCACCCAGGTCGCGCCGATGGTCAGAGAGCTGCTCGCCGAGCGGCGAGCGAGGTGATCTGGGCCCGGTCGACGGCGATCGTGGCGCCCTCGGCGTCGTGCTCGTCGTCGAGGTCGCTGTCGCGGGCGGCGTCGACGAGGTCGGTGAAGCTGTCGTCCAGGCCCTTCAGCCGGACGACGGTGACGGCCCGCTTGGCCGACAGGGCGTCGCGGGCGCGCTGCGGTGTCATGTCGTCGGAGCTGGTCATCGGCTCATCGATCCCGGCCAGCTCTGGCCGAGCAAGCAGTCAGTCGACGTCGGTGGCACGGCGACCCGGGCTCGCGCCGGCCAACCGAGGTCTCGGCGAGAGCCCTCACACCGAGCCCACGGACTCATCGCGGAGGCTCTCCAGCTCCCCTTCCCAGCCGCCCCCCTCCATGGCCAGCATCTCCTGTCGAGATATGACCGGGCCGACGAGGCGACGCAGGGCGAAGTCCACCGCCTCACGCTTAGTGGGCAGGCCGTACCGCTTCATCACCTCGCCGATGAGGTCGGCGTCGATGTCGATGTGGGTGCGTGCCATCCACCGAGGATACCCAGACCTCTGTTCGTCGGGGGTTTCTCAGTTGCAGGCGCCGGGACGCTCGGAGAGGCTCCTCCCATGTTGGAGACGAGGGCGCTGAGCAGTGGTGACTGGCGGCTGTGGCGGGAGCTGCGCCTCGCCGCGCTGGCCGATGCGCCGACCGCGTTCTGCGCCAGGTTGGCGGACTGGCAGGGCGCCGGAGATCGGGAGGAGCGCTGGCGCGACCGGTTGTCGATTCCTGGCGCGCGCGACATCGTCGCCTTCCTCGAGGACCGTCCCGTCGGGATGGCGACGGGAGTCCCCGGCGAGACGTCGAGCGCTGTCGGGCTGATCTCGATGTGGGTGAACCCGGCGGCTCGTGGGCGGGGCGTCGGTGACCGACTGATCCAGGCCGTCGAGGAGTACGGCGTGGAGCGAGGCGCCAGAACCCTCGGACTGACCGTGATGCCGGACAACGCGGCAGCGCTCGCCTTCTACGCACGCAACGGCTTCACCGAGTCTGGCGAGCAGGGTCCGCTGCGACCCGACGGCGTGACGCGCGAGCTGGTACTGAGCAAGGGACTCCATCGCAGCGCCGGTGCGCCTAAGGCTTGACGAGCCGCTCGCGCAGCACCAGGACGCCCGGCCCTTCGAGCTCTGCGAGCGCGACCGGCCGCCCGGAGACCGCCATCGCCAGGGCCTCACTGGGCCCACGGACCTCGGCCCCGCTCCCCCACGTCCACTCCTGGTCGGTGGCGACCAGCCGCAGCCCGGACAGCCGCTTGCGCGTCACGAAGCCGCGGGTCGCCGGCTTGGAGACCAGGAAGTCCAGGGTCGCCCGCCAAGCGGCCAGGTCGGGGCTCACGTCCAGGCCGAGCGGGCGCGCCGCATCGCGCAGGTGGATCGCCGAGTCGGCCATCGGGCCGCCGGAGCCGGTGAACGGCACCGTCAGCTCGGTGCCGGCGAGCTCGCGCAGCTGCCCGACGAGCTGCTCGGTCGGTCGGGCCGAACGCTGCCGCGTCTCGTCGTCGACGTACCTCCCCAGGTCGCCGCGGTAGCGCACCAGCACGCCCAGCACCTGTCGCCAGCTGAAGTCGGACTCGAGCGGCGCTACGAGATGGCCGGCGATCTCCCGCACCGTCCAGCCCTCGCAGAGGCTCGGGGTGCTCCACTGCTCCGGGGTGAGTGACGCGAACATGTCGGCCGCCAGCAGTCGGTTGGTCGTGGCGATGCGGTGGTTCGGGTCGGCCATGGCGTCGACGCTAGCGGGACGTACGGACAGGAAGTACGGCGCCTTGGCGCCGCCTGACACCATCCCCGTGTGGACCTCTGGGAGCGACTGGCGCAGACCCAGCCGCCGCCCACGCCAGAGACGCTCGCCCTCGTGGCAGCCCTCGCGGTCGCCCTGATCGCCTGGCCGCGCTCGTGGCGGGTCCTCCGGCAGGTCGTCACGATCGCGCACGAGGCCGCGCACGCGCTGGTCGGCGTGCTCACCGGTCGCGAGCTCAGCGGCATCCGGCTGCACCGCGACACCTCCGGGCTCACCGTCACCCGAGGCCGACCACGGGGGCCAGGGATGGTCGCCACGTTGCTCGCGGGGTACCTCGGCCCGGGCCTGCTGGGGCTCCTCGGGGCGCTCCTGCTGTCGTCGGGGCGCGCCGTACTCCTGCTGTGGCTGCTGCTCGCGCTCGTCGCCGGCATGGTGCTGTGGATCCGCAACGCCTTCGGCCTCCTCGCGCTGACCGGGTGCGTGGCGGTACTCCTCGGGGTGACCCGCTACCTCGACGCGTCCCAGCAGAGTGCGTTCGCGCTCCTGGTCGTGGTCTTCCTGCTCCTCGCCGCGCCGCGGGCCGTTCTGGACCTGTACCGCAGCCGCCGACCACACGGGGCCTCCGACGCGGACCAGCTCGCCCGGCTGACCCGCGTGCCGGCGCCGCTCTGGGTGCTCGCGTTCGGCCTCGGGACGCTCGGCTGCGCGGTTCTGGGAGGACGGCTGCTGATCGGCTGGGCGTGACGGGCCGGCCTCACAGGGCGCTGGCGATGTCGGTCTGGTCGCCACCTCGTCGGCGCCGACGAGGTCGGGGCAGACGCGGGTCCTGCGCGGCGGCGGGTCCGTATCTGCTCAGGCGGGCAGTCCGTGGTCGTCGTACCCGAGAACCTCGTCGGCGAGACGATCGTCCAGCGTCGAACGGGAACGGCCCCGTCGCACGATCGCGTCCAACTCGGCCGTCTGGCCGGCGGCGCTGCGGCGGGCCCGCACTCGGGCCAGGCGCTAGGCGATGGCCACCCTCGCCGCCACGGTGATCGACTCCCCCGTCGCCTGGGCCAGCTCGCGCGCCAGACGGTCGGTCTCGGGGTCGTCGATGTTGAGCGGCACGAATCCACCATTCGAGGCAGAATGGGAGAGCGGCAGGAAGATCAGGGTTACCAGCCCGAGCCGCTGATCCCGGTCGGCCGCAGGCGCAGCAGGAGCCGGCGCTCGGCCACCATCGCGGCGTAGAACTCATCGGGGTCCGGGTGCGGCTGCTCGCTCAGCGCGTCGTGCAGGGCCAGCAGCTCGCGGCCCGCCTCGTCCCCGGGCTGCTCGGTGACGGGCCCGAGCTCCGCCGTACAGCTCACCGAGGCGTAGCTCCAGAAGTTCGGCCCCAGGACGTGGACGACGGCGCGCGGGTCGCGGGCCAGGTTGCGGGTCTTGGCGCGGTCGGCGGTGACGGAGACGGCGAAGGACTCCCCGTCGAAGTGCGCGAGCACGTTGGACGTCTGCGGGGAGCCGTCACGGCGCAGCGTGACCAGCACGACCTCGTTCCGCCCGCGCAGCCAGTCCCGTGCGGTCTCGGTGATCTCGGCCATCCTGGTCCGCCTTCCGTGTCGTCGGTCGCTCTCCCGGGCAGCGTAGACGCCGTCGACGGTACGGCGCGGCCGTGGCAGTCTCAGGGAGATGACGACCTTCATCACCAAGCGCATCTATGAGGACGCTTCCCCCGACGACGGGTGGCGGGTGCTGGTCGACCGGCTGTGGCCGCGCGGGGTGAGCAAGGAGAAGGCTGACCTGGACGAGTGGGCCAAGGACCTCGCGCCGAGCACCGACCTGCGCAAGTGGTTCGGCCACAAGCCCGAGCGGTTCGAGGAGTTCGCCCAGCGGTACGTCGCCGAGTTGGAGGCGAACCCCGACGCACCCGACACGATCGCCGGGTGGCGCGAGCACGACAGGGTGACGCTGCTCTACGGCGCTCGCGACGAGACCCACAACGAGGCCGTCGTGCTCAAGGACTACCTCGAGTCCCGCCGAGTCGGCGCCAGTTGACGGTGAGTCGGCGTCAATCAACGCCGACTCGGGGTGAAGAAGCGCCGACTGGGGGTGAAGTAGCGCCGACTGGGGGTGAAGTAGCGCCGACTCGGCGGGAGATCAGCGCACGGTGCGGATCAGCTTCTTGTTGACGAACTCGTCCATGCCGTAGCGGCCGAGCTCGCGGCCGAAGCCGGAGCGCTTCACTCCGCCGAAGGGCAGCTCCGCGCCCTCGGCGCCGACGCCGTTGACGAACACCATGCCGGTCTCCAAGCCGTCGGCCACGCGGGCGGCCTGGTCGGCGTCGGTGGTGAAGACGTAGGAGCCGAGGCCGAACGGGGTGTCGTTGGCGACCTCGACGGCCTCCTGCTCCGAGCCGACCCGGAAGACCATCGCGACCGGGCCGAACAGCTCCTGGTGGAACGTGTCGCTGTCCCGGTCGATGTCGGTGAGCACGCCGGGCGGGAAGTAGGCGCCGCGCCGCTCGCCGGCGGAGGACAGTGTCGCTCCCCCGGCCACGGCCTCGTCCACCTGGGCCTGCAGCGTCTCGGCAGCGCGCTCGGAGGACAGCGGGGCGATCCCGTCGGCGTTCGCGAGCAGCCGGTCGGTGAACCTGCCGACGAAGTCGTCGTAGAGCTCGTCGGCCACCACGAACCGCTTCGCCGCGTTGCATGCCTGGCCGGTGTTGTCCATCCGGGCCGCGACCGCCGCCTCCACCGTCGCGTCCAGGTCGTCGGTCGAGAGCAGGATGAACGGGTCCGAGCCGCCCAGCTCCAGGACGATCTTCTTCAGGTTGCGTCCCGCCACCTCCGCGACCGCGGCGCCGGCCCGCTCCGACCCGGTCAGCGAGACGCCCGCGACCCGCGGGTCGGCGATCATCTCCGCGATCTGGTTCTCGGTCGCGAAGATGTTGACGTAGGCGCCCTCCGGGAAGCCGGCGTCGAGGAAGATCTGCTGCAGCTCCGTGGCCGACATCGGGCACTGCGGCGCGTGCTTGAGCACGATGGTGTTGCCGATCGCCAGGTTCGGGCCGGCGAACCGCGCCACCTGGTAGTAGGGGAAGTTCCACGGCATGATCCCGAGGAGTACGCCGAACGGCGAGCGCCGCACGAGCGCCGTACCCTCTCCCCCGTCGACCGTCACCGGCTCGTCGGCCAGCAGCGACTCGGCGTTGTCGGCGTAGAAGCGGTAGATCTCGACACAGAAGTCGACCTCGCCGAGCGCCTCCTCCATCGGCTTGCCCATCTCCTCCACGATCACCTCGGCCAGGTGGTCGCGCCGCTCGTCGTGCAACTCGGCCACCCGTCGCAGCAGCGCGACCCGGTCGGCCACCTCCGTCGTGCGACCCCAGTCGCGGGCCGCCGCCGACGCGCGCGCCAGCGCGTTCTCCACGTCGGCCTCGGTGGCGGTGGGGTACTCGCGGACGACCTCGCCGGTCGCCGGGTTGGTCACTGCGTAGATCGACATCGGGCGCTCCCAGGTCTCGGTGGTCGACCGCCGCGCGGGGTGGTGGAAAAGCGGTCGGCAGGAAGCCTAGCGACCCTCTAGCCTGTACGGCGGAGCCGTGAGGACTGACGACCCTCGGCCGCCCAAGGCGGCAGGCGGCGCCCGCGCGTGACGGCGTACCGACGAGAGGCCGGCAGCATCGCCGGCGAAGGTGTGGTGGCACCGCGATCTGGCCCCCGCCCACACCTCCAGGGCTTCCCTGACCTGGAGGATGAGATGAGACCACCGCAAGCACCCGCCCGCACCCTGGCCGCCGAGCTCTCCGAGGCGGCGCCGGGCACCCCGGTCCGGCTGGAGGGACACGTCCACCGGCGCCGCGAGCTGGCTGCCCTGACCTTCCTGGTCGTGCGCGACCGCAGCGGCCTCGCCCAGGTCGTCGTGCGCACCGAGGAGCTCCCCGCCGGCGGGCTGCCGCCCGAGGAGACGCCCGTCCAGGTCCTCGGTACGGCGACCGCGAGCCCGCAGGCACCCGGCGGCGTCGAGGTGACGGCCCCGAGCATCACCGCGCTCTCGGAGCCCGCCCGGACCCCACCCGCCGAGCTGTGGCGCCCCACGCTCAACGCCGGGCTCCCGACGCTGCTCGACCATGCGCCGGTGCTGTGGCGCCACCCCCGCCAGCGGGCGGTGTGGGAGCTGGCCGCGGCCAGCCTGCAGGGCTTCCGCGGCACGCTCGACGCGGCCGGCTTCACCGAGGTGCACTCCCCCAAGTTGGTCGCCTCGGCCACCGAGTCCGGCGCGAACGTCTTCGAGGTCGACTACTTCGGGTCGCCGGCCTTCCTCGCGCAGAGCCCGCAGTTCTACAAGCAGCAGCTGGTCGGGGTCTTCGAGCGGGTCTACGAGGTCGGCCCGGTCTTCCGTGCCGAGCCGCACGACACGGTGCGGCATCTCGCGGAGTACGTCTCCCTCGACGTCGAGCTCGGCTTCGTCCGCGACCACCGCGACGTGCTGACCGTCCTGCGCGATGTGCTCGCGGGCATGGTCACCGCGGTCACGACGCATGCCGGCCCCGCCGTGGAGCGGCTGGGCATCCAGCTGCCCGTGATCCCCGACGAGGTGCCGGTGATCCACTTCGCCGACGCGCTCGCCCGCGTGGGGGCGCCCGCCGACGAGCCGGACCTCGCGCCCGAGCACGAGCGGGCGCTGGGCGCGTGGGCGAGGGAGGAGCTCGGCAGCGACGTACTGGC
Source organism: Nocardioides rotundus (assembly GCF_019931675.1). GTDB lineage: Bacteria > Actinomycetota > Actinomycetes > Propionibacteriales > Nocardioidaceae > Nocardioides > Nocardioides rotundus. The sequence continues at coordinate 1,700,965 of NZ_CP082922.1, forward strand.
GGTCGAGGGCTACCCGATGCGGAAGCGCCCGTTCTACACCCACCCCCAGCCCGACGACCCGCGGTGGAGCAACAGCCTCGACCTGCTCTTCCGCGGGCTCGAGCTGGTGACGGGCGGCCAGCGGCTGCACCGCCACGCCGACTACGTCGCCGCGATCGAGACTCGGGGCGGGTCGCCGGAGGACTATGCGGGCTACCTGCAGGCGTTCGCGCACGGGATGCCCCCGCACGGGGGCTTCGCCATCGGGTTGGAGCGCTGGGTGGCGCAGTTGGTCGGTGCCGCCAACATCCGCGAGGTGACGCTGTTCCCCCGGGACCTGCACCGGCTCGCGCCGTAGGGGGGCGGCTCAGACGCCCGGGAGCTCCTCGCGCAGCCGAGGCTCGACCCGGTTCTCGGGTCGGAAGCCCGCCTTGTCGGCGTAGAACGCCCGGATCCGGTCCATGTCGGCGGGGAGGTCGCCGGTCAGGTCGATGGTCGGGCCCAGGCCGGTGGTCATCGTCGTGCGGTCCACGAAGCCGAGCGTCACCGGCAGGCCGGTCTCCCGGGCGATCCGGTAGAACCCGGACTTCCAGTGGGTGTGACCGCTGCGGGTGCCGTCGGGGGTGACGACGAGACCGAACACCTCACCGGAGCGGACCCGGCCGACGACCTCGTCGACGATCCCGGCCGGGTTCGCCCGGTCCACGGGGATGCCGCCGAGCGCGCGCATCACCGGCCCGCGCCAGCCGGTGAACAGGCTGTGCTTGCCGAGCCAGCGGATGTCCAGCCCGAGCCGCCAGGCGATCCCGAGCATCAAGATGAAGTCCCAGTTGGAGGTGTGCGGCGCCCCGATGAGCACGGTCGGCCGCTGCGGCGCGGGCTCGGTGGTCACCAGCCTCCACCGGGAGAGCGACCAGAAGATGCGGGAGACCAGGGCGCGCAGCACGGGCCCACGGTAGGCGGCCCGGGACGGTGCACCCACAATCGGGTCGCGGCGGGTCGCGCGCGTGCACGAGGCTGGCAGCCATGACGAGCAGCGACTACTGGGACGCCGAGGCGGCCGAGAGGTACGACGAGAGCTCCTCCTTCATGTTCGAGCCCGACGTGCTGGACCCCGCGGTGGACCGCCTGGCGGCGCTGGCCGGGGACGGTGCGGCGCTGGAGCTCGCGATCGGCACCGGGCGGGTCGCGATCCCGCTGTCGGAGCGCGGAGTGCCGGTCGCGGGGATCGAGCTGTCGCAGCCGATGGTCGACGTACTCCACGCGAAGCGTCCGGACCTGCCCGTCACCGTCGGCGACATGGCCGGCGCCACGGCCCCCGACGACGGACCGGCGCGGCCCGGGGAGTATTCGCTGGTCCTCCTCGTCTGGAACAGCATCGCCAACCTGCGCACCCAGGACGAGCAGGTCGAGTGCTTCCGCAACGCCGCCCGGCACCTCGCCCCCGGCGGCAGGTTCGTCATCGAGCTGTGGATCCCCGGCATCCGCCGCTTCCCGCCCGGGCAGAGCGCGGTGCCGTTCCACGTCGGGCGTCGGCACACCGGTTTCGACACCTACGACCTCACCACTCAGCAGGGCACGTCGCACCACTACCGGCGGCTGGAGGACGGGACGGTGCGGTACGGCGCCAGCAACTTCCGCTACATCTGGCCAGCCGAGTGCGACCTGATGGCCCGGCTGGCCGGGCTGGAGCTGGAGGAGCGGTCCGCCGACTGGAGCGGCGCGGAGTTCACCGGGGACAGCGAGAGCCACGTCTCGGTGTGGCGCAAGCCCGCGTGAGGCGACCGGCTCAGGCGGTGTTGAACTGCCGGCGGTAGGCCTGCGGGCTGATCCCGCGAACCTTGACGAACTGCTGGCGGAAGGTCGTGGGCGAGCCGAAGCCGACCCGGTCGGCGACCCGCTCCACGGGCAGGTCGCTGCGCTCGAGCAGCTCCTCGGCCAGCCGCACACGCTGGTGGGTGATCCACTGGTGCGGCGTCGTGCCGGTCTCCTCGCCGAAGCGGCGGGCGAAGGTGCGCTCGGACATCGAGACCTGCCGGGCCAGGGTCGCCACGGAGAGGTCGGCGTCGAGGTTCCCGGTGATCCACGTGAGCAGCGGGCCGAGCGTCTCCGCGGTGCACTCCGGCACGGGCTGGCGCACGAACTGCGCCTGACCGCCGTCGCGGTGCGGCGGCAGGACGATCCGGCGCGCCGCGTCGTTGGCGGCCTTCGCCCCGTGGGTCTGGCGCAGCAGGTAGAGCGCGGCGTCCAGGCCCGCGGCCGACCCGGCACCGGTCAGCACCGGCCCGTCGTGGACGTAGAGGCGGTCCGCCTCCACCGTGATCCGCGGGTAGTGCGCGGCCATCCGCTCGGCGTAGCGCCAATGCGTGGTCGCCCGGCGGCCGTCGAGCACCCCGGCCTGGGCGAGCGCGAAGGCGCCGGTGCAGTGCGCCATCACCATCCGGTCGTCCGCGACCGCCTCGCGGGCGAGCTCGAGCACCTCGGGGTCGTGCTGCTCGAAGTCCCGCTTGGGCGCGAGCAGCAGCAGGTCGACGTCGGCGGCCGCGTCCAGCCCGTGCTCGACCTGGATGCCGATGCCCTTCTCGGTCGGGACCAGCCCCGGGGACGGCGTACAGATCCGGAAGTCGAAGACCGGGTTGTCGTCCTCGGGGTGGTAGCGCTCGCCGAAGACCTCGACCATCGAGCCCATCCCGAAGAGCTCGACGCCCTCCTGGACCACCAGCGCCACCGACCTCATCCGGTCAGCGTGTCACCGCGATGGCAGATTCTCAAGGGTCCGCCGGGATCGTGCCACTCAGGGTGCGGGAACCTGCTCCGGGGTCTCATAGCGGCGTACGGCGGAGAGCAGGCCCTCGGCCGTCTCGAAGACCACCCACGTCTCCGCCGGCTCCTGGCTGGGCACCTCGGCCGGCGCGTTCGCGGTGCGCCAGCGGGCGAGCTCGTGCACGACCACCCGGCCGTCCCGCTCCTCCAGCGGCTCCTGCGGCTCCAGCTCGATGCCGGAGCGCTGCAGCCAGGCGCGCATCAGGTCGTGTCCCTCCCCGTCCCCGCGGGGGCCGCCGACCACCACGTCGGGCCGGCAACATGCCAGGGCCGCGTCGATGTCGCGTGCGTTCACCGCGTCGTGCCAGGCCTGGACCGTCTCCACTGCTGAGGGCATGCGACGAGGCTATCCGCGAGCCGGCATCTCCACTACGGTGGGTAGTAAGTCAGCGGCTGTCCGGGCACAGCGCGGCGGCCGCGAGGGAGGGGGAGATATGAACGACACGTGGCTCAAGGGAGCATGGACCGCGTTGGTGGTCCGCGGCGGGATCGCGGTGATCTTCGGCGTGATCGCGATCTTCTGGCCGATCGCGACGGCAGTGGCGCTGGCTCTGCTGTGGGGCGTCTGGGCGCTCGTCGACGGGGTGATGTCGCTGATGCACGCGTTCGGTCGCGGCGCCTCGATGGGCGATCGGGTGCTGTGGGTGGTCCTGGGTGCGATCAGCCTGGTCGCCGCGTTCGTGGCGATCGTCAGCCCGGGCGTGACCGCCGTGGTGCTCACCTGGATCCTGGGGCTCTGGCTGATCGCCCGCGGTGTCGTGGAGCTGATCGCCGCGTTCGGGCGCAGTCCGGGAGCGCCGCGCTGGCTCCTGGTGCTCGCGGCGCTGCTCGACGGCCTCCTGGGCGTGCTCTTCGTCGCCAACCCCGGCGCCGGCGTCCTCGGCGTCGCGACCTTCCTGGGCGTGGTGGCGATCGCCTGGGGCGTCGTACTCATCGCCGTGGCGTTCTCGATGCGCAGCGCCGGCAAGCGCGTGGCCGCCCAGGAGCCGCGGGTCGCCTGACGCCGCGGGCGGCGTCAGCCGACGTACTCGGCCAGGTGCTCGCCGGTCAGCGTGGAGCGCGCGGCGACCAGGTCGGCCGGCGTGCCCTCGAAGACCACGGTCCCGCCGTCGTGCCCGGCGCCGGGGCCGAGGTCGATGATCCAGTCGGCGTGCGCCATCACGGCCTGATGGTGCTCGATCACGATCACCGACTTCCCCGAGTCCACCAGCCGGTCCAGCAGCCCGAGCAGCTGCTCGACGTCGGCGAGGTGCAGCCCGGTCGTGGGCTCGTCGAGGACGTAGACCTCGCCCTTCTCCCCCATCTGCGTGGCCAGCTTGAGTCGCTGCCGCTCGCCGCCGGAGAGCGTGGTGAGCGGCTGCCCCAGAGTGAGGTAGCCGAGCCCGACGTCGACCAGCCGCTGCAGGATCCGGTGGGCCGCGGGCACCTTGGCCTCGCCGTCGGCGAAGAACTCCGCCGCCTGCGCCGCCGACATCTCCAGCACCTCGCTGATGTCCTTGCCGCCGAGGGTGTACTCCAGCACGGCGGCCTGGAAGCGCTTGCCGCCGCACTCCTCGCAGGTGGTGGCCACGCTCTCCATGAAGCCGAGCTCGGTGTAGGTCACGCCCGCGCCCTTGCAGGTCGGGCAGGCGCCCTCGGAGTTCGCGCTGAACAGCGCCGGCTTCACCCCGTTCGCCTTGGCGAACGCCTTGCGGATGGAGTCGAGCATGCCGGTGTACGTCGCGGGGTTGCTGCGCCGTGAGCCGCGGATCGGCGTCTGGTCGATCACCACGACGCCCTCGCGCCCGGCGATCGAGCCGCCGACGAGCGAGCTCTTGCCCGAGCCGGCGACGCCGGTGAGCACGGTCAGCACGCCGAGGGCTACGTCGACGTCGACGTCGCGCAGGTTGTGCGCGTCGGCCCCGCGGACCTCGAGGGCGCCGGAGGGCTCCCGCACGGTCTCCTTCAGCGACGCCCGGTCGTCGAGGTGCCGGCCGGTGGTGGTGTCGCTCGCGCGCAGCCCCTCCACCGTGCCCTCGAAGCAGACCGTGCCGCCCGCCGTATCGGCCCCCGGGCCGAGGTCGACGACGTGGTCGGCGATGGCGATCGCCTCCGGCTTGTGCTCGACCACGAGCACCGTGTTGCCCTTGTCCCGCAGCTGCCGCAGCAGGTCGTTCATCCGCTGGATGTCGTGCGGGTGCATGCCGATCGTGGGCTCGTCGAAGACGTAGGTGACGTCGGTCAGCGAGGAGCCGAGGTGCCGGATCATCTTGGTCCGCTGCGCCTCACCCCCGGACAGGGTCCCGGCAGGCCGGTCCAGGGAGAGGTAGCCGAGCCCGATCTGCACGAACGAGTCGAGGGTCTCGGTCAGCGCCTCCAGCAGCGGCGCCACAGAGTCGTCCTCGATCGTGCGCACCCAGGCGGCGAGGTCGGTGATCTGCATGGCGCAGGCGTCGGCGATGCTGACGCCGTCGATCTTCGAGGACCGCGCGGCCTCGCTGAGCCGCGTCCCCTCGCACTCCGGGCAGGTCTGGAAGGTGATCGCCCGGTCCACGAACGCGCGGATGTGCGGCTGCATCGCGTCCCGGTCCTTGGCCAGCATCGACTTCTGGATCCTCGGGATCAGGCCCTCGTAGGTGAGGTTGACCCCCTCGACCTTGATCTTCGTCGGCTCCTTGTAGAGCAGGTCGTGGCGTTCGCGCTTGGTGAACCTCTTGATCGGCTTGTCCGGGTCGAAGAAGCCGCTGCCCTTGAAGATCCGGCCGTACCACCCGTCCATGCTGTAGCCGGGGATCGTCAGAGCCCCCTCGTTGAGGGACTTCGTCTCGTCGAAGAGGGCGGTCAGGTCGAAGTCGCTCACCGTCCCGCGGCCCTCGCAGCGCGGGCACATGCCGCCGGTGCGGTTGAACGTCGCCTTCTCCGCCATCGTCTTCTCGCCCCGCTGCACGGTGATCGCGCCGGCCGCGGACACCGAGGCGACGTTGAAGGCGTAGGCGCTCGGCGGGCCGATGTGCGGCTCCCCCAGCCGGCTGAAGAGGATGCGCAGCATCGCGTTGGCGTCGGTCGCCGTACCGACCGTCGAGCGCGGATCGGAGCCCATCCGCTCCTGGTCGACGATGATCGCGGTGGTCAGCCCGTCGAGCACGTCGACCTCGGGCCGCGCGAGGGTGGGCATGAACCCCTGCACGAACGCGCTGTAGGTCTCGTTGATCAGCCGCTGTGACTCCGCCGCCACCGTCCCGAAGACCAGGGAGCTCTTGCCGGAGCCGGAGACGCCGGTGAAGACCGTCAGCCGGCGCTTGGGGATGTCCAGGCTCACGTCGCGCAGGTTGTTCTCCCGCGCACCCCGGACGCGGATCAGGTCGTGGCTGTCGGCCGCGTGTACGGCGGATCCGGTGCTCGTGGCCATCTTCTGGGTGCTCCCCTCGCTCGGCTGCGGGCCAAGTCAAGCACCCGGCTGTCGATCATTTCCCAGGTAGTCGTGCCTGAACGTCGCTCTACGGGATGAATTCACCAGGTAGAGCGGCGGTCTCTCATGACTACCTGGGGAATGGCCGGCGGGAGTACGGCGAGGACGGATTCCGTCGTGTTTGCCGGATTCCCCTACGGATGTCGGCGCCCCGACCTAAGATTGTTGACGTTTCATACTTTTGTCTCGTCGAGTGGCTGGAAGGGGTCACGATGGCGCGGTCCTTCGACGCCTCTGCGTCCGAGCGTCTGCTCGTGGAGACCCTGGAGCTCGTGGCCGAGGGCCTGGCCCAGGACATGGGGTTCGGCCTGGTGGTGATCTCCACCCTGGACGACGACGAGATGCTGACCCGGGCGGCCGTCGCCGGCGTGCGCGCCGAGCCCGACCTGCGCGGCCACCGCTACCCGGCCTCGGAGCTGGAGCGGGAGCTGCGCAGGTCCGACGTGTGGGGCCGGTGGCGCTTCGTGCCGCACGACCGGATCCCGCCGGACGAGATGTCGGAGGACTACGTGCCGGTCATGCCGGTCGTCGACGCCGACGACGCCTGGCATCCGATGGATCTCCTGTTCGCCCCGCTCTACGACGAGGAAGGCGTGCTGCGCGGCACGATCGGTCTGGACATCCCGCTGTCGGGCAAGCGACCGGACGCGACCCAGCGCGACCGGCTGGACGAGTACGCCCGGCGGGCCAGCCGCGCCGTCGTCGACGCCGTCGAGCGCGAGCGGCTGCAGCGGCAGACCCGGCTGAGCAAGCGGCTGCGACATGCCGTCCGTGAGATCAACGACGGTCAGCAGCTCAAGACGATGCTGCAGCAGGTGCAGCCGCTGCTGACCGAGTGCTTCGACGCCCACGGCTCCTGGCTGCACCTGAACCCCACCGGGGGATATCCGGCGAGCGACCGGGTGCACAACTGGTGCGGCGAGGCGGTCGAGATCGCGGCGGGGACGGTCGCCCTGGCCGAGCCCTTCTCCACGCTGCTGTGGGAGGCGCAGGAGACCGGAGTGCTCGGCGCCGGCCCCGATGCCGACGTGTGGCTGACCACCGAGCAGCAGCAGACGGTCGACGAGCTGTTCGGCTCGCTGCATCTGGCCACGGCACTCTTCGTCCCGCTCGGCTCGGGTCGCACGCCGCTGGGCCACCTGCTGATCACCCGCAGCGACGCCGATGCCGTGTGGACCCAGGAGGACCGGTCGGAGGCCCTCGACTTCGCCCACGACCTGGGAGCGGCGATCGTGCGGATCCGGGTGGCCGAGCGTGAGGCCCAGCTGCTCCGGGAGCTGCGCGACCTGCATCTGGCCAAGGATCAGCTGATGGACACCGTCACCCACGACCTGCGCAACCCGCTCGCCGCACTGGACAACCTGCTGCGGATGCTGCGAGGGATGGAGGAGATCCCGCCGGAGGGCGAGACGATGCTCGACTCCATCTCCCAGGTCAGCCGCCGGATGAGGCGCCTGACCGACCAGCTGATGGCCCTGTCGCGGGCGAACAGGGATGGCGGACTCGACCAGGTCACCGACCTCGGGGCCGTCGTCTGGGAGAGCGTGGAGGTGAGCCGGGTGCTCGCCGACGCCAAGGGCGTGACCCTGCAGTGGACCCCTCCCTCGACCCCTGTGCACGTGGCCGGGGACAGCCTGGACGTCGGGAGCATCGCGGCGAACCTGATCGGCAACGCCGTGACCTACACCCCCTCTGGCGGCGAGGTCCGGGTGGTGGCCGAGCTGGTCGACGGGCTGGCGGTGCTCGAGGTGACCGATACCGGCATCGGCATCGCCCAGGAGGACCGGGAGCGGATCTTCGAGGAGTTCGACCGGTCGGCCAACCCGCGGGCGCTGCGCGAGAGCGGGTCCGGCCTGGGCCTGGCCATCGTCCGCACGCTCTGCCAGCGCCTGGGGGCGACGCTCACCGTGGAGTCGGAGGTCGACAAGGGGTCGACCTTCCGGGTCGTCGTGTCTGCGGCATCACCGTGAATGCTCGATACTGACCCCCGTGGACGTGCACGACCTTCAGCGTGAGGCAGAGATCCTCACCCTCGAGGTGTTGGGCGACGAGACCTTCCCGATGCTGGAGGCGATCGTCGACCTGGCCTCGCGGATGTGCGGAGGCGCCACGGCGGAGGTGAACGTGATCACCGCGACCGAGCAGGTGCACCTGGCGACCTCCGACCGCAACCACACCCGGATCCGCCGGGAGCAGTCGTTCTGCGGCACCGCGATCACGGTGGACGACGCGATGCTGATCCACGTTCCCGATGCGGCTCGGGATCCGCGCTTCGCAGACAACCCCTTCGTCACCGGTGAGCTCGGCTCCTTCCGCTCCTACGCCGCCCGCAAGGTCCTCGGGCCCTCCGGCACGATCATCGGCACGCTGTGCGTCTTCGAGCCTCCGGCCGGCGGGTTCGGGCCCGAGCAGCTGCGGCTGTTGGAGCTGCTCGGACCGATGGTCACCGAGGCGCTGAACCTGCACCGGGGCCAGGTGCAGCTGCGTGCCGCACTCGAGCGACACTTCGACGGCCATCGCGAGCTGCATCGCTCGCACGCCTCGCTCGAGGCGTTCGCCGGAGAGGTGAGTCATGACCTCCAGGGCCCGCTGGCCGCGGTGAGCCTCGCGCTGCAGATGCTGTCGACCCGGTCGTCGCCGCCCGCAGGGACAGACGAGGCGTTCCTCCTGGACACGGCACTCTCCGGGACCGCCCGGATGCGCCGCACCGTGGAGGACATGCTGGGCTTCGCGATGCTCGGCGGCCGGGGCCCCGGCGGCCCGGTCCGGCTGGACGAGGTGGTGGCCCAGGTGCTCGGCGACCTCGACGGGGTGGCCGGCGAGGCCGAGGTGCACGTCGGGGCGCTGCCCGCCGTGATCGGCCACGAGGTGGAGCTGCGGTCGATCCTGCAGAACCTGATCGGCAACGCGATCAAGCACTCCGCTCCCCTGCGGCGACCTCGCGTGGTCGTGGACGGTGAGCGTCGCGGCGACCGGGTGCGGGTCACGGTGACCGACAACGGGCCGGGCGTCCCCGAGGGGCGTCGCGACGACGTCTTCGGGCTGTTCGCCCGCGGCGACGAGCGCGTGGAGGGCCGGGGCATCGGCCTGGCCACCTGTGCCCGGATCGTGCACAGCCGCGGCGGCACCATCGGCGTGGACGAGGCCGAGGGCGGCGGAGCCGTCTTCTGGTTCGAGCTGCCGGCGGGCGGCTGACCGAGCCGCCTCAGGAGACCCCGACCCGCTCCAGCAGGTGCCGCGGGTCCGGTTCGGAGCCACGGAAGTCCCGGTAGGTCTCCATCGCGTCCACGGACCCGCCCGGCCCGAGCAGCCGGCGGCGGAACCGCTCCCCCGCCTCCCGGTCGAGCATCCCCCGCTCACGGAACCAGGCCACGGTGTCGGCGTCCATCAGCTCCGACCACAGGTAGGAGTAGTAGGCGGCGGAGTAGCCGCCGCCGAAGATGTGCTGGAAGTACGCCGAGCGGTAGCGGGGCGGCACGAGCGGGTGCGCCACACCCGCCGCCTCGAGCGCCCGCTGCTCGAAGCCCTCGACGTCGTCCGGGTCGCCGGGGAGCCGGTCGGCGGGTGCCTGGTGCCAGGCCTGGTCGAGCAGCATGGCCGCCAGCAGCTCCAGGGTGGCCTGGCCCTCCCCGAAGTGCCGGCCGGCCTGCAGCGCCTCGATCCACTCCCGCGGCATCGGCTCGCCGGTCTCGTGGTGCCGGGCGTAGCGGGCGATCAGCTCGGGCTCCCACGCCCAGATCTCGTTGACCTGGCTGGGGAACTCGACGAAGTCGCGCGGGACCGACGTACCGGACCGGGACGGGTAGCGCACGTCGGACAGCAGGCCGTGCAGGTCGTGGCCGAACTCGTGGAACAGGGTGATCACGTTGTCCCAGGAGAGCAGGCTCGGCTGCCCGGGCGCCGGCGCCGGGAAGTTGCAGGTGTTCGTGACGACGGGCGCGCGATCGAGCAGCGTGGACTGGTCGACCAGCGACGTCATCCAGGCGCCGCCCTGCTTGGTGGGACGGGTGAAGGGGTCGATGACGACCGCGCCGAGGGTGCTGCCGTCGGCGTCGAGCACCCCGAAGACCCGCGCGTCGCCGGTGTATCCGACGAGGTCCTCGCGCTCCCGGAAGGTGATGCCGTAGAGCGCGGTCGCGGCGGCGAAGACGCCGTCGTGCAGGACCCGGTCGAACTCCAGGTAGGACCGCAGCAGCGACTGATCGACCGTGAGCTGCTCGGCCCGCACGATCTCCTCGACGTAGTGCCAGTCCCAGGCCTCGAACGTCTCCCCCGGCGCGATCTCGGCGAACCGGGCCGCGAGCGACTCGGCCTCGCGCTGCGCGTTCTCCATCACCCCGGGGGCCAGCCGGGCGAGCAGCTCGTCGACCGCCGGGGTCGATCCGGCGCAGCCGTCCTCGGCGACGTACGCCGCGTGGTGCGGGTAGCCGAGCAGCTGTGCGCGCTCCTGACGCAGGCGGCCATCCGCAGCAGCGTCTCCCGGGTGTCGTGCTCGCCTTCGAGACCACGCCGGACCGAGGCACGGTGCACCCGCTCGCGGGTGGGCCGATGGTGCAGCGAGACGAGGAGGGGCTGCACCGAGGTGTTGGTCAGGGTCAGCAGCCAGCCCTCCTGGCCGGCGCTCTCCGCGGCCGCGCGGGCGGCCTCCCGCTGCTCCTCGGACAGGCCGTCCAGCTCCGCCTCGTCGGTGACGTGCACGGCGGCCGCGTTCCTCCCGGCGACCACGAGCTGGGCGAATCGGGTCTCCAGGGTGGCCAGCTCGGCGTTCAGCTCGCGCAGTCTGTCCTGGGCGGCGCCGTCCAGGTGGATACCGCCCCGCTCGTAGTCGCGCAGCCGCTCCCGGAGCAGGTGGGCCGACTGCAGGTCCAGCTCCACCTCCCCCGCGGCGCTGCGCTCGGCGAGCGCACGCAGCCGGTCGTAGAGGCCACGGTCGAGCAGGATCGCGTCCGCGTGCGCGGCCAGCAGGGGCGAGATCTCGGCGTCGATCTCGTCACGGGTGTCGTTGGTGTCCGCGGCCATGGCGGTCCAGAAGGCCTCCAGGGCCCGGTCCAGGGTGGCGCCGGTGCGCTCCCACGCCTCCAGCACGTTCTCCACCGTGGCCGGCTCGGTGCTCTCCGCGACCGCTCGCAGCTCCTCCAGCTGCTGAGACATCCCGGTCAGCAGCGCCTCACGGAAGTCCGCGTCGGTGAGCCGGGCGTAATCGGGCAGCTCGAAGGGCAGCGTGGATCGCGTCAGGAGCGGGTTCGCCATGGGCCCATCCAAGCACCCGGAGCGGTATGACTGAGCGGCGACAGAGTCGCCCCAACTGGTCGTTGCGGATGCGGTCGATCAGGTCTGGCGAGGCGGCTTCAAGCCCAAACCATGGGCCGGCCCCGATGGCCGGCATTTACGACCCGTGGGACCGCCGGCACGGCGACCTTCGCATCATTGCGCCGGCTCCACCTTCCTGGCATGCCTCCGGCCGGAGCCGACGCTCGCTCTCGAGCTAGTCGACCGAGGAGGCTCACACGCTGCTACTGCCGACGGACGGACCGGCCCTTCTACCCGGCGACTAGATCGCGCCGGCGCAGTACCTGGATCGCCAGCACAGCAGCGCCGAGCCCTCCGGCCAGGAGCAGCCACCAGTGGTTCCAGGCGATCTCCTCGACCGGGATCTGTCCGAGCAGCTCGATCGGCGAGAGATTGCGCGCCCAATTTGGAAGCTGGAGAGTGGGGCCGAGGAGCGCGACGGTGGTTGCCCACAGCACCGCCAGCCAACCCACGACCGGCAGACGCGGCGAAACGCCCAGCAGCAGGGCCCCCGCCCCCGCCACGGCAACAGCCGGGGCGACGTAGGACAGGATGCTCAGCAGAGCATCCTGAGCGACGCCCAGATCGGAGCCGGTGAGCACCGCTCCCACGCCGAATCCCACGGCTCCCATCAGCAGCAGTACGACGAGTTCGATCGCCACGACGAGCAAGGCGACCGACCACCACGTGGTGCGCGGCAGACGTGTCGACAACACCACGCCCAGTCGGCCGCTCAGCTCCTCGGCGGCCAACCGTGCCACGGCCTGCACGGCCAGGGCCATCGCCATCTGTCCGATCAGGACTCCCGCCAGGTAGGTCATCATGGCGTCGGGCGTGTCACTTTGGCCCAGCAGTGCCTCCGCCAGGGCCGGATTGCCTTCCAGCAGCGAACGCATCTCCTCCGCGAGGAGACCGGCAGCGACACCCCACGCGACCGCACCCACTGTCCATCCCACTGCCGAGCCGGCGGTCACGTGGACCGCCAGGGCGAACGGTCCGTGCAGCCGGCCGGCGTCCGGACCGCGTCGAGGTGCGATCAGACCGGCTCCTAGGTCTCGATTAGACCGCAGCGCGACGGCGATGCCGAGCAGGGCCACTGAGGTGCCGGTGAGGGCGAGGTAGGGCCACCAGGGCGGGTCTCCCGCATACGGCCGGGCCAGGGCCAACCATCCCATCGGGGTCGTCCAGCCGAGGTCCCAGGACTTGCCATCGAAGACCGCACGGACCAGATAGAGCACACCGACCCCGCCGAAGGCGAGCCCCGTGGCCGAACGTGCCGACTGGCTGACCTCGGCGCAGATGAAACCGAGCCCGGCCATGGTGAGCAGAAAGGCACCCAGCGCCAGGGCGTAGCGCGCGGTTCCGGACGAGTCGTGACCGGCCGCTGTCACCGCTGCCCAGATGAGCGCCGCGGATGCCGCGATAGTGGACGTCACCACCACCACCGCCGACAGGAGCGGCCCCAGTCGGCCGACCTGCATCGCCGAGATCAGATCCTCGCGGCCCAGGTCCTCCTGGGTCCGCGTCGTGCGGATCGCCAGCATCACGACGATCGCGGGCAGTATCAGCAGTCCGAAGAACCCCACCTCATAGGTCGCGATCCCGCCGATGCGGTCCAGGTCGTAGGGACGGCCGTTGAAGGCCGCAGTGGCCGGCGAACGGCCCAAAGTCGCGGCGTACTGGGCGCGCTCCTGCCGCGTTCCATAGAGATCGAGCACGCTCCCCATGACGGCAGCCACGAGCCCAACGATCACGAGGACCGCGAGAGCGAAACCCATCCACCCCGTACGCAGTTGGAGCCGGACCAGGCGTGCGGTTCCGGTGACGGCGTTCGTCGCGGCGCTCACAGGTGCCTCTCGGCGCGCGTGTCATCGAGTTCGCTGGCGGACTCGCTGGTGGATTGGTAGTGGCTGAGGAAGAGCTCATCGAGGCTCGGTGGCTGTACCGTGAGGGCGAGTGGCCGCAGGGTGAGCAATGCGGCGAGGAGGTCGGTGAGTTGGTCGGGGTTCACCCGCATGCTGGTGTGCACGCCATCGCGAAGGTGGCGCTCGGAGGAGACCTCGACCCCTGGGCGAGCCAGGTCGGCCGCGACCGGCTTGGAGGTGGTGCATTCGACGGTGGACGCCGATTCGGCACGGAGGTGCGCCAGGGAACCCGAACTGACGATGACGCCCGCGCGGATGATGCTCACGCGCTCACACAGTGCCTCGACCTCGGACATGATGTGACTCGAGAGGAGCGCGGCAGTACCTTGCTCCACGCGTTCGCGCACCACAGCTTGGAACTGTGCCTCCATCAACGGGTCCAAGCCGCTCGTCGGTTCGTCGAGCAGGAGCAGGTCCGCGTTCGTCGATAGTGCCGCGATGAGCGCGACCTTCTGCCGGTTGCCCTTGGAATAGGACCGGGTTCGCTTGGTGGGGTCGAAGTCGAACCGTTCGATCAGGTCGGCGCGCCGCTTCGGGTTCGGGTGGCCCTGCAACGAGCCGAGCAGATCGATGCACTCCCCACCTGTAAGCCCTGGCCACAGGGCAACATCACCGGGCACGTAGGCCACCCGCTGGTGGGCCCGGACGGACTCCTTCCAGATGTCGTAGCCGAACATGGTCCCGGTCCCGGAGTCCATCTTGATCTGCCCCAGCAGGCCGCGGATCGTGGTCGACTTCCCGGCGCCGTTGGGTCCGAGAAAGCCGAGCACCTCCCCGGCTCCGACCGTCAGATCGACGCCGGCCAGCGCCCTGACTTGCCCGAACCGCTTGGTCAGCCCCCGGCACTCGAGCACCGCAGTCGTCATCCCCTTGCCCCTCCTTGTTGGCGTGGTCGTGCTCGGATCCCGGATACGCCGTGTCGACGCAGCCGAGCTTCGCCCTCCTCGCCAAGGGCCCACCGATACGCAGGCAGCGCCAAACTCGTCGTCACGAGCGCAACGACGGTGAGCATCGCGAAGAGGGGGGTGTCGATGACTCCCAGCGAGAGCCCTACATTGATGAAGATCAGAATCATCAGCCCGCGCGCGTTCAGCAAGGCTCCGAGCGCCAGCCGCTCGCGCTGGGCCCAGCCGTGGCCGAACGATCCCAGCCAGGCGCCGGCGACCTTGGCGACGAAGGCGGAGGTGAGAAGCACTCCCAGTGCGCGCAGCATGTCCAGATTGGCCAGCGTACCCAGATCCGTCACCAGTCCCGAGGACACGAAGAACATGGGCAGCAGAAGCGCCGACACGACCGGCATGAGGGAGATCTCCACGGCGTGAACGAACGGCGGATGGCGGGGGAAGCTGGCCCCGACGATGAAGCCTCCGAAGACCGCATAGAGCCCGATCCACTCTGTGACGGTGGCGGCGGACAGAACGAGCACCACCAGCCCCGCGATGGCCACCGCGCCCAGGCCCTCGCCTCTCGATGCCTCGGCGACGCTGCGGCGCAGTAGCCGTGGCAGGACCGTGAAGCATGCCCACGCGAACAGCGCGCCCGGAAGCAGGGTGCCCCACAATGCGCCCTCGACGTTGCCCGCGACCCGGGCGGTGACCAGAGCCAGCAGGCACCACGCGATGACATCGTCCAGCGCCGCTGCGCGGACAGAGACGATCCCCAGGGACGTCCCGATGATCCGCCGCTCCTGCAACACACGGGTCAGCATCGGAAAAGCAGTGATCGACAACGAGCCACCCACGAACAGGCAGTAGGTGGTCGGATCGACGGCCGCCGGTCGCAACCCGGTGAGGACTGTGGCGGCGAGCAGGACGCCTAGAGTCAATGGCAGGGCTATCCCCAGCGCTGCGATCCTCACCGCCAGCACGGCCGCACCTGTGGGGGCGGGGAGGGCTCGGTGCTCGAGCCCTACGTGGAACATGTAGAGCGCCAGGCCAACCGTGCCCAGGGTGGACACCAGACCCTGGGCGGAAGGTCCGAACAGATAGCCGCCCACGTCAGGAGCGACTCGGCCGAGCAGCGTCGGGCCCAGGCAGATGCCCGCGACCATCTCGCCCAGCACCGTGGGCTGCCCGAAGCGACGGGCCACCCACCCGAGCGCCTGCGCCGCCACCACCACGGCGACCAGGGTCGAGAGGCCCGCCACGATCGGGGCCACGGCGTAGTTTCCTAGCGACATCCTCTGTTCCTCACCAGCCGGGTCACCGGGTCCGGTCCGTCATGGCCAGGATTTCCCGGGCTCGAAGCCCGTCGAACTCGCGTCGGTGACCCGCGCGATCCCACAGTTCGCGCAGGGATCGAGGCAGGCTCCGCGCCCGGGACCGGTGGTAGAAGGAGTCCTCCGGCAGATGCTCCAGCAGGCGGGCATGAGCCGCGGAGTACTGGTGATAGGGCAGCGCGGGCACCATGTGGTGAAGAGCGTGGAGGCGGAGGCCGACCGGTGCCCACAAGGCGTCCAGGAGCGGCCGATGGTCGTAATTGAGCGTGTCTCGCACCTGTTCCAGCACGCTCATGCCCTCCTCGTCGCCGACGTAGCGGTGAGCACCCAGGAGGCGTGTCGTGTTGAGCACGACCACGACGAAATAGGTCAGGTAGAACTGCGCGAGCCAGGCTAGTGGGATCAGCCCCCAGATCGCACCCCCGGCCACCGCGGCCAACCAGCCCGAGGTGGCGACTTCCTGCAGGCGCCAGGACCGGGCCTGTCTCCCGGGCGCGGGCACCGCCCCCTCGTGCTCGATGTCCAGCTTCAGCGCAGATGACTTGACCCACACCCGCCGCCGCAGCGCAGGCACCACCCAGGACATGGGAGCGTAGACCCCAAACCTAAGGAGACCGTAGAACGGCAGCACTGGAGCCGCCGCCAGAACGCCGACGATGGCAGTACGGGGCAGGCGGGCAAGCGGGACGTACTCGGCGTCGCGTCGCGTCCCGTAGTGGCGCCAGTTATGGTGTTCGGCATGGCACTCGTACATAAACAGGGGGATGAAGAAGGGCACCCCGACGAGCCCGTTCCAGACCATCCGGAAGGTCCGAAAACTCCGTCGCCCCGGGAAATGCACGATCTCGTGGATGAACACGGCACTGCGATAGGCCAACAGGGCCGCACCCACGATGGCGACCCAGGCGAGCGGCGACCCGAGTCCCAGCAGGGCCGCGCTCACCGATGCCGCCAGCATGCCCAGATAGGAGCAGATGAAGTCCGTCCAGTAGATGCGCATGTTTGGCTTGAGCAGATCACGCAGTAGTCGGTGCACCTCTTGGAGCGTCTTGGCCTCAGTCTCGGGCACGCGCGGTCGCATGGTCACCCCTCCTGTCGGTCGGATCGGTCCGTCAGAACCAGTCGCACTCCGCGCGCGGGCCGCAGATTGATGACCAGTTCGGCATCGGGAGGTCTAGGGTCGGCCGGTGCGAATCTGAGGCGCTGCACCAGCGTCGCGGTCAGCGCCTGTCCCTCCAGCAGGGCCATGTAACTCCCGACGCAGGCGCGCTTGCCAACACCGAACGGCAAGTAGGCGTGCCTGGGAGTCTCCTGCGCCCGGTCGGGGCCGAACCTGTCCGGGTCGAACCGAAGCGGGTCGGGGAACAGGTCGTCGCGTCGGTGCATCAGGTAGGGACTGATGAAGACCAGGGTCCCGGCCCTCAACCGAACTCCGCCCAGGGTGGTAGAGCGCCGAGCGGCGCGCAGCATCGCGGCCGCCGGCGGATATAGCCGTAACGCCTCCTTGAACACCGCCATGGCATACGGGATCGCCTCGAGGTCGGCGAGGTCCAAAGTGCCCGATCCGCCCGACTCGTCGATCTCCCGCGCCAGTCGCTCCTGGACCTCGGGGTGTCGGGCGAGCAGGTCGAGGCACCAGGCCTGGGCGTCGGCCGACGTCTCGTGGGCAGCTCCCCAGATGGTGCGCACCTCGTCCAAGAGTTGGGGTCGCGCCATCGTCATGCCATCGGCATCGCGACGTTGTCGGAGGGCATCCAGGATGGTGCGGCTGTCGGCCGGTGGGGCATGACTCTGACCCGCGAGCTCATTCAGGCGCGCGTCGATCGAGGCGACCGCCGCGCGCATGCGCCGGTTCCCCGGGGTCGGCACCCACGCGGGCGCGACCACCCCCGACAGGGCGCGCATCTCCCACTCGAAGGCGGTCACGATCGACGCCGCCAGCGCGCCCTCGTCGCGCAGCGCCCGGCCGAACAGCATGCGCCCGACGATGTCCATTGCCAGGGCGTTGACCAACGGCACGACGTCGCACACACCACGAGGCCACGCATCGGCAGCTGCAGCCGCCTCATCGACCATCACCCCCACCTGTCGATCGATCTCGGCCGGCACGAGCGTGGGTTGGACGAGCCTGCGCTGCCGCCGGTGCAGATCGCCGTCGCTGGTCAGTAACCCGTATCCCAGCACGGGTCGCAACGCCGCATGCTGACGTCGGCCCTTGGGGAAGTCGTCGGGGCGCTCGACCAGCACTTCGCGGATCAACGTGGGGTGGCTGATCACAACCGCCTTCAGTGGCCCGACCCGCACCTCGGCCACCTCGTCGCCCGTGGCGCCGGCGGCCTCCAACAGCCCGAGCGCGTCCGTAGCCAGACGAGGGGTGCGATCGGTCCAGGACTTCATGAGCCGACCAGCTTGCCGAGCTCCAACTCGGGCACCGAGGTGGGCTCCTTTCTGGGCGTCGCCGATCGTGCTTGGTGAAAGGCACTGGACGGACGGCGAGCATTCGACGGCAGCATGCGCGCGGCCCTCCGACGCAGACGGCGCGCCGAGGTATCGGCGACGTCGTAGGCCAGTGCGGCGGTGTTGAAGATCAGGAGCATGTAGCCCGACCCGGCGAGCATGAGCGGGCGCTTCTCAGTCCCCTTGACGCGCATGAATCCGGGTTCGGGGATCTCGGGCAAGGTCAGATCGACCGGTCGTGACGCCGCCTTCGGCAGGCGCCAGACGCCGGGCAGGGCGGCTTGGGCGCGCAGCCCGGTCTTGGTTGGGGCCAGGTGAACCCCATGCTCGAGGCGCCACAGGGCGTTGGCCTCGAGAACGTCACGCCAGCGCTCGACGAGGTCCGCCACGCGGTGCGGGGCGAGCATGTTCCACGGCATCGACTGCGACAGGAAGAGGCGCCGCTTCAAGCCCTCGCGCAGACTGGCGTACTCGGGAGTCTCCGCGTCCGTGGCCCCACCGGTCTCGGCGAGCCAGCGGCTGATGCGGTATCGACCCAGGAGAGCGGCCCCGAAGATCATGTAATCGAGGAGGTGATCGAAGGTGAAGAACCGACTGTCGGCCAGGGCGGGTCCGTACTTGCCCTTCACCATGCTGGCTACGAGCCGCCAGTCCGCCTGCGCTGCCTCGTCGATGCGCCGAAGGTAGGTCTCGTCCAACTGCCCTGTCGCCAGGTCGTGCGCCACAAGGTTGCAGACGTGCCACGACAGCTGGAGCGAGAGAGAGATGCCCTGGCTGTAGTAGGCGTCGACCATGGTGCTGGCATCGCCGACGATCGCGAACCGCCGTTCCGAGACGAAGGTATCGGTGTAGCGCTGTACGTCCTTGTAGGCAGAGAACTGGAGTTCGTTAGCCGGCGAGAGCCAGTCCAGGACGGGATATCGCGACAATGCTTCCCAGAAGACTTCTCGAGCGGTGAGGTCGCTCCAGACACGATCCCGGTTCCAGCTCACTCCCACCGACACTCGATCCTGGGACAGCTTGATGATCCAGATCCAGTAGCCTTCACCCCAGAGGTGAACGGTGTCCTCATCACGGCGGATCTGTTCTCCGTCGGGGAAGGTGAAGACCCACCGATCGTCGAACAGATCTTCGGTGCACCCGTCGAACTGGGCCCACGCGGCAGATGTGCGGAAGGCTCGCTCGGGGGTCGTGTCGGTACCGAGGCGGCGCGCCAGCAGCCGGGAGCGACCGGAGCAGTCGATCACCCAACGCGAGCAGGCGACCCCCTCGCCATCGGTCGATCGCCAGTGCACCAGGTGGTCGCCGTCGTCGGCCACCTGCACGTCGGAGACCTTCCCGTGGACGACGCGGATCAGTGGGTGGTCGGCGACATTGCGGCGCAGCCCATTTTCGATCTCGGGCCGCGCGATCTGCATGTCGCCGAACATGATTCGGACGAACCACTGATCCTCGATCGCATCCAGCCAGCGCTGGGGCAGGCGACTCTGAAAACCCCACTCGCAGACGTCGTCATCGAAGGCGTGGCGCCCCTCCATGCCGCGCGCCATCCAGAAGCCGCCCTTGGGCCGGGATCGGCACAACTCCTCGTCGACGTCGCCCAACGCACGCAGGAAGGCGTTGGAGTAGACCAGGAGCGACTCCCCCACCTTGTACCTCTCGTGCTCCCCGGGCCCGCTGGCATCGATCAGGGTCACCGAGATCCCGCGCTTGGCGTAGGCCATCGCGTTCACCATGCCGACCAGGCCGGCACCCATGATCGTGACGGATGTGGACACCTCCTCCTTTACGTCGTCCGCGGTCGGCGCGGTGGCGTCGGACACCGCGCTCATGACCTGACCCCGCTCCCCGATCCGGACTGGGAGCGTGATCCGCCCAGGCCGCGCTCGATCCGCAACCGCGGTCCGATGCGGGACCTCAGTCTCCGATGGCGATGCTCGAATAGGGCAGTGGCGATCCGGCGATGGATGGCGCGGGTGGCCCTCAGCCCTGGCCGGACGTCGAGAAGAAGTCGATCCGTAATCCAGGTTCCCTCCGGGGTCGGGGTCAGCGTCCGTTCGTGGCCCCAGAGCCGGGTGGTGCGAGTCGAGGACTCCTCCCGAAAGCGCTCACCCGGGGTGACCTCGGCGAGCATCAGCTCGTCGTAGTCCACGGGCAGCACGCCGAAGAGCCGAACCGAGCACCTGCCGGCCGGCTCGCCGACGGGCACGTCGGCCAGGCGTGCCCATGTTGCGTGGGCGGGCATGCGCATCGTCAACAGCGGGGCGAGCTCCTCGTTGATTCCTCGCGGAGTGCCGATCTGGAACCACAAGTCCTCGGCACGCACACCGAGGAGGAAGGAGCTGATACGAATCTCGTCGCGCCCGGTATGGAGGGCTGCCGTTTCCGCTTTGGGTACCTCGTGGGTGGTCACGGGAATCCTTTCGTCGGGCTACAGTCGAACTCGTGGGGGGAAGCGGGTGGCTCGGATCGTGGGAGGGAGCCCTGCGTCTGGTCGTGTTCCCGCATGCCGGAGCCAGCGTCGCCACCTACATACGGCTGCTCCGCGGCGCACCGGCCGGTGCAGCCGTGGTGCGGATGCCTGGGCGTGACCTCGACGAGGCGGCTGCCGCCCAGACGCGGGTCACGGCCCACCAGGTCACCCACGGCGTGGTCGAGGCCATCGGCCAGGCCACCTCCGAGCCCCTCGTCATCTGGGGCCACAGCATGGGAACCCTGCTGGCGCTGGAGGCGGTTCGCCGGCTCGAGGTCGCTGGCGGGCTGGTGTCCACGGTGATCCTGTCGGGTCGCGACTTCGGCGACCTCGCTCCCGAGTCTCGCCACCTGTGGACGGAAGAGGAACTGGTCGGCTACCTGCGAGGCCAGGGCGGAACTCCTGAGGTCGTGCTCGAAGATCGCGACATGCGCGAGTACGCCCTGGCGACCCTTCGCGCCGACTTCGCTCTGGCGGCGACCGCATGCTGGGACCGCGAGGCCAAGGTCGACGCACGCATCGTGTCGGTCCACGGCGACGCGGACGCTGCCCCCAGCGCGGAGGGAATGCACGCCTGGCTGCGCGCGAGTCGCTCCGGTGGCGAGTGCGTGCGGATGCGGGGTGGCCACTTCTTCTGTTGGAGCGACCCCGCCTTCCTGGAACTGATCACCGCCTGTGTGCAGGGGCGCGGCTGAGAAGATCCCTGTCCGCGTCCCGCACGTGGACCTCGCGCTGGACGGGACCCACTCCCAGTGGACGTCAGGAGCCTCGTCCCCGCACACGGCGACGGCCAGGGAAGCGCCGGGCATCGTGATCGCACGTGCCCGCCCGGCCCCATAGACCTCATCCTCGATCAGCGCGTCACCCTCGCCGACCAAACGCACCGTGACCCGGCTCATCGCATGCGCCAGTCCGACGCCCAGACACTTGAGCCAGGCCTCCTTGACGACCCACAGGTCCCGAACCCGCTCCGACCGGGACGAGCCCGTTGGCAACGCGTGCCGCTCACGGTCCGCCAGGATCCAACCCTCGAGCGCCTGCCAGTCGCGCCAGTGTGTGGTCATCACATCGATCCCCACGGCCTGACCGGCGGCGGCCGTGACGACGACCTCCCGGTCGTGCGCGATGCTGGCGTGACCGTGGGCACTCTGCAATATCGGTGGGCCGACCGTGCTAGCAACCAGCACGTCTCGCGGATCGGTGTGGCACCGCCGCGAGACCGACACCCGCAGGAGGTGCCGGCCCAGTAGGTACTGGTAGCGACGCTCCGAGGAGACGAAACGCCGCGCCCGGTCGGATTCTTCGGCCGTCACGTGCCAGAGCGACGTGTTCGTCGACTCCCCGAGACGCCCCACCAGGACGTCCACGGGAACGCCGCAGGCGGCTGCCGTACGGGTCCCGTCCGACATCACCGATCGACCGCCTGATGTTCCAGGTGGAGGGCGAAGCCCATTTCGCGAGCCTGCCGACCCACCAGGCGGACCGCGTCGAGGTCGAGGCGGTCGCCACGACTCAGCACCGGATCGTGCAGACGCGCCGCCGCGACAAGGGTCTCGGCCGTGCAGGCATAGGTGACTCCCGGCGGCAGCCCGAAGTCGACCCCCAGGTCCGCATGGCCGGGTAGTCGCACCAACCCACCAGCCACGACGGTCACGTCTGGCCGCTGCTCCGCGACGTTCGGACCCACGTTAGGCGGTTGGGACACATCGCAGACGACAGCTCCGCGGATCGGCAGGTCCGGGGTGACGGCCAGCCCGGGCGACGACGTGGCGACCACCACCAATGGTGAACGAGCCATGCTGGCCCGCAGATCGGTCTCAAGCACGATTAACTCGCGCTGCCGGAGTTCCTCGAGCACGCGACGATCGCTCCAGCCTGCGTTCACCTCGATGACGGCACGCGCAAGATCACCGGCCTCTGGTGACGTCCCACGCGCGCGCAGGTGTACCACCACGTCGAGGGCCAGGTTTTCCAGCCGGGTGTGGGTGCGCGCTGGATGCGCTGGGTTTCCGACCAGCACCAGGGAACCAGCCTGCTCGGCCAGCAGGAGACTCGTCGCGCGGCCGATATTTCCGGCCGCACCCACCACCGCACATCCCGTGCGACCGACGTCGCAGCGGGTCGCGCCCAGCCGAGTGAGGGCATCCACGGCCGAGGACACGGTGAAAGCGTTGCCGGTGGTCACCAGCGCACCGACATCGCCGAGCAGGTCGCCGTTGGCGGTGACGATCGAGGTGTAGGCGCCGAGCCCGACGACCTGCGCCCCGCGGTCCACCGCCTCGAGCGCCGCCTGCCGGACCAGGGAGACCGCTCGCTCCTGTGGCATGTCCATCAACTGCGCGGCGTCGTGCGCGAGCGCGAAGACCTCTCCGAACGTCGAGTCGCCGCCCTCGACGTGGACACGACACGATCCCATCAACATGCCGGCCGGGCTCTCGGCGTTGCGGCACATGTTGAGCCGGTCGAACAGGACACGTACGTCTTCGCCTGCCATGCCCAAGGAAGGGTCGAAGGAGGCGTAGCTGGCCAAGTCTGTCGGGTGTGCCAGGAACGCCCAGCGCACCTCCTGTGGCAGTGCGGGTCCTGCGCAGGTCGTATCCGGACCACGCGTGTGCCCCACCGATGCTCCAGCAGTCGCGCCAGGACTGCCGGCGGCAGGCACCAGGTGTCGCACGAGGGATCCGCTTCGCCCCTGAGACATCAGTCCCAAGGTGTCGTCGAGGGCGTCGAGTACCTGGTCGACCTGACTCTCAGTCACGGTCAAGGGCGGCTCGATGCGCAGCACCCGGCCGCTGAAGAAGGTCGGCGCCACCCGGACGCCGTGCTCGGCGAGCAGATAGCCGCACGCGATGCCCGCCAGCGCCTCGGCATCGGCAAGGGACCGCAGCAAGCCCTGATTCGGGAAGCGATCGGCTCGGTCGGTGAGTTCCAGACCCCACAGCAGCCCCCGCCCCCGCGCATCCTCGCAGACCCGGTCGTGCCGGCGCACCAGGTCGCCGAGGCCTTCTGCCAACTGCTCACCTCGTTGGCGCACGTGCGCGAGAAGGGCGAAGTCATCGCGCACGAGCAGATCGATACTGGCAATCCCTACCCGCGCGCACAGCGCGTTCGCGCCGAAGGTAGAGGTGTGACGCTGGTCGAACGCCTCGCTCTGCACCTGCCGGGTGAAGAGGACCGCGCCGATCGGAACGATGCCGCCCCCCAGCGCCTTGGCCACCGTGATGACGTCGGCGCGTACGCCCTCGTGCTCGGCGGCGAACATGGCGCCGGTTCGCCCGAGCCCGGTCTGAACCTCGTCCAGAACCAGCAACGCATCGTCGTGGTCGCAGAGCTCGCGCAGTCCCGTCAGGTAGCCGGCGGGTGCCGGCACGACGCCCCCCTCGCCCTGGATCGGCTCGACCATTACCGCCGCGATGTCCGAACCCCGCTGGGCGAACAGGGCGCGCATCGCCTCGAGGTCGCCGAATGGTACGTGGACGAACCCGGCGACCGGGGCTCCGAACGGCTCCTGATAACGGCCCCTCCCGGTCAGCGAGAGCGCGCCGAGCGTCTTGCCGTGGAAACCGTTGTCCGCGGCGACGATGAGGGATCGGGTCGGGTGGTGTGCCCGGACGAGCTTGATCGCCGCCTCCACTGCCTCGGCTCCCGAGTTGCACAACCAGGCCCGCTCGATCCCGGCCGGGGAGATGTCGACCAGGCATCGCCCGAGATCACCGCCGGCCCCCAGCAGAGAGGGTTGCACCAGCGACGGCTCACCGGCGCGTTGGACGGAGGAGATCGCCTCCCAGATCTGGCCAGGGTTGTGCCCGAAGGGCAGGGCGCCGTAGGCACCGGCGAAGTCGAGGTAGCGGCGACCCTGAGCATCGAAGAGGGACGTCCCTGACCCCGACACGAACTCCACGTCGATGCTCAGTCCCCGGAGCATTGTGCCGACGCCTGGGTTCACGAACTCATCGAACGGATGTCGCGTGCTGGTGGCCGGGCGCGTGGCCTCAAGGAGACCCCGCAGACGCTCTCGCTTGGCCTGGGCAGATTCGGCGGTCGTCGTCATCGGTCCCCCTCCTTGCTGAGTGCCGCGAGCAGCGCGTCTACCTCTGCATCGCTCATCTGGCTGACGTCCGTGCGCGCACCGGCCGCTCTCCCGGGGACAGCGACGGGTGGCCCGTCGGGCTTCGGGGCACCCGGTCCTGCGGGCGAGGACAACCGATCGGCCAGGTCGGCCAACGACGCGCCGCCCAGTAGCAGGGTCATCGGCACGGCGATCGCGAACTCCCCCTCGAGCCGATTCTTGATCTCGACGAACTGCGCGGAGTCGACGTCGAGCTCGGTCGCGGGGCAGTGCACGTCGACGGAGTCCATCGAGTCGTCGACGGCCTCGGCGACCAGTTCCTGCATCCGTCGCAGGACCTCGCACGGCTCGACGGCGTCGCACCGGGGCGCCTCGGCCATCCGCGCCCCCTCCGACCCTGAGCCGGGCAACCACAACGGCGCGCCGACGAGCACGGTCGTCGGCAGGTCGGGGATCGGGCTGCTGGGACCGATCATCTGGGACCAGTCCAGCGCGGCACCGTGCGCCCACGCCTGGGCACACGCCGCACGGCAGGCGTGGTCCAGGCCGTTGTCGGCAGCATCCGCGACCTGGAACACGCGAACGTCGCGGTCCACCTCCTCGGCGATCCGGTGCACGTGGGAGGCCAGCACCGGCTGCGGCGACACGTCGATGAAGCGAACGTTCCCCTCGGCCAGCGCAGTGCGCACAGCACGGTCGAACATCACGGGTCCGGTCAGGTTGTTCCGCCAGTGCGAGCGATCCAGACGCTCAATGAACACCTCGCCGGTCACCGTGGAGAAGAGTGGAAGCCTGGGGCTGCGCGTCGAGGTCTCGACCTCCAGGTCGTGCCATGACCCGTGCCGCGCCAACTGGGGTGAGTGGAAGGCATAGTCGGTGTCGAGGCGGTGCGCGCGCGGACAGTCCGGGTGGGCGAGGAGTTCCTCGACTGCGGCGCGCGGTCCTGACACCACCGTCGCGTGGGGGGAGTTGATGGCGGCGACTCCGAGATCGGAGATCGTCGCCCGCTGAAGGAGATCCTCGACGTCGGCGCGGTCGGCTCGCAGCGATACCATCGCCCCGTTCGCGGCATGAGCATGATGCCGCTCGGCGCGCGACCGGATCAGGTCCGAGGCCTGGGCCAGGCTGAGGAACCCGGCGATGTGACTGGCCACGACCTCGCCCAAGCTGTGTCCCAGAGTTCCCGTCGCATCCAGTCCGAGGTCCAACAGGCGCCGCGCCGACGCGCTCTGGACGACACCCACCACGGCCTGAGCCACCCTGGTGTCCCGGCTCCGGGCCGGGTCCTGGCGCGCCGCGTCGATCAGCTGCGCGAACCTCGACCCGGATGACGTGGCATCCCAACGCTCGGCCTCGGCCGTCACAAGAGGGTCCTCGAGCAGCATCGTCGGCCATGAGGTGGCCTGACCGCCGAACAGGAGGACGGTGCCCCCAGCCTGGCGCTCCTGGGGCGCCGGGGCAGAGCACATCTGGCCGGGCGCGCTGACCCACGCTGAGCGGTAGCGGAAGTGCGTGCGCCGCAGGGCCAGCGTCGAGGCCAACGGAACACGTTGCTCGGGATGGGCGGCCAGATAGCCCTCCACCCCGTCCGCCAGCGCTGAAGCGCTGGCCTCGGTATGACCGCTGACCGCCACGATTACCGGCTCCGAGCATCGTCCGGATGAGGCGCCCGGACCGACCGAGTTCGACTCCTCGACCGTTGGCACAACCGGCGCCTGCGACAGGATCACGTGGGAGTTCGTGCCACCGAAACCGAAGGAGCTGACCGCCGCGTGGCGCGGCCCATCGCCGGCCCACTCGGAGCCTTGAGAGGGCACCGCGAAGCGCGTGCCCGTCAGGTCGACCTCCGGGTTGAGCTGCCCGAAGTTCGCCTGGGGAGGGATCAGCCCGTTCTCGATAGCGAGCACGGCCTTGACCAGCGACGCGATCCCCGCCGCGGACTCCAGGTGACCTATCAGCGGCTTGACAGATCCGAGCCAGCACGCCGGGCCGTCCGCCTGGCCTCCATAGACGCCGCGCAGCGCCTCGACCTCGATCGGATCACCCAACGGCGTTCCCGTGCCGTGTGTCTCGACGTAGCAGATCTCGTCCCCGGCCAGACCGCTGGCGCTGAGCACGCGGGCGATCAACTCCCCCTGTGATGTCGGGCTGGGCGCGGTGAGCCCGTTGGTCCGGCCGTCCTGGTTCACTCCGCTGGCGTTGATCACCGCATGGATGTGGTCGCCATCCTCGAGTGCACGTGCCAACGGGCGCAGGACGACGGCAGCCACGCCCTCTCCGCGCACCATCCCCTGCGCGTCCGCGGCGAACGTGCGCGTCTGTCCGTCCGGAGCCAGCGGAAGCGCACGGCCGGTCACCAGCGAGGAGTCGGGTGCCAGGATCAGGTTGACCCCGCCCGCGATCGCCGCGTCGCACTCGCCTGCGCGCAGGCTTTGGACCGCCAGATGCACCGCGACCAACGACGATGAGCACGCTGTGTCCACTACCAGGCTCGGACCGCGCAGGCCGAACAGGTAGGAGACTCGATTGGCGATGATCGATCGTGCGTTTCCCGGCCCGGTAGCAGCCGTGACCGGGACATCGGCCGTGGTCAGTGCCGTCATGTAGTCCTGGTGACCCGCACCGACGAAGACGCCGAGGCTCTCGCCCTCCACGTCCGCGGGCACACGCCCCCACCGCTCGAGGCTCTGCCACGCCGCCTCAAGGAACAGGCGCTGTTGTGGGTCCATGGCCCGCGCGTCGGACTCGGAGATCCCGAAGAACGCGTGGTCGAAGTACTCCACGTCCTCGATCGTCCCGGCGTATTCGCCGCCCCCGACCTGCGGTGGCCGGCCCGCCCAGCGCCACGCCGGCACAGGGCCGGTAACAGATGCGCCGCGCATCAGAATCCGCCAATAGTCCTCAGGGGTCCGCACACCGCCCGGAAGTCGACACGCCAGGGCGACGATCGCAATCGGTTCGTGCGCGGGCACGGCTGAGGTCTGTGCCAGCCTCTGGCGGAGGTCTCGAATGGTCTGTGAGGCTGCCCGCAGAGCGTCGGCGGCCTCGTGGTCCAGGTCGGGCATCAGTGCTCCTCCTCCCTCGCCAGCAGCGACCGGAGCTCGGTGAGTGCGTCGGTGTCCGACGGCGGGGACGCCGATTCGGAGGCAGTGCCTTCGGCGAGAGTGTCGGTGGCGGTCGGGGACTCTCCGTCGCCAGCGATCACCGCATGGTGCGCGCCCGCGAACGCCGCCACGAACTCGCCGGGGGTGGGATGGCGCCAGAAGGAGACCAACGGGATGCGCATCCCGAGCTCGTCCTCGAGGCGGCGGCGGACCTCGGCCGCACGGATCGAGTCCAGTCCCAGGTCCACGAAAGCGGTGGACTCCAGGCTCATAGATGCGGGCAGCGCCGGCAGGCACGCGGTGAGGGCTTCGGTGAGCGCCGCCTGTACCGAGGCATGGGAGCGTCGTTGCCGGGGCAGCTCGATGACGCCGACACCATCCGATCGGGGAGCAGCCACGTCCGGCGGCGGCACCAGGTCGAGGCCGTGCAGCGCGGCTACTGGACGTGTTCCCGCCCTCACGCTCACCCAGGAGACTTGGTCGGCTGCGGTCGCCGACCAGGCCACCTGTACGTCCGCTCCGGGTCGAAGATCTGCGGCCGCGGGGTGAACCTCCACTAGGTCGATGCCGGTAACGGGGCCGGGTCGCACCGTTCCCTGGGTGGCGAGCTGGCGTGCGGCCAGGCCGATCGCGGCTGCGTTGACGGCCGTGTCCAGCACCCACCGGACCACGTCGCCGCCATCCGGCACGACCGCCGTGGCGTCACCCGACAGAGCCGTGACGGTGACCTGGCTGATGTCACGGGCATCGATTCCGAGCTCAACGCCCGCGTCCGCCAGTTGGCCGAGAACGGCATCGATATCCACGATTTCGCCTGGCATCGACCCGCCCATGGGCTCGGCCTGTTCAGCGCGCACCGGGTGCCGATCCTCGCTGGTGGGCTGAGCACTCGCGAAACGCATGACAACGCGGCCACCCACGGCGACGCGGCCTGCCAGCAGGTCAACCACGGGCTGCGGTCCACCACCCAGCGTCACCGGCGCCTCCAGCCGCAGCCGACTGACGCGCGCGGTGGTCGAGGCGAATGACGACCCGTCGACGGCCGCGCTCAGCACCAGCCAAGCGCAGCCTCCCGCCGAGAGCGTGTCCTCTCCGTGGACACGGTGACCGGGCGAGACCGGCGGCACGTCGAGCGCCGGGTGCGGGGAATGACCCAAGTTATCCCGGGGCGCGCCCAACGGCGGGTGGAACTGCAGGTTGTCGAAGGCGTACAGGGGCAACCGCCGGACGTCCTGCGCTTCGTAATTACCCGGGTGCGTCGCCGAGGGATCAAGCGGCAGCCCCGCCTCGAACAGCCGCGCGAGCATGGCGGGCAGGTGGGGCGCTTCGCGATCCCCCGTCCAGGTGGCGGTGGCCGTGGACACACCGTCGCGCATGGCATCGAGGAGGAGCGGGTGCGGCGAGACCTCGACCAGATGTGTGACGCCGTCCGAGGTCGCTCGCCCGATGGCCCTGGCGAAGTTCACACCTCGCCGCAGGTTGCGCGCCCAATAGGAGGCGTCCGGCCGTGTGTCGTCCCCCTCGCCCTCCACCGTCGAATAGCGCCGGATGGCGCCCGGCATGGGATCCAGCTCTCCCAGGTCGTCTTCCAGGAGCGTCGATGCTGCCCCCATGTAGCGGGAGTGGGATGGATAGCCCACCCGCACTCGTCGCGCCGAGAGGTCGGAGTCCAGGCTGTCGGCGAGGAGGGCATCCAATTCGGGGTCGGGTCCGGAGAGCAGGACCGAGCGCGGGCCGTTCACCACGGCTAGGTCGAGACCGGGATAGGACGTCAGCACCTCACTCGCCCGCTCTCGCGTGCACTCCAAGCTGACCATCCCACCCAGCCCGGGAGTGGTGGCCACCACGGCGTTCCTGGCCACCACCACCGCGCACCCTTCCGCGAGCGACAGTTCCCCGCTGACCACGGCCGCTGCCACCTCACCGACGCTGTGGCCAACCACGGCCAACGGCTTCACGCCCCACGAGGTCAGGAGCCGGGTCAGGGCGATCTGCACGGCGAAGATGAGTGGCTGGGCCACCGCGGCATCCTCAAGGTCGGCTTCGACGTGTCGTCGCATGAGCGAGGCGATGCCTGGACCGCCAGCACGGGTGAACCCGTCCGCGATCTCATCCACCGCTTCGACGAAGACCTGCGACCCGAGGAGCCACTCTCGGCCCATTCCGCACCACTGCGAACCGTGGCCGGAGTAGACGAAGGCGATCCGCGCAGACCCACCCAGCGCCTCGTGAGGAACCGCGGCCCGTTCCAGTGCTTCCGCCGCCGCTGCCGGGTCAGCGGCCGCCGCCGCGACACGGAAGGGCAGATGGGACCGTGCGTGCGCGGCGGCAGCGGCATAAGAGCCCCACCGATCCACGGGCAGAACCTGGAGAGTCCGGCGATGCTCCTGCAACGCCGCTTCCAGTGAGCGTGGGCTGGAGGCGGACACGACCACGACCTCCTGACCTACGGCGCCGACGCGCTCGGCCGGACCGGGGGTACTCTGACGATGCGACCGCGCCCCGGCCGGGGGGCCGAGGACGACGTGGGCGTTGGTCCCCCCGAAGCCGAAGGAACTGACCCCGACCGTCCCAGGTGGCAGTGGCTCCAGATCGGTGGCCACTGCGAGCCCGAGTCGGGAGAGCTCAATGCGAGGGTTCGGTTCCTCGAATCCCGCCTGGGGATGAATCGAGCCGTGGTCGAGGACACCCAGGGCCCGGACCAACCCCACCAGCCCGGCGGCCGCTTCGGCATGGCCGATGTTGCCCTTGGCGGAGCCGACATGCAGAGGTTCGGTGCGCCCGGCTATCACAGCCGAGAGCGCCTTGGCCTCGATCGGGTCTCCCAGCGGCGTTCCGGTGCCGTGCAGTTCGACGTAGCCGAGGTCGTCGCGGTGGATTCCTGCAGCGCGGTGTGCCGCGGAGATGACGTCGGCCTGCGCGCTTCCACTCGGCGCGGTCAGTCCGTTGGTGCGACCGTCTTGGTTGACCGCCGACCCCATGATGGTGGCGCGACACATCCCGCCCGGGTGGTCGAGAACGCGGCCGAGGATCACGACCCCCACGCCCTCCGCGCGCACGTAGCCGTCCGCGCTGGCATCGAGCGGGCGGCAGCGACCCGAGGGCGACAACGCCGTGAGGGCGGCCGCCCCCTGCTGGGCGATCGGCGATACCAGTGCGTTGACCCCGGCGACGATGGCTAGATCGCACTCGTCGTCACGCAAGGCCCGCCAGGCGGCGTGCAAGGCGACTAGCGAGGACGAGCAAGCCGTATCGATGCTGAGGCTCGGCCCCCGAAGGTCCCACAGATAGGACAGCCTGTTGGCTGTGACCGCGCCGGACATCCCGGTGTTGAGGTAGGGACTGGGCAACGATCGCCGCGCCTGGGTCAGCAGCGCATAGTCGTGCGTGGCCTGGCCGACGTAGACACCCACGCGCTGTCCGGCCAGATCGCCGGGCACGATCCCCGCGTCCTCCAGCGCGTGCCAGGCCGCCTGCGCGACCAGACGCTGTTGGACATCCATGTATTCGGCCTCGGCCGTCGAAATGCCGAAGTGCGGCGCGTCGAACGCCCACACGTCCAGCAGGAAGCCACCGCGGGTCACTCCCGGCGGCTGCTGCGCCCACGTGGTCAGCCGATCGCCGGGGATCTCTCCCAGACCGACGCCTCCCTCGGCGCTCATCCGCCAGAACTCGGCAAGGGTCTCGGCGCCTGGCAGCCGACAGGAGGCGCCGAGGACCCCGACGGCCGGATGGGATGAAAGCACGGACACGGCTAATCACTCCCTCCCGAGTCGGGCGAGCAGGTGTCGCGACAGGTCCTCGACCGTCGGATGATCGAAGAATTCCTCGGGCTCAATGACCAGGCCGATGCGCTCGCGCAACCCTTCCGCAACGGCGACCACGCCGGTCGAGTCCAACCCCAGGTCGGTGAAGGTTCGTCGCGAATCCACGGCTGTCAGGTCATCCTCGAGCTCGGGCTTCATCAGCTCGGTGATCGCGGCGCTGATGGTCAGTTCGTCCGGTCGGTTCATCGGGTCGTCTCCCTTGAGGCTGAGGCATCACTGGCCAGGGTCTCGATCCGGCCCTCGACCCAGAGGCGCTGCGCCAGGGCGCGTTGCACCTTTCCGCTCGTGGTCTGCGGCAGAACGCCGCGTCGTACGAGCCCCACCGTCGTGACGACCAGGGCGCTCTGCTCGGAGATGGCCGCGCGTACGGCCGACTCGACCTGCGCCACCTCGCCGGCAGTCATGGATCCCTTGCTCTCCACGAGCACGACCACGCGCTCCGCAGTGTCGTCGTCGACGCCGAAGGCCGCTGCCGTCGGTCCGAGTTGCGGGTGCTGCCCGAGGGCAATGGCCTCCACGTCCGAGGGCGCATGGTTCTCGCCGCGCTGCACGATCATGTCTCGCACCCGACCTCGGACGCACAGCTGGCCCTCGATTCGCACCCCCAGGTCGCCCGTGCGCAACCACGAGGCATCGGAGCCGACCACGCGGAAGCCGAACTGGCTCGCAGTGGCCTCGGGTTTGCCGTGGAACCCGCGCGCCATGCTGGTGCCCGTGACCCAGATCTCCCCGATGGTTCCCTCGGGCACCTCGCGGGCACTCTCCGGGTCGACGATCGCAGTCCGGACACCGTCGATGTCCGTGCCGCACCCCACCAGGGG
This sequence comes from Nocardioides rotundus, assembly GCF_019931675.1. GTDB lineage: Bacteria > Actinomycetota > Actinomycetes > Propionibacteriales > Nocardioidaceae > Nocardioides > Nocardioides rotundus. Next base: position 1,733,398 of record NZ_CP082922.1, read on the forward strand.
CACGCAGGGCTCGCGATCCGGTTCACCCGGCTCGTAGACGCCGCGAATGAGGGCGTCCCGCCTGGCCCAGAACACGTGCGGCCCTGACTCCCCGCGGGAGATGGAGACCCCCACCGTATTCTCGGCGAGGCCGTAGGCGGGTGCCATGGCTGCCGGGGGGTAGCCATGGGCGGCGAAGGTGTCCACGAACCGTCGCATCGTCGCCGGCCGCACGGGTTCGGCACCGTTGAGGGTCAGCCGGAGGTGGGACAGGTCCCACTCCTCGTCCGGGTCCGGCAACCCGCGGCGCCAGCACAGGTCGTACGCGAAGTTAGGAGCGATAAGGACGCGGGCCCGATGCCGCGAGGCGAGCCGCAGCCAGTGCGCTGGATTGCGGACGAAGGCGGCCGGTGTCATCAGTTTGACCGTCATGCCCGCAGTGAAGGCGTGGAGGACACTGCCGATCAGACCCATGTCGTGGTAGAGCGGGAGCCAGGTCACGATCGTGTCGCCCTCGCGCGACCCACACGCGCGCGCCACGGCGAACGCGTTGCTCATCAGGTTGCGGTGACTGAGCTCAACGCCTTTGGGCGAGCCGGTGGACCCCGAGGTGTATTGGAGCATCGCGACATCGTCGGGAGCGATCCGGCGCCTCGGCTGCCGGGGCTCGGCATGCGGGGTGGGGGCCCCTGCCGCGGATGGCGTCAGGAGTGCCAGAGAGGGCGGTAGGTCGTGGCCGAACTCACTAAGGAACTCGCTCTCCCCCACCAGCGCGAGAGGGGCGCAGTCGACCACGATCGCGTGCAGCCTGGCCCGGAACGCTGCGGCGGCGCGGGTCGTGGTGACGGTGGGCGGGAAGAGCGTGACGGCGACCGACCCACTGCGCAGACAGGCGAGGAAGGCGACGACGTAGTCGATGGTGTTGGGGAGGGCGATCACGACGTGCCGTCCGGACGCGCCGATCAGGAGCTCACCCAGTCGCCGGGCCATCGCGTCGACCCGCCCGTCCAACTCGGCGTAGCTCAGCGCCGATGCATCGGTAAGCGGCTCGTCGATCGCCTCACGCCCCGGATGCATGGCGGCCCGTTGTGACAGCACCTCGGCGAGGCTTCCGCGCTTTTGAAGTTGTTCTTCGATGGTCACGGACACAGCCGTTCCTCCTTCAGCCAGCGGTATACGTCGGTCACAGATGCCTCGACATCCCCGGGGTCCATGTCCAGGTCTGCACGAGCCCGTCCCGCGTCGTACCGCAGGTGGGCGGCCGTGAGGTCGAGGTTCTCTGGCGCCATCAGGGTGGGCACCACGCAGCCCAGCGTGAGGCCCCGGCCGACGGCGCCGATCGCCGCCAGCACAACTGGGGGCACCACCATCTGCGGCGGCGGTGCCCCCACGATCCGGTTCACCATCGCGAAGAAGTCGCGATAGCTGAGGTACTGCGTGGAGAGGATGTATCGGTGTCGCGGCGCGTCACGGTCCATCGCTCCGACCGCGCCGGTCACGAAGGCAGTTTGGGAGCATAGGGACAGACCCCCTGGTGGCGCCACGCGCAGCTTTCCCCGAGCGGCCATGGTGATCAGGGCCGCCCACCCCTCCTTGAGGTCCGACCAGGTCGACACGACCGCCGACGGGCACACAATCCGAACGTCCAACCCGGTGCGGCCGGCGACCGCCTCGACGGCCTCGTCACCTGCCCGCTTGGTCAGGGAGTAGGAGTTGGAGGCGACCGACGTGGCGTAGGGGAAGTCCTCGTCGGCCACCACTGACGCAGGCGGGTACCCGATGGCGGAGATGCTTGAGACGTGGACGAGACGCTGGACCCCGGCCTCGGAGCATTGCTCAGCGAACACGCGGGCACCTTGGACGTTCACCGCGGCCATCTCGGCGTGCCGCCGGTCGGACAGCACCGCGATCCCGGCGACGTTGAAGGCGTGATCGCAGCCGGTCAGCACATCGCGTACGGCAGTGGCGTCTCGGATATCGGCGAATCGGAACCGGACCGGGGCTTGCGCCAACTCCCGGTTGACTCGATCAGCGGGGTGCCCCATGACGGTCACTTCGTGCCCATCGCGTGCGAGTCGGACGCTCAGGAGGGTGCCCAGGCTCCCGGTGCCACCGGCGACGACGACCTTCGCCATCACAGGTCCTTGCCGACAACGGTGTAGGTGCGGCGCGGCGGGGATCCGGTGCGTCCGACCAGGGTCAGGCTGGCCTGGTTTTCCTCGTGGATCCAGGTGGTGTGGACCTGCCGGTAGGGGCGCACCCGCCCCAGTGCCACGTCGGCGATCTGGGCGCCGAGCACACGCCCGGCGCCGGTCCCCTCCATGCCTGGAAGCACCCCGATCATCAAGATGACGGCACCGCTCACCCGCCGCCGCAGGAGGGGGTAGCGCAGGTAGAAGCTCACGCCGGGGCGGCCGCCGGCGTGGGCGAGCACCTCGTTCGCATCGGCGACCAGGAAGCTGAATGCAACGGGTCGCCCTTGCAGCTCCACGATCCTGATCAGGCGTGGGTCGACGAAAGGACGCATGGCCGCGAACTGCCAATCGAACATGCGCCGCGTCATTGGCAGCATGTCGTGCTGCTCGCTGAAGGTGGCGAGGAAGAGATCCCACAAGAGATCGATGTCTCGCTGTGCATGCCGCTTGTCGAAGGACCGCACGGTGAGCTCACCGCGATCCAGCACCGCCTCGCCCCGACGGCGCACGGCCTCCATCGCCGCTGCGTCCTCGGCCCCCCACGAATAGGTCCTCGTCCCGAAGCGGGGCTCGTACCCGCATGAGCGCACAAGATCGAGGTAGTAGGACTCATGATGCGGCTGAAGCAGCGCGGGCACCTGATCGAACCCTGCGGTCAGCAGACCGAACTCCTGGGTGGCGTCGTAGCTGTAGGGCCCCTCCACCCGTTGCATGCCGGCCGCGCGGAGCCAACTCTCCGCGCGCTCCAGCAGCGCCCGGGCCACCTCGACGTCGTTCACGCAGTCGAACCAGCCGAACCAACCGAGCTTGCCGAACCGAGCGACGTATCTGTGCTCGACGACGGCCGCGATGCGACCGACCACCTCACCGTCACGGGTCGCCAGAAAGTGTTCGACGTCGGCCTCGGCGAAGAACGGGTTCTTCTTCGGGTCGATGTAGTCGGCGACCTCGCGGTCCAAGGGCGGCACGAACTGCGGCGTTCCGTGGTGCAGGAGGCGCCCGGCCCGAGCGAAGGACTCACGGTCCCGCGCGGAGCGCACCTCCCGGATCTGTAGACGCGTCACCGACTCCACTCCCCCCAAGACCGCCTGACCGAGTGAGTTGCTTCTACGCAGGGCGTAGTACGCAACTCGCGTACACATCTTGCGTACTCGGGCTGCGCATGTCGACACCATTCGCCGGACGTCTCAACAAGCGGACGATAGAATCCCGGCATGCGAGTGGGAGCTCTTGAAGCCGAGCTACTCAACATCCTCTGGGCGCACCCGGAACCCATGACGGCGGCCGAGGTACACCGCGAGGTGTCGCGGACCCGCGAACTGGCCTACACCACCGTGTCCACGTCGCTGCAACGTATGGCCGGCAAGGGCCTAGTCCATCAGGATCGCTCCGAGCGAGCTCACCGCTTCGATGCGGTGTTGCGCCGTGAGGACATGATCCGGAACCTCGCCGAGGAGGCGATGGGACTCATCGGGACCCCCCCTGGCGCGCTGGTGGGATTCTTGGGACAGTTGGATCCTCACATGCGGAGCCAGTTGCGGTCCGCTCTCGACGCGATCGACGACAACACTCGGCGCGAGGGGGGCGGGAGAGGGAGCCACTGAATCTCCCGGGGGGAGGGGGATTGTGAAGAGCGCGAGCCTGGCAGCCGTCCTGACGTGCGGCGCGATGCTGCTCATCATGTGTGACTCGGGGCCGCTATGCCGGGTGGGCAGGCGCTACCTACTGGCCGGCCTCCTTGCGTTCAGTACGGCCTGGTGCTCACTCTCCTCTCTGGCGCGCGAGCCGGACCATGTCGCCTGGCCGTGGGTCGCACTGGTCGGCGCGGCCCCTGGACTAGTCTTCGTGGTGGCAGGTGTGGCCGCCCTCCGCTTCGGCTACTTGAGCATCCGATCCTCGCTATTCCTCCATCGGCACGTGAACGCCTTGATGCTCGCCTCCCGCCCACTGTCCTCTCATCCGGACGTGCGCGTACTGGAGACCGACCTGCCCGTCGCCTACTCGGTCCCTGGGTCCGGGATCATCGCCCTGTCCAGCAGCGTGCTCGACCGCCTCGACGATGAGCAGTTCGGGCTCGTCATCGCGCACGAGCGTGCCCACCTGCGTCTGCGCGATGACCGATGGCTGGTAGCCGCGTCCGCTTTCAGCCTGATAGCACCCCCGATGGCTCGGCGCCTGGCCCTGGCCGTCGAAGCGCGTGCCGATTGCCACGCGGTGCGCGGGACGACGACCGGAACGACCTCACTGCTGCGTATGGTCGAGGAGTGGCTGGGGCTGGCCGACTCCGCCCGGGATGACTTCGTCACGTCCCGCGGCTGCCGGCATGAAAATGGCTCGCCTCGGCACCCCCAGGGCCACACGTGGTGGCTGGCCCTCGCGGTGGGCGCCACCTGGGCGCTGGCGATGCCCTACACCCACCTCGTCACCGGCGTGTGAGCTCGTGCGGGTCAACCTGTCGTGACCGTCACCTCGTTGGACGTCGCCCTGGGTGTCGAGCCCCGTACGACGACCCGGTCAGGGTCAGTGTCGTCGACGCTGGCGAACGGCGCCAGCTGGGGTTCGTTGGACGCAGTTCGCGTGCGACGAGGCTGTCGAGAGCGGCATTGCTCAGGTCGGTGAGCGCGGCGGCGGCGACTCAACCGTCATCGCCTGTCTGGGGGTGAACCGGGCGGCGGCGAGACCGCAGGTTCCCACCGGGTCGCTCAGGCCTGCTGCTCCCGGCCCACCGGCACGTCGGCGACGAGCAGGTCGGCGAGCCGTGCCGCCTGCATGCGCAGGTCGGGGATCGCGGTGACCTCCCACTCCAGGCCGCGTCGTGCGGCTCCGAGGACGTGCAGCCGCGAGTCGGCCCTGCCATCCCGGCCCACGGGGTGCCCGTCGGGGTCCAGGTCGAGCCCGAGCCCCAGCCGGTGCGGTCGCACGACCCCCTGGTCCAGGAGCCGGTCCATCAGCGGGTTCCAACCGCGGGTCGGCACCGGTGTCGAGCCGGAGCAGTTCACCACCAGGTCCCAGGGGCCGTCGGGCTCGTCCTCCCGGGTGCGCACCTCGAGCACGCCGGTGGACTGCAGATGGGCGATGTGCCGGGCCATCAGCGGCGGCATCCGGTGCCGGGCGATCTCCCACACCCGCGCGAGCTCGTCGACGAACGACGCCTGCTCCTCCTCGGTGAAGCCCTGCCACAGCTCGTTGGCCGCCGCGCGCACCGAGTCCACCACGTCGCGCCAGTCGCCCCCGATGTCCGCCAGCTCCCGGGTCCGCTGCTCGATGCTCTCCAGCAGCTCGCTGAGCGAGGTGGTGCCCGGGTGGAAGATGTCGTGCAGCCGCAGGCTGCCGGGGGCGTGTGCCTGCGGCAGCAGGCCGTTGCGGGAGACCGCGGTGAACCGCAGGCTCGGGTCGGCGTCGTGGAGCACCGCGACCGTGTCGACCATGGTCAAGCCGGTCCCGACCAGCAGCACCCGGCGGGCGCCTCGGGCGCGCTCGACCAGATCGGGTGCCCAGGGGTCGGAGACGTACGGCGCCCCCGAGGCAGCCGCGCGGTCGGCGTACTTTTGCTGGTGGCGCGCCGGCGGGTTGCCCAGGGCGAGCACGACCTGGTCGGCGGCCAGGGTCTGCCCGTCGGCCAACCGCACGGTGTGGCGCTCGTCGATGTCGGTCACCGTCCCCTGGACGCGGCCCAGGGCCGACCCGTCGGGGACGTCGGCGGAGTCGAGGACATCGGCCAGGTAAGCGCCGTACAGCCCGCGACCGACGAAGCCGGTCGGCCCGATCTCCTCGCCGCGGTCCCGGCACCAGCGGACCAGATGGTCCGGGTCCCCCGGCACTGCGCTGAGCCGGGCGGCGAAGTTGTTGACGGTGTGCAGCGGATGGTGGGTGTCATAGGCCAGACCCGGCCCGAACCGGCCACTGCGCTCGACCAGCGTCACGTGCACCGGAGTGGCCGGCGTCGCCGCGCGCACCAGGTGCGCAGCCGCGATCGTGCCCGCTGCTCCCCCACCGACCACGACCACTCGGAGCGGCTGCGGCTGGTCCCTGTCGATCCCCGTCCACGTACTCATGGAGAAACTCTACTGAGTAACTAGACAAACACAAGGTTGACTCCGGCGCGGCGCCCGATCGCGCGCCCGCTACCCTGACGCGAGGTCCACGACACACGGAGGCGCCGAGATGGCGCTATCTCATATCTGAGATACGGTGGTGACATGACCGAGGACTACAAGGACCGGATCGGCAACCTGATCCGGGATGCCCGCAAGCACCGCGGCCTGACGCAGGCGCAGCTGGCCGAGCGGCTCGGCACCAGCCAGAGCGCGATCAACCGGATCGAGAAGGGGCACCAGAACCTCTCCCTGGAGATGGTCGCCCGGATCGGCGCGGCGTTGGACTCCGAGATCGTCGCGCTCGGCGCCGGTCCCACGCACCTGCGGGTCAGCGGACCCACGACTCTGTCCGGCGCGATCGACGTCAAGACCTCGAAGAACGCCGGCGTCGCGCTGCTGTGCGCCTCCCTGCTCAACCGCGGCCGCACGACGCTGCGCAAGGTCGCGCGGATCGAGGAGGTCAACCGCCTGCTGGAGGTGCTGAGCAGCCTGGGCGTGCAGACCCGCTGGCTCAACGACAACAACGACCTGGAGATCGTCCCGCCGGTCGACCTCAAGCTGGACGCGATCGACGAGGTCGCGGCCCGGCGTACCCGATCGGTGATCATGTTCCTCGGCCCCCTGCTCCACCGGGCCGAGCGCTTCGACCTCCCCTACGCCGGCGGCTGCAACCTGGGCACCCGCACCGTCGAGCCGCACATGTCGGCGCTGCGCCCGTTCGGCCTGGACGTGGTCGCCACCGACGGCTCCTACCACGCCAGCGTGCGCACCGGCACCGGTCCGGAGCGGGCCATCGTGCTGACCGAGCGCGGTGACACGGTCACGGAGAACGCGCTCATGGCGGCCGCCCTGCACCCCGGGACGACGGTGATCCGCAACGCGTCGTCGAACTACATGGTCCAGGACCTGTGCTTCTTCCTGCAGGCGCTCGGCGTGGACGTCGAGGGCGTCGGAAGCACCACGCTGACCGTCACCGGGCGCGACCAGATCGACGTGGACGTCGACTACGCGCCCAGCGAGGACCCGATCGAGGCGATGTCGCTGATCGCCGCCGCCGTGGTGACCGAGTCCGAGATCACGGTGCGGCGGGTGCCGATCGAGTTCATGGAGATCGAGCTCGCGCTGCTGGAGGAGATGGGCTTCTCCTACGAGCGCTCGCCGGAGTACGTCGCCGCCAACGGCCGTACCCGCCTTGTCGACATCACCACCAAGAAGTCGACCCTGCGCGCGCCGCTGGACAAGATCCACCCGATGCCGTTCCCCGGCCTCAACATCGACAACCTCCCGTTCTTCGCGGTGATCGCCGCGGTCGCCGACGGGCAGACCCTGCTGCACGACTGGGTCTATGAGAACCGGGCGATCTACCTCACCGAGCTGAACAAGCTGGGAGCGCAGGTGAAGCTGTTGGACCCGCACCGGGTGCTGGTCGAGGGGCCGACGCACTGGTCGGGCGCGGAGATCGTCTGCCCGCCGGCGCTGCGCCCGGCCGTGGTGATCCTGCTGGCGATGCTGGCCTCGAAGGGCACCTCGGTGCTGCGGTCGACCTACGTCATCCACCGCGGCTATGAGGACCTGGCCGAGCGGTTGAACCAGCTGGGCGCCAACATCGAGCCCTTCCGCGACATCTGAGGAGTGAGCCGGAGGTACCCCGAGCGGAGCGAGGTGTGCTGGAGGCGAGCCCCGCAGGATGGCGCGCAGAGGGGCCGCGACATCTGAGGAAACTGAGCAGCGGGGCTCAGGACGGGGCGGGGGTGCGCCGGTGATACTTCTCGCGTGACGACACCCGAGCGACCCTCCGACTCCCGCGCTGCGGCGCCGCGGACCGGCCGTGCCTACCTGGACGCGGTGCTGGACCCGCCCGGCTCCGTGTTGGCCCTGGCCCACCGCGGAGGGGCGGGGCACCCGGAGCTGGATGGCCTGGAGAACACCCTCACGGCGTTCCGGCACGCCGTCGACGCCGGATATGACTACCTCGAGACCGACGTGCACGTGACCGCCGACGGCGTTCTGCTGGCCTTCCACGACTCGGTCCTGGACCGGGTCAGCGATCATCGGGGTGCGGTGGAGGACCTGACGTACGACGAGATCCGGCGCGCCCGGATCGGCGGGCACGAGAGGATCCCGACGCTGGCCGAGCTCTTCGACGCCTTCCCCGACGCGCGCTTCAACATCGATGTGAAGTCCGAGGCGTCGGTCGAGGCGCTGGCGGAGTTCCTCGACGAGCGGGACGCCTGGGACCGGGTGCTGGTCGGCTCCTTCTCCCACCGGCGGCTGCGCCGCTTCCGCCGGCTCACCCACGGCCGGGTCGCCACCTCGGCGAGCCCGTGGGAGGTGGCCGCCTGGGTGCTGCTGCCGGAGTCGCTGGCCCGGAGGGCCGCTGGCGGGCCGGACGCCTTCCAGGTGCCCCACCGGCGCGGCCCGCTCACTGTCGCCGGCCGCCGGCTGGTCGGTCGGGCCCACCGGGCGGGCAAGCACGTGCACGTGTGGACCGTCGACGACCCCACCGAGATGCGTGAGCTGATCGACGTCGGCGTGGACGGTCTGGTGACCGACCGGACCGACGTACTCAAGACCGAGCTGGAGCAGGCCGGCAAGTGGAGGGGGCAAGCATGAGCGAGAAGGTCACCGGCATCGCCGACCTGAGCCCGCTGTGGCGGGCCAAGGAGCAGAAGGCGTGGTACTGGTACGACTGGGCCAACAGCGCCTACGTCACCACGATCGCGACGGTCCTCTTCGCGCCCTACCTGATCGGCGTCGCCGAGGCGGCGGCGGTGAACAACCGGGTGAGCGTGCTGGGCCTGCAGGTCGCGCCGGGCTCGCTGCCGTCGTACCTGGTCACGTTCTCCACCATCCTGTCCGCGATCGCGCTGCCGCCGCTCGGGGCGATGATGGACCGCACGGAGAAGAAGAAGCAGTGGCTGGCCGGCTTCGCGTGGGTGGGCGCGGCGTTCGCGTCGCTGCTGTTCTTCGCCCGGGGTGACAACTGGGAGATCGGCGCCGTCGCGATCATCGGGGCCAACCTGTGCCTGGCCGCGTCCATGGTCGTCAACGACTCGATCCTCCCGCTGATCTCCACCGAGCACGAGCGCGATCGCGTCTCCTCGCGAGGGTGGGCATGGGGCTACCTCGGCGGCGGTCTGCTGCTGGCGCTGAACCTGGCCCTCGTCGTGGTCCTCCCCTTCGGCCTCAGCGAGGCGGAGGCCGCGCGGATCAGCATGCTGTCCGCGGCGATCTGGTGGGCGGCGTTCACGCTCATCCCGTTCTTCGGTCTGAGCAACCACCCTCCCGCCGACGTCGAGCCGGTGTCGGGCAACGCCTTCGTGCGCAGCTTCGGACAGCTCTTCCAGACGCTGAAGGAGATGAAGAACTATCCGATGGCGCTGACCTTCCTGCTCGCCTACCTGTTCTTCAACGACGGGATCCAGACCGTGATCGCGTCGTCGTCGACCTATGGCGCGGAACAGCTCGGCTTCGGGCAGGGTGTTCTGATCGCAACCATCCTGCTCGTCCAGTTCGTGGCCTTCGGCGGCGCCCTCCTGTTCGGCAGACTGGCGGCCCGCATCGGCGCGAAGCGGACGATCCTGGGCGGGCTGGCGACCTGGATGGTGATCGTGACCGCGGCCCTGTTCCTGCCCGAGGGCGAGGTGGCGCCATTCCTGGTGCTCGGCGTCGCGATCGGCATCGTGCTGGGCGGGACCCAGGCGCTGGCCAGGTCCTACTTCTCCCTGCTGATCCCGCGGGGCAAGGAGGCGGAGTACTTCAGCTTCTATCACGCGATGGACCGCGGCACCTCGTGGTTCGGGACGCTGGTGTTCGGTCTGGTCTACCAGTTCACCGGCTCCTACCGGCCGGCCATCTTCGCGCTCATCGTGTTCTTCGCCCTCGGCGGGCTGCTGCTGATGAGGGTCGACACGGCCCGCGGGATCCGCGAGGCCGGGAACGACGTCCCCGCCGTGGTGTGAGCCCCCGGCGCCGCCCCGATGGGCGCGGGCGTCCATTTCCCAGGTAGTCGTGCCGCGGCGTCGCCGTACTTGGTGAATTTGCCCCGTACAGCGACGGCACAGCGTGACTACCTGGGAAATGAACGCCACCGCGGCGCCGGCGAGAGCCAGCCAACCCACCCGAAAGTGTGATTGTGACCCACCTCATCGGGGCCAGGCGGAACGGATGGGGGCGGAGTAACGTTGAACAGTCCGAGGTCGATTCCCCCCGATGCGAGATCCGCGTCATGAGACCTCCGCCTCCCCGTCACATGGGTGAGGCACGGACGAACAAGACTGGAGGTTGCCCCATGGCAGAACGGACGCTTCGTGGAGCGCGGCTCGGAGGCCAGAGCTTCGAGGACGAGCGCGGCGTCGAGTTCGCTGCGCGTCAGCAGGTGGGCTACCGCTGCCCGCAGGGCCACGAGTTCGAGATCACGATGTCGGTCGAGGCTGAGGTCCCGGCCGTCTGGGAGTGCCCCCGCTGTGGCCAGGAGAGCCTGAGCACGCAGGGCATCGAGAAGGAGGAGAAGGCCGAGAAGCCGGCACGTACCCACTGGGACATGCTGCTCGAGCGCCGCTCGGAGAAGGAGCTGGAGGAGATCCTCAAGGAGCGCCTCCAGCTGCTGCGCGACGGTGAGATCGGCCCCGCCCACCTGCACCGCGCGAACCAGCGCAAGCGCAAGAGCGCCTGACGCTCATGCGAGCGCGACGCTAGTCGTCGATCACCTCGCCCCGGACCACCGGGCCGTCCTCCGGCCCAGGTCGTCCGGGGCGTTGTGCGTTCGGGCCCGAGCGGCCCGAGGGATAGGTGCCCACCCCAGCCACGAGCAGGCGGCGCGTCACCAGCCGGGTGAGGACCCGGCGCGCGATCGGCCGGGTGAAGGGCAGGATCAGCAGCAGCGCGGCCAGGTCGGTCACGAATCCCGGCGTGAGCATCAACGTGCCGCCGATCAGGATCAGCGCGCCGTCGGCGAGCTCGCCGGCGGGCATCCGCCCGCTGCTCAGGGCCGTCGTCAGGGCACGGAACGCCCGGCGCCCCTCGCGCTTGACCAGCCAGGCGCCGAGGAGCGAGTCGGCGACGAGCAGCGCGATGGTCCACCAGGCGCCGATGACCTGGCCGACCTGGATGATCGCCCAGATCTCCACCAGGGGCACCACGACGAACGCCAGCACCATGAACCACATGGACAGGCGGGTACGGCGGGCCCTCATGACCGTCCTCCTCGCTGCTCGGCCCACCGCTCGACCTGGCGCCGCCGCTCGGCCAGCCCCCACGCGGTGATCCGCTTGAGCGACTCGACGGCCACGGCCCCGCTCATCTTGGACTCGCCGTACTCCCGCTCGACGAAGCTGATCGGCACCTCGACCACCCGCAGCCCGGCCTGCACCGCCCGGTGCGCCAGCTCGGTCTGGAAGACGTAGCCCGTGGAGCGGATGCTGGACAGGTCGATCGTCTCCAGCGCGCTCCGTCGGTAGACCCGGAACCCGGCGGTGGCGTCCTTCAGGCGGAGGCCCAGGAGCAGCCGGACGTAGAGGTTGCCGCCCCGGGAGAGCACCTGGCGGCTCAGCGGCCAGTTGACCACCTCTCCCCCGCGCACGTAGCGCGCGCCAATCACGACGTCGGCGTCGCGCAGGGCGGCCAGCAGCCGGCCGAGCTGGTCGGGCCGGTGCGAGCCGTCGGCGTCCATCTCGCCGACGACGTCGAAGCCCGCGTCCAGGGCGACCTGGAAGCCGTGGAGGTACGCCGCGCCCAGGCCGGCCTTCTCCCGGCGGTGCACGACCCGCACGTGGTCGTCGGCCGCCGCCAGCTTGTCGGCGACCTCGCCGGTGCCGTCGGGTGAGCCGTCGTCGACCACGAGCACGTGCACGTCCGGCTGCGCGGCGCGCAGCTCGCCGACCACCCGCTCGATGTTGTCGACCTCGTCGTAGGTGGGGATGACCATGCACTCGGTGCCGAGGTCGCGGTCACCCGCAGGGGGCATGGTCACGGTCGTCCTTCACGTTCCGGGGTGGGGCCGGCCGGCACCAGGGCCCGTGGGCTCGCGGGCGGCTCGGCATCGGCTCGCCCCCGACGATACGTCACGCCGCCACGACGCAGGGCGACCGCCGCGAGCGCCAGCAGCGCCACCAGCCAGGAGAGCCGGGCCGGCCAGGCGCCGAGCCGGACGGCGGGGGTGACCTGGCTGACCAGCGGCACGGTCTCGGTCAGCGAGGTCCGGGTGCGGATCGGCGCCTGCGCCCGGACCTCGCCGTCGGGGCCGATCACCCCGCTGATCCCGTTGGTCGAGGCGACCGCCAGCGACCGGCCGGAGGCGAGCGCCCGCAGCCGGGTGATCTCGAACTGCTGGTCGATCTGGTGGGTCCGGATGAACATCGCGTTGCTGGTCTGCACCGTGATCAGCTCCGCGCCGGCACCGACCTGGCGGGTGAAGACGTCGTCGTAGGCGACGTCGAAGCAGATCGCGTCGGCCACCCTGATGCCGCCGATCCGCAGCGGAGTCTCGCGCCGGCCGGGCGCCATGTCGCGGCTGATCTCGGTCAGCCGGCCGAAGTTCTCGAACTCCTTCATCGGGCCCTTGCCGCGCCAGGGGATGTACTCCCCGAACGGGACGGGGTGGCTCTTGCTGTAGCGCTCGGTGGCGCCCACCTCCGGACGCCAGACGATGCCCTGGTTGAGCACGGTGCCGGGCTCCGCGCCGTCCACGAGCGCTCCCACCAGGATCGGCACGCCCACCGCCTGGGACGCGGCCGTGATGGTCGCCCGGATGTCGGCATTGGCGAAGGGGTCGACGGCCGTGGAGTTCTCCGGCCAGAGCACGAAGTCGGGCTCCGGGGACCGGCCGGCCGCGACGTCGGCGGCGATCCGCTCGGTGACGATGCGCTGGTTCTCCGTCACCTGGCGGTGGTCCAGCAGCACGTTGGTCCCGTCGCCGGGGACATCGCCCTGCACGACCGCGACGGTGGCCGAGCCCACCCGCTCGGGCTGGTACGGCGCCAGCACGGGGCCGACGGTCACCAGGGCCAGCGCGACCGCCACTCCGGCCGCGAGACCGGGGCGTCGCCACCCTCCGGCGACGGCCCAGGCGAGCGCGGACCCGGTGAGGGCGAGGAGGAAGGAGACGCCGGTGAAGCCGGCGTACGGCAGCATCTGCGCCCACCAGGTGTCCGCGACGCCGTAGGAGACGCGACCCCAGGGCATCCCGCCGAAGGGCCAGGTGGTGCGCACCGACTCCACCGCCACCCACACCGCAGCGGTCCACAGCGGCCACCAGCGCAGCCGCTGGACCGTGGCCAGGGCGCTGCCCAGCGGGGCGAAGAAGAGCGGCTCGACCAGACTGATCCCGATCCAGGCGTCGGTGCCGATCGCGGTCATCCAGTGCTGGAGCCAGGTCATGAACACCAGCCCGAACACCAGCCCCGGCCACCAGGCGCGGCGGGCCGGGAGCCCGCGGACGGAGAGCACGAGCCCGGCGAGCGCGAACGGGATCAGCAGCCGGATCGCTGCCGGCTCGAAGGCCAGGGTGAGGGCCGCGCCGCTGCCCAGGGCGAGGAGGGTCCGGAGCAGCACGCTTCCACGGTACCGGTGGGGTCCGACCGCCCGGCAGGACAGGCGGGAGACCTCCGAGACCTTCGGACCACCCCGCCACCGACGGGCTGCCGCTGGAGGGAGTGTTGTCTAGGGGACCCGGGGGTCTCCCGCCTCCGTCCTCGCGGTGCGAGACCGACCTCCGTGGACTCGGGTCACTGCTCATCCGTGGCGCGGATGGTGCGACTCGACCACTCGGACGTCGGTCCGCTGACCGCTACTGCGTGGACGGACTTCGGGATACCTTCGATGCCCGCTCGGCCGGGTGTCAACCGGCCGCTGACCTGCGGCTACGCGCGTCCTCGCAGGTCAGGAGGGGGTCGTCCGCGCCGTACTTTCCGAGACTTTTTCTGATTTCCCGGCGTGTCGTCCGCTGGTCGGACGCCGACGTGCCGTAGCAGGGTTGCCCTGCTCGGTGCCGGTGGTGTCAGGGCCGGGGTGGGACGACGACCACGCCGGTCGCGGTGGTGGCCAGCAGCGGCGGGTCGAGTACGGCGGCCGCGCCGGGCCGCTCGTCCGTGGCCGCGCCGCGCGCGACCACGTGCACCGCGAACTCCATCGTCCGGCTGCGGGTGCCTACCCGCACCAGCTCGCAGCTGACCTCGAGCACGTCGCCGGCCCGCACGGCCTCGCGGAACTGCACGTCGGAGTAGGACGCGAACAGCCCCTCGTCCCCGTCGGTGAGGATGCTGAGGTCGGTGGCCACGTCGCCGAAGAGCTTGAGGCTGTAGGCGCCGTCGACGAGGTTCCCGGCGTAGTGGGCGTCGGAGTAGGGCACGTAGCGACGGTGCACCACGCGGGTTCCGGGCTCGGCGGTCATGAGGCGGTCCTCTCGGCGGTCGGGGCGAGGCGGTGGACGAGGTAGGAGGCGACCTCGCCGGGCGTCGTACCCCGGCTGAAGACCCGGTCCACGCCCAGGTCGGCCGCCGCGCTCTCGGAGAAGCGCGGGCCGCCGACGACCAGCAGCGGGCGTTGGTCGGCGGGGTAGGACTCCCGGAACGCGGCCGACATCTCGCGGGTGTTGAGCAGGTGGGCGTCGCGCTGGGTGACGACCTGGGAGACCAGGACGGCGTCGGCCCGCTCGGCGCGGGCCCGCTCGACGAGCTCGGGCACCGACACCTGGGCGCCGAGGTTCACCACCTTGACCTCGCGGTAGTACTCCAGCCCCTTCTCCCCCGCGAAGCCCTTGATGTTGAGGATCGCGTCGATGCCGACGGTGTGCGCGTCGGTGCCGATGCAGGCGCCCACGACGACCAGGCGCCGGCGGAGCGACTCCTTGATCGCGGCGTTCGCCTCCTTGGGCGTGAGCAGCGGGTAGTCGCGCTCCACGACCTCGACCTTGTCCGGCTCCACGAGGTGGTTCACCCGGCCGTAGACGACGAAGAAGGTGAAGCCCTCCCCCATCGGCTTGGCGTGCACGACCAGCGCAGGGTCCATGCCCATCTTGGTGGCCAGTTGCAGCGCGGCGCCCTCGGCGACCTTGGAGTGCGGCATGGGCAGGGTGAAGCTGACCTGCACCATCCCGTCGCCGGTGGTGTCGCCGTACGGACGGATCGGCCCGCCGACGCCGGTGGTCGAGCCTGCGCCCTCGGTGGTCAAGCCTGCGCCCTCGGTGGTCGAGCTTGCGCCCTCGGTGGTCGAGCCTGCGCCCTCGGTGGTCGAGCTTGTCGAGACCATCACGCCTCCTCCAGGATCTCGGTCGCGGGGTTGTAGAAGCCCTCGGAGCGCTCGAAGACGCCGTCCAGGCCCTTGCCGCCCTCGGGGGGCCGCTTCATCAGGCCGAACGTGCCGTCGGCGATCGCCGCGAGCAGCGGCGGGTGGCCGGCCGGGTCGGAGTCGGCGGCGATCTCCTCCATCAGGGTCATCGCCTCCCCGAGGACCTGCCGTGCCCGCTCCTGGATGAAGCCGCCGGGCTGCGGGTGGAAGTCCTCGTGCAGGTTGCCGGCGGCGTTCATCACGTAGCGCACGTTCTGCAGCGCCAGGTCGCGGTCGGAGAGCCAGGGCGTGACCACGGCCTCGGTCATCATCCCGACCAGCAGGATCCCCTGGTCGGTCAGGGCGCCGACCAGGTTGAAGAAGCCGTCGAGGAGGTAGCCGCGGAAGATGTCTCCGCTCATGTGCCGGGTCGGCGGCATCCACTTCAGCGGCGCGTACGGGAAGAGGTCGCGGGCGAGCATCGCGTGCGCGAGCTCCATCCGGAAGCTGTCCGGCACGTCCGGGTCGATCTCGAACGCGTGCCCCAGGCCGAGCTGCCAGTCCTCGAGGCCGGCCTCCTTGGCGAAGTACTCGTTGAGCAGCTGGCTGGTGGTGACCGTGTGCGCGGCCTCCACGGCGTCGGCGGTGGTGAGGTAGTTGTCCTCACCGGTGTTGATGATGATGCCCGCGCGCGCGTGCACCTGGCGGCTGAAGCGCTGGTCGACGAAGGTACGGATCGGGTTGATGTCGCGGAAGAGGATGCCGTACATCGAGTCGTTGAGCATCATGTCCAGCCGCTCCATGCCCGCCAGCGCCGCGATCTCGGGCATGCACAGCCCGGAGGCGTAGTTCGTCAGCCGGATGTAGCGGCCGAGCTCGCGGGAGGTCTCGTCCAGCGCCGCCCGCATCAGCCGGAAGTTCTCCTGGGTGGCGTAGGTGCCGGCGAAGCCCTCCCGGGTCGCGCCCTCGGGCACGAAGTCGAGCAGGCTCTGGCCGGTCGAGCGGATCACCGCGATCACGTCCGCGCCCTCGCGGGCCGCCGCCTGCGCCTGCGGGATGTCCTCGTAGATGTCGCCGGTCGCCACGATCAGGTAGATCCACGGCTTCCGCGGCGCGTCGCCGACCTCGGCGATCAGCCGGTCCCGCTCGGTGCGCCGCTGGTCCATCAGGGCGATCCCGCCGCCGACGGCCGCGCGGGCGGCCCCACGGGCGCGGTCCGCGTCGGCCCCGGTGGGCAGCCGGAAGCTCACACTGCCGACCGACGCCTTCTGGGCCAGCTCGGCCAGGTCGGCGGCCTCCCCGCGCGCCAGGGCGTCCCAGACGGGCAGCGCCACGCCGTGCGCGAGCCCGCCGTCCTCGGCGAGGTCGGCGCGCACCACGTCGGCCAGCCGGTTCACCCACGGGGTGCCCTCGGCGTCGGCGCCGGCGAGGCCGGCCAGGCGCAGCGTCGCGCGCTCGACCGAGACGGTGGTGTGGGCGCGGGCCAGGTCGACGATGGGTCGCCCGGCCCGCTCGGCAAGCTCGCGCGCCCGCTGGACGTCGGCGACGTCCAGCTCGAGACGCCCGGTGGTCTGGCTGCTCATGAGGGGTCCTCCTCGTGGATGATCCGGCCGGCGGCCAGGGTCAGGCGCAGGCGGGGAAGGTCGGTGTCGGGAGCCAGCACCGGCAGGCCGGCCTCGGCTCCGGCGGGCAGGTGCCAGGCGGCGAGGTCGGCGGGCGCGCCCACCTCCACGCGTCCTCGGTCGGTGTGGCCCGCCGCCCGCCAGCCGCCAACGGTGTGGGCGGTGACGGCGGTGTGCGGGTCCAGGCGCTGCTCCGCCTCGTGATGGAGTACGGCGGACCGCACGGCCGCCCAGGGGCGCACCGGGGTGACCGGCGAGTCCGAGCCGAGGGCCAGCGCCACGCCCGCGTCCGCGAGGGACCGCAGCGGGTTCATCCCCTGCCAGCGCGCGCCCAGCCGCTCGGCGTACATCTGCTCCGGCCCGCCCCACAGGGCGTCGAACATCGGCTGCACGCTGGCGGTCACGCCGAGCTCGGCGAGCGTGGCGATGACCTCGGTGCTGGGCATCTCCACGTGCTCCAGCCGGTGCCGGGCCGCCCGGATCGCCTCGGGCCCCGCCGTCGAGGCCGCGCGCCGGAAGCCCTCCGCGACCGCGTCCATGGCCGCGTCGCCGATGCAGTGGAAGCCCGCCTGCAGGCCGGACTCCGTGCACAGCAGCACGTGCTCGGCGATCTCCTCGGCGGTGAGATAGGCGTGCCCGGTGGTGCCGGGCGCGTCGGTGTAGGGCTGGTGCAGGCAGGAGGTGCGCGAGCCCACCGCGCCGTCCACGTTGAGGTCACCGGCCAGCCCGGCCACCCCCAGTCGCTGCGCGGCGTCCAGCGCGCCGGCCTCGCCCCAGTAGAGCGTGGCGTGCAGCCCGGTCTCCTCGGCGGCCTGGCGCACCAGGTCGAGCTCGTACTCCGGGCCGATGTGCGGGGCGGCGTTCTCGTGGAAGGCCACCACCCCCTGGCGGGCCATCAGCCGGCACGCGGCGCGGGCGGCGTCCAGCCGCTGGTCGGGGCCGATGAGCGTGGCGAGCACGACCCGGACGGCGTGCGACGCCTCGCGGACCACGCGGCCGTCGTCGCTCCAGCCGTCCATCGACTCCAGGCCCGGCACGGAGGCGGTCAGCGCCGGGGACAGCACCGAGGAGTGCCCGTCGACCCGGGTGAGGATCACTCGCGCGTCCGGCGCGGCCCGCTCGACCTCCGCGGCGGTCGGGGGTGTGGCGTCCGGCCAGAGGGTCTCGTCCCAACCCTGCCCGACGATCACCGTGCCGTCGGCCGCGCGGGCGGCGTGCCCGGCCAGCCGGTCGAGCGCCTCTTCTCGGGTCCGGCTGCCGGTGAGGTCCAGCCCGGTCTCGGCGAACCCGGTCTGCACGGCGTGCAGGTGCGCGTCCACGAAGCCGGGGCCGAGCCAGGCACCGCCCAGGTCGATCGCGCGGTCGGCGTCGGCCCAGGCCGACGCCCCGTCCTCGTCGCCGATCCACGCGACCCGGCCGTCCTCGACGGCCACCGCGGACGGCGTCGTCGGGGAGTCCTCGTCCGGAGGGAGCGTGGTGTGGACGCGGGCGTTGCGGAGGAGGATGCGGGTCACGGCTCCAGTCTCCCCTCGAACAGGGACCGGACGCCCTCCTCGGCGCGCAGGAGGTCCAGGGCGAATGCCGCGTGGCCGGGGACGTAGCCGTTGCCCACCAGCATCCGCACGTCGGCCGCGAGCCCCTCGGCCCCCAGCGCCGCCGCGGAGAACGAGGTGGCCATGGAGAAGAAGATCACCGTGCCGCCCTCGGCGGTGGCCAGGATCGCGCCGCCCTCGCAGCCGGGTACGTCGACGCACACGACCGTCACGTCCGCCGGTCCGCCCGCGCCGGCGACCGCGTCGCGGAGCGCCACCGGGTCCGTGGCGTCGGCCAGCACGACCTCGTCGGCCAGGCCGGTCGCCTTGAGCAGGGTGGCCTCGCGCTCGTTCGGTACGACCCCGATGGTGCGGGCCGCGCCGGCCCGGCGGGCCGCGGCCAGGCTGAGCGAGCCGGACTTCCCGGCCCCGCCGACCACGGCGACGGTCGGCCGCCCGGAGGCGCCGTACTCCTCCACGACGCGGGCGGTCAGCGCCGGCGCGCCGCAGACGTCCATGACCGCCAGGCTCAGCGCGGGGTCCAGGTCGTCGGGGATGACGGCGGCGATCGAGCGGCCGAACAGGACGGCGTACCCGTCGCACGGCACCTGCTCCGAGCGCCCGTCCCAGCCGGCGAGCCCGTCCTCGATCACCAGCGGGGTGAGGGTGAGGGAGACCAGCGTGGCGACACGGTCCCCGACCTGCAGGCCGAGCGGCGACTCGGGGCCGACCTCCTCGACCGTGCCGACCAGCATCCCGCCGGACCCGGTCTCGGGGTTCTGCATCTTCCCGCGCGAGGCCACGATGTCGAGGACCGCGGCGCGCACCCGGTCTCCGTCCCCGTCGTGGGTGCGCTCGAGCTGGCGGAAGGACGCGGCGTCCAGGTTGAGCCGCTCGGTGCGGATCCGCACCTCGTCGGGCCACAGCTCCCGGGCGGTGTCGAGCCGCTGGGCCGCCTGCGGGAGCACCAGTCGGTCGTCGAGGACCCGGTGCAGGCCGGTCGGATCGCTGGGACGGCGCGCCATGGTGAGATTCCTTCGCTTCAGAACGGTGCTGACGGGAAATCGTGCGGCGTTGCGTTGGACTTGCCGAACGTTCTCCTCGTACTCTGTCAGACAGGTCAGGCACGTCACAACCGACGCGCCCGCCCGCACACGACCGCCCCGACCGGAGACACCCAGGGAGCAGCCATGAGCATCGACACCCGCACGCCGCAGACCGGCACCGACGCGCACCACCCGACCGACGCGCAGCCCTACGTCTACGCGCGCCCCGAGGTGGTCGAGCCGGACTGGACGCGGTTCCCGGGGTGGCGCGACGTCACCGCCGAGGAGTGGGCGTCGGTGCAGTGGCAGCGGGCGCACTGCGTGAAGAACGTCAAGCAGCTGCGCGAGCTGATGGGCGACCTGCTGGACGAGCGGTTCTACGCCGACCTTGAGCGCGACCAGGCCGAGCGCGCGACCATGTCGATGCTCGTGCCGCCGCAGATGATGAACACGATGGCGCCCACGGTCGCCCCGGCCGGGCCGGGCTCGCTGACCGAGGCGTTCTACGCCGACCCGGTGCGCCGCTACATGATCCCGGTCCTCTCCGACCGCCGTACCGACTGGCCCTCGCACCCGCACGCCACCCGCGACTCGCTGCACGAGCACGACATGTGGGCCACCGAGGGGCTCACCCACCGCTACCCCACCAAGGTGCTGGCCGAGCTGCTGCCGACCTGCCCGCAGTACTGCGGCCACTGCACCCGGATGGACCTGGTCGGCAACTCCACCGCCCAGGTGGACAAGCTGAAGTTCGTCGGGAAGCCGAATGACCGCCTCGGCGACATGCTCGACTACCTGCGCCGTACGCCGACCGTGCGCGACGTGGTGGTCTCCGGCGGCGACGTGGCGAACATGCCCTGGCCCCGGCTTGAGGCGTTCCTGACCAGCCTGATGGAGGTCGAGAACATCCGCGACATCCGGCTGGCGACCAAGGCCCTCATGGGGCTGCCGCAGCACTGGCTGCAGCCCGACGTGGTCGAGGGCGTGGGCCGCGTGGCCTCCCTCGCCCGCTCGCGCGGGGTCAACCTGGCGATGCACACCCACGTCAACCACGCCAACCAGATCACCCCGTTGGTCGCGCAGGCGACCCGCGCGATGCTGGACGCCGGCCTGCGCGACGTCCGCAACCAGGGGGTGCTGATGGAGGGCGTCAACGCCGAACCGCACGCGCTGCTCGACCTGTGCTTCGGCCTGCTCGACGGCGCCGGGATCATGCCCTACTACTTCTACATGTGCGACATGATCCCGTTCTCCGAGCACTGGCGGGTCTCGGTCGCCGACGCGCAGCGGCTGCAGCACCACATCATGGGCTACCTGCCCGGTTTCGCCACCCCGCGGATCGTCTGCGACGTGCCGTTCGTCGGCAAGCGCTGGGTGCACCAGCTGGCCGACTACGACACCGAGCGCGGCATCTCCTACTGGACGAAGAACTACCGGACCTCCATCGAGGCCGGCGACGCCGAGGCGCTGACCCGCTACTACGAGTACTACGACCCGATCCACACCCTCCCGGCCGCCGGCCAGGAGTGGTGGGCCGAGCACGGCCGCCTCGACGAGTCCGCGCTCAAGGCCGCCGAGGTCGCCGAGGCGTCCCGCCGGCTCGCCGCGCTCCAGGCGCACTGAGGCTCCCCCGCTGCTCCCGGCAGCCGCGCCCTCGGTAGCTCGCCGACCGGTCGACCGTGTGGCTTCGGAGTCATCCGATGGCCTCAAAGCCACACGGTCGGAGCGGGGGCGGCGGGCGATGGCGTACGGCCGCCCCGCGACGGCGTTCGCCTGCCCCACCCGGCCGACCGGAGGTAGCCCAGCCACCTGATCGGCGCCGTGGCGGGTGGCTGGGCTACCTCCCATCGCGGGCCAGGCGGGCGACGCGGGCGGGCGAGCGCGGACCGCGGACCCTTGTCCGCGCACTCCCGGCGCGCGTAGCGTCCGACCCGAGTCGTCGAGCCGGTCGAGGGGCAGGAGCCGCCATGAAGAAGCTGATCAACGACCCCGACCAGGTGGTCACCGACGCGCTCCGGGGGATGGCCGCGGCCCATCCCGAGCTGCGGGTCGACCTGGAGAACAAGGTGATCTTCCGCGGCGACGCACCGCGGCAGGGCAAGGTCGGGCTGGTCTCCGGCGGCGGCTCGGGCCACGAGCCCCTGCACGGCGGGTACGTCGGCCCCGGCATGCTGGACGCCGCCGCTGCGGGCGAGGTCTTCACCTCCCCCGTCCCCGACCAGGTGATGGCCGCGACCCAGGGCGTCGACGGCGGCGCCGGCGTCCTGCACATCGTGAAGAACTACACCGGCGACGTGATGAACTTCGAGATGGCCGCAGAGATGGCCGGCGACGTCGAGGTGGTCCAGGTCGTCACCCAGGACGACGTCGCCGTGCAGGACAGCCTCTACACCGTCGGCCGCCGCGGCGTGGGCGTCACCGTCTTCGTGGAGAAGCTCGCCGGCGCGGCCGCCGAGGAGGGGCGGGACCTCCAGGCCGTCGCCGGGGTCGCCCAGGCGGCCAGCGACGCCGGGCGCAGCATGGGCATGGCGCTCACCTCCTCCACCGTGCCCTCGGCGGGCTCCCCGACCTTCGAGATCGGGGACGAGGAGATGGAGATGGGCATCGGGATCCACGGGGAGCCCGGCCGGACCCGGATGCCGCTCGCCCCCGCCGGCGAGGTCGCGGCCATGCTCACCGAGCCCGTGGTCGACGACCTCGGCGTGGGCAGGGGCGACCTGGTGGTCGCGATGCTCAATGGCATGGGCGGTACACCGCTGCTGGAGCTCTACCTGATGTACGGCGAGGTCGCGACCATCTTGGACAAGGCCGGGATCACCGTCGCGCGGAACCTGGTGGGCGACTACATCACCAGCGTGGAGATGGCCGGCTGCTCGCTGACCCTGATGCGCGCCGACGACGAGATGCTCCGGCTCTGGGACGCACCGGTGAAGACCCCCGGCCTGCGCTGGGGGGTCTGAGACATGCCCGACCTCACCGCGCTGCGCGCCTGGCTGGACGCCTTCGCCGCCGACGTACACGAGAACCGGGACCTGCTCACCCGCCTCGACGCCGACATCGGGGACGCCGACCACGGCAGCAACCTCGACCGGGGCATGGCCGCGGTGCTCGAGACGCTCGACGCCGGCCCGCCCGACTCCCCCGCCGCGCTGCTGAAGACGACCGGGATGACCCTGGTGAGCAAGGTCGGCGGCGCGAGCGGCCCGCTCTACGGCACGCTGTTCCTCCGGATGGCCACGGCCGCCGGCGACGCCGACGAGCTCGACGCGGCCACGGTGGGCGTCCTCCTGCGGGCCGGCCTGGAAGGCGTGGTGGCCCGCGGCAAGGCCGAGGCGGGCGACAAGACGATGTACGACGCCCTCGAAGCCCGCGACCCGGGCCTACGACGACGCGGTGGCCGGCGGAGCCGCGACGGGCGACGCCCTGGACGCCGCCGCGCAGGCCGCGGCCGAGGGCCGCGACGCGACGACCGCGATGCAGGCCCGCAAGGGCCGGGCGTCCTACCTCGGCGAGCGCAGCGTCGGGCACCAGGACCCGGGTGCCACGTCGATGGCGATGCTGGTCGCGGCCGCCGCCCGGACGCTGGGCTGAGCATGACCGGCATCGTGGTGGTCTCGCACAGCCGGGCGCTGGCCGACGCCGCGGTCGCGCTGGCGCAGGAGATGGCCTCGGGCGGCGAGGTGCGGGTCGAGGTGGCGGCGGGGCTGGTCGACGGCTCCTTCGGCACCGATGCGGCGGCGATCGCACAGGCGGTCGAGCGGGCCGCCGACCGGGATGGCGCCGTGGTGCTGATGGACCTGGGCAGCGCCGTACTCTCCGCGGAGATGGCCCTGGAGTTGCTCGACCCGGAGACCGCCGACCGGGTGATCCTCTCCCCCGCACCCCTGGTGGAGGGGCTGATGCTGGCCGTCGTCGCGGCCGCCGGGGGTGCGCCCGCGGCGCGGGTGGCTGCGGAGGCCTCCGGCGGGTTGCGGGCCAAGCAGGACCACCTGGGAGCGAGCCCGAACGCCGGCGCATCGCAGCCCTCGGCGGGTGAGGGCGGCGACGCCACGGTCACCCTCGAGCTGACCACGGCGCACGGCCTGCACGCCCGCCCGGCCGCGAAGTTCGTCGCGCTCGCCCAGGAGTCGTTGGAGGGCGAGGTGGAGAGCATCACCGCCCGCAACGCCACCACCGGCGAGGGGCCGGTCGACGCGGACTCGATGCTCGGCGTGCTCACCCTCGGCGGCGAGCGCGGCCACCGGATCGAGGTGAGCGCAAGCGGGCCCGGCGCCGAGGCCGCGCTGCAGCGCTTCGTCGAGCTGAACGACGACCGGTTCGGGGAGAGCGAGTAGCCCTCAGGCCATCGGCCGGTTCTCGTACGGCGTGGACAGCACGATCGTCGTCCGGGTGGACACGTTCGCCTGCACCCGGATCCGGCTCAGCAGGTCCTCCAGGTCCGAGGGCACCGCGACCCGCACCTTGAGGATGTAGGACTCATCGCCCGCGACCGACCAGCAGGACTCGATCTCGGGGATCGTGGCCAGCCGGTCGGGGTAGTCGTCGGGCTCGGAGGGGTCGAACGGCGTGATCGAGATGAACGCGGTGAGCGGCCGGCCCATCTGCTCGTGGTCGATGGTCGCGCCGTACCCCTTGATCAGGCCGCGCTGCTCCAGCCGCTTGACCCGCTGGTGGACAGCGGAGGTCGAGAGCCCCGTGGCCTTGCCCAGATCGGTGAAGGACATCCGGCCGTCGGTGGCCAGCAGGCTCAGGATCTTCCGGTCGGTCTCTTCCACGGCGGACACCCTAGCGGGCCCTACCATCGGCTCATGCCTGCCGACCGCCTGATGCTCCTCGACACCGCCTCGCTCTACTTCCGCGCCTTCTTCGGGATCAAGGGGGAGATCCTGGCGCCCGACGGCACTCCGGTGAACGCCGTACGCGGCCTGCTGGACTTCATCGCGCGCCTGGTGACCGACTACCGCCCCACCCACCTGGTCTGCGCGTGGGACAACGACTGGCGGCCGCAGTGGCGGGTGGACCTGATCCCGTCCTACAAGGCGCATCGGGTGGTCGAGGAGGTGGCGGGCCCGGCGCCCGACGTCGAGGAGGTGCCCGACCCACTGGAGGTGCAGATCCCGGTGATCCTGGAGGTGCTCGACGCGCTGGGGATCACCGTGGTCGGCGCCGACGGCTACGAGGCCGACGACGTGATCGGGACCCTGGCCACCGGCGCCGGGATGCCGGTCGACGTGGTGACCGGCGACCGCGACCTCTTCCAGCTCGTCGACGACGAGGCCGAGGTGCGGGTGCTCTACACCGCCCGTGGCGTGGGCCGGCACGAGCGGATCACCGACGATGTCGTGGTCGAGAAGTACGGCGTCCACGCGGCGCAGTACGCCGACATGGCGACCCTGCGCGGCGACGCCTCCGACGGCCTCCCCGGGGTCAAGGGCATCGGCGAGAAGACCGCGGCGACCCTGCTGCAGCGGTACGGCGACATGCCGGGCCTGCTCGCCGCCGCCGAGGACCCCGACAGCGACCTCGGCCCCAACCCGCGGGCCAAGATCCTCGCCGCGGCGGACTACCTCGCGGTCGCACCCCAGGTGGTGGCCGTCGCGCGGGACCTGGACCTCGGCGACGTGGACACCACGATGCCCCGCTCCCCCGCCGACCACGACCGGGTGCTCGCCCTGGCCGAGCGGTGGAACCTGGAGTCGTCCATGGCGCGTGCCGTCACCGCCCTCTCCGGCTGACCGGCGACCAGGCATTTGATGCATCCAAACTCCGCCGACCGGGCATTTGATGCACCCAAGATCGGCCGACCGGGCACTTGATGCACCCAAGATCGGCCGACCGGGCACTTGATGCACCCAAGATCGGTCGACCGGGCAATTGATGCTTCCAGGTGCCTCCTGGTTAATGACATGGAATGCCCGGTCGGCGGGCTGTGGTGACATGGAATGCCCGGTGGCGGGTTATTGGGAGCATGGAATGCCCGGTGGGCGGGATATGGGGACCTTTGATGCCCGGTGGGCGGGATATGGGGACCTTTGATGCCCGGTGGGCGGGATCAGTCGAGGGAGCTGTAGGCCACGACCCCGCGGCGGACGGCGTCCACGACGCCCCGGGCGGTACGGCGCAGCGGGGAGTCGCCCGCGGCGTCGGCGACCTGCCCCGCGAGGTCGATCAGCTGCTTGGTGGCCCGCACGAAGTCGCCGGCCGACAGCGGAGAGGCGCGCAGGATGTCGTCCAGGTCATCGCCGGACGCCCAGCGGTAGGCCGCCCACGCGAACCCCGGGTCGGGCTCGCGGAGGAAGTCCAGCTTGTGCCGCGCCTCCACGTCCCGCAGGTCTCCCCACAGCGACTGCATCTCCGCCAGCACCTGCTCCACCCGCCCGCACGGGATCCGCGGCGGCTGGTCGGGGTCCCGGCGCGACTCGTAGACCAGCGCCGACAGCACGGCGGCCAGCTCCGGCACGGTGAGGTCGTCCCACAGCCCGAGTCGCAGCGACTCGGCGGCGAGCAGGTCCAGCTCGGAGTAGATCCGCCGCAGGCCGCGACCGCGCTCGGTCACCCGGCCCCCGTCGTCGTCCAGGTCGAGGTAGCCGAGCTCGGCGAGCACCTCGCACACCCGGTCGAAGGTCCGCGCCACCGTGTTGGTGCGTCGCTCGACCCGGCGCCGTAGCGTCTCGGCGTCCCGGTCGAGCTTGGACCAGCGGTCCGCCCAGCGCTGGTGGTCCTCCCGGTCGGGGCATCCGTGGCACGGGTGGGCCTTGAGCTCGGCGCGCAGCGCGTCCACCTCGTCCCGGGTCTCCTGGTCTATGCCGCGCCGCCGCTCGGCCGCCTGACGGGGGCGCTCCAGGTCGCGCGTCCGGTTGCGCAGCGCTCCGGCCAGATCCCGGCGCTGCTGCGGGTTGCGGGGGTTGAAGTTCCGCGGCACCTTCATCCGGGTCAGCGCGGTGACCGGGACGGGGAAGTCGATCATCGACAGCCGGCGCACCTGCCGGTCCAGGGTCAGCACCTGCGGCCGCGGCTGGTCGCCGTACCCCGGATCCAGCACCACCGCGAGCCCGGCGAACTTGCCCGTCGGCACGTCGATCACGTCGCCGGGGCGCAGCGCCGTCAGCGACGCCGCCGCCTCGTCGCGGCGCTCCGCCCGCTGCGCCTTCTTCGCGCCCTTCTCCACCTCGCTGATCCGGCGCCGGAGGGCGGCGTACTCCATGAAGTCGCCGCGGTCGCAGTGCGCCGCCTCGGCGTATCCCTCCAGCGCGTTCTCCGCCTTCCGCAGCTGGCGCGCCAGCCCGACGACGGCCCGGTCGGCCTGGAACTGCGCGAAGGACATCTCCAGCAGCTCGCGCGAGCGCTCGCGGCCGAACTGGTTCACCAGGTTGACCGCCATGTTGTACGACGGCCGGAAGGACGACCGCAGCGGATAGGTCCGGGTCGAGGCGAGGCCGGCCACCTGCTGGGGGTTCATCCCCGGCTGCCACAGGACGACCGCATGGCCCTCGACGTCGAGACCGCGGCGGCCGGCGCGCCCGGTGAGCTGGGTGTACTCCCCCGGCGTCAGGTCGGCGTGCTCGCGCCCGTTCCACTTCGACAGCTTCTCGATCACCACCGTGCGAGCGGGCATGTTGATGCCCAGCGCCAGCGTCTCGGTGGCGAAGACGACCTTGCACAGCCCCCGGGTGAACAGCGTCTCGACGCACTCCTTGAAGGCGGGCAGCAGCCCGGCGTGGTGGGCCGCGACGCCGCGGGACAGCGCGTCGAGGAAGTCGTGGTAGCCGAGCACCTCGCGGTCCTCGCTGGGCAGGTGGGCGGTGGCGGCCTCGACGTACTCGATGATCTCGTCCCGCTCCTCCGGCGAGGTCAGCCGCACGTTCGCGTCCAGGCACTGCTGGACCGCCGCGTCGCAGCCCTTGCGGGAGAAGATGAAGTAGATCGCCGGCAGCAGCCGCTCGCGCTCGAGCCGCTCGACGACCTCGACCCGGCTCGGGATCCACACCCGGCGGCCGTTGCCGACGTTGCGGCCGCGGTTGCTGCCCTTGCGGTGGTCCCCGCGCATCCGCTTGTCCTTGGGGACGCGCCGGTCCCGCATCCGGGTGGCGGCGAAGTCGTCGCGGGCGACGCGCATCAGCTCCGGGTTGACCGGGGCGCCCTCGCCGACGAAGCCCGCCGATGCCTGGTCATCGGAGTGGGCGAACAGGTCGTAGAGGCGCCGCCCCGCCATCACGTGCTGGAAGAGCGGCACCGGCCGCCGCTCCTCCACGATGGTGGTCATCTCGCCGCGGACCGTGCCCAGCCACTCCCCGAACTCCTCGGCGTTGGAGACCGTCGCGGACAGGGAGATCACCTGCACCGACTCGGGCAGATGGATGATCACCTCCTCCCAGACCGCGCCGCGGGCCCGGTCGGCGAGGTAGTGCACCTCGTCCATCACCACGAACGCCAGCCCGAGCAGGGTGGGCGACCCGGCGTAGAGCATGTTGCGCAGCACCTCGGTGGTCATCACGACCACCGGCGCCTCCCCGTTGACCGAGGTGTCGCCGGTCAGCAGCCCGACGTTCTCCGCGCCGTGCCGCTCGACCAGGTCGTGGAACTTCTGGTTCGACAGCGCCTTGATCGGGGTGGTGTAGAAGCACTTGCGGCCGGTGGTGAGCGCGAGGAAGACCGCGAACTCGCCGACGACCGTCTTGCCGGAGCCGGTGGGCGCGGCCACCAGCACCCCGCGCCCGTCCTCGACCTCCCGGCACGCCTCGAGCTGGAAGGGGTCGAGGCCGAAGTCGTAGAAGGAGGCGAACTCGTGCAGCACGGGGTAGCGCTGCGCGGTCCTGCTCGCGGCGTACCGCTCGGCCGGGGTCTGCTCGTCGCTCATGCGTACACCTTCAGCGCGCCGGGGGCGCAGTCGATCGTCAGGGGCAGGGGGCCGAAGCGCTCGCCGTCGGCATAGCCGGTGATCCCCTCCGAGGCAATGGTGACGCGTCGCACCAGATGCCGGGAGAAGCGGGGGTGCGTGGTGTGCGTGCCGCGGAACAGCCGGGGGTAGGTCCGCACCAGCCCGGCCCGCGACATCGGCCCGATCACCACCACGTCCAGCAGCCCGTCGGCCAGGTCCGCGCCCTCGGCGATCCGCAACCCGCCGCCGAAGGACGGGCCGTTGCCGACGGCCACCAGCATCGCCTCCAGCCGGTGCTCCACGCCGTCCAGCTCCAGCCGGTAGCGCAACGGTCGGAAGGTCCGCAGCTCGGCGAGGGTCGCGAGGTTGTAGCGCATCTGCCCGGCCGGCCAGGTCATGTGGTTGGCCCGCTCGTTGACCACCGCGTCGAAGCCGGCGGCGAGCACCGTGACGTAGTAGCGCTCCCCCGACCGCGCCAGGTCGATGGTCCGGCGACGGCCGGCGATCACCCGGTCGGCGGCGCCGGCGGGGTCGCGCTGCGGCAGGGACAGGTAGCGCGCCACGTCGTTGCCCGTGCCGGCCGGGATGACCCCAAGGGGTACGTCGGTCCCGGCGAGCACCTGCGCGGCAAGGTGCACCATCCCGTCGCCACCGACGACGACCAGCCCCTCCACCCCGCCCGCAACGGCCCCACGTGCGAGCACGCCGGCCTCCTCGGCGTCGCGGCCCATCAGGTCGCGCACGACCAGGCCGCCCTCCCTCAGCCGGGTCAGTGCGGCGTCGCGCAACCGCACCGCCCGGCCCTTGCCGGCGGTGGGGTTGGTCAGCAGCGCGATCTCGCGGGGCGCGACGGGCACCGGCCGAGGGTAACCGCCGGATCAGCCCCCGAGGCGGAGCAGCGCGCTGACCTGCCGCTCCGGGGCACCGACCGCCTTGGCCAGTCGGGCCAGGGCGTCCAGGACGCCGTCGGCGGTGAAGCGGGTGCCGGGCACGGCGAGCGCGAGCCGGCCGTCGTACTCGACCAGCTCCACCTGGCCGTGCTGCCAGGCCTGGTGCACCCGGGCGCGGGAGTCCGCGTCGGCCACCGGGCGGGGGTATGCCTCGTCGACGGCGAGCAGGTCGCAGGGGTGCTCGCCGCCGGAGCCGGTCAGCCGGCCGTGCACCAGGTGCCCTTCCCGCACGCCGTGCTCGGCCTCCCAGGTGACCGGCTCGGCACCGACCCACTCGGGCAGGTCGAAGGGGTCGACGAAGCTCAGCGTCGCGGGGGTCACAGGACCGACGCCTCGTCCGGCCCCGGCCCGGCCTCCTGGGCCTCCTTCTTGCGGCGCTCGAGGACCCGGCAGACGAGCTCGGCGATGAAGAACAGCAGGCACATCGGCACGGCGAGGAACAGCATGGTGAAGGGGTCGGTGGAGGGGGTGACGACCGCGGCGAAGACGAAGATGCCGACGATGAACCAGGCGCGATGGGTCGCCAGGGTGCGCGCGGGAAGCACGCCCACGAGGTTCAGCAGCACGATGAAGACCGGGATCTCGAAGGAGACGCCGAAGGCGAGCAGGGTGCGGGTGAAGAAGGTGACGTAGTCGTTGAACTCCACCAGGTTGGTCAGGCCCTCGCGGGTGAAGCCGATCAGCACCTCCAGGCCCTTGGGCAGGGTCAGGTAGCCGACGACGACCCCGATGATGAAGAGCGGACCGGCGATCGCGGCGAAGACCCGGCTCCACTTGCGCTCGCCGGGGTGCAGGCCGGGCAGGATGAAGGCCCAGATCTGGTGCAGCCAGTAGGGGCTGGTGAGGATCACGCCCGCGAACCCGGAGAGCTTGAGGTAGGTCATCAGCGGCCCGCCGACGCCGTTGATCGTCGGCTGGCTCGTGACGTCGGTGCCCAGCGCCTGACGGGCCTGGTTGTAGGGGCCCAGCACCAGCTCGTAGAGATAGTCGAAGAAGACCAGGCACAGGGCGATGCCCAGGACCAGGGCGACGAGGATCCGCAGCACCCGCGCGCGCAGCTCGCGCAGGTGGTCCGAGAGCGCCATCCGCCCCTCGGCGTCGACGTCATGGTGCGGCTTGGTGGAGAAGGCTGCGCGCAGTCCTTTGAGGGCCACGTCGGTCGGTGCTCCGCTGAGTCCGCGGGGACTCAGGCGGTGGTGCCGTCGTTGCGCTCCTGGCCGATCGGGCGGCCGTGCGCGTCCCGCGGCGGGTCGATCTCGCGCTGCGGCGTGGCCTCGGGCGTGGCGCTGCTCGGCGCGTCCTTCTCGTCGTCCTCGCGCATGCCCTTGGTCTCGGCCTTGAAGATGCGCAGCGCCTGACCGGAGCCCCGGGCGAGCTCGGGCAGCTTCTTCGCGCCGAACACCAAGATGATCACGAGGACGATGAGCACCAGCTCCCAGCCCTGCGGCACGCCAATCAGGGGGTACATCGAACTGAACTCCTCCTCGTGGTTGCGAACGCCACCCAGTCTACGCGCTCATCCGTAGAGCCCGAGCGCCCCACGGGCCGTGGCAAGCAAAGACTGGGCGAACTCCGGTGGACGAACGACCGACGCGTGAGGCGCGAGCCGCAGCAGCAGGCGCTCCAACCAGCGCGGATCGCCGACCCGGAGGGTGATCTCGACCGAGCCGTCGCGGAACCGTCGTACCTTCTCGGTGTCGTAGTACTCCGGCACCCAGGCCGCCGCCGGGGCGAGCCGCAGCACCACGGTCGCGGCGTCCGGCGCATGGGCGAAGAAGCCCGCCGACAGGTCGGGTGGGGGCTGCGGTGGCGCCTCGACGGCGGTGTCGAGCACCTCGGCGGCCTGGATGCGGTCCAGCCGGAAGAACCGCGGCGCCTCGGCGCGGTGGCACCACGCGTGGAGGTACGTCGCCCCGCCGGAGGTCAGGAGGCGGTAGGGGTCCACGACCCGCTCGGACTCCTCGTCCCGCGCGGGCACGAAGTAGGTCAGCCGCACCTGGCGGCCGTCGGCGATCGCCCGCTCCAGCTGTGGGCGCAGGCCGCCGACGGACTCGATCGCCGGGTCCAGGTCGGTGACCGCCACCCGGTCGGGGCTGCCGGCGTCCGCGGCGATCTCCAGCTTGGCCAGCGTGCGGTCCACGATGGCGGCGGTCTCGGCGTCCGCGGAGTCGCGCAGCACCCGCAGCGCCACGATCAGCGCGCTGGCCTCGGTCGGGGTGAGCCGCAGCGGGCGGGCGAGGTAGTCGGCGTTGCCGAGCCGGATCACCCGGTCGCCGTCGGTGTCGAGGGCGTCGATGTCGACGTCGATCAGGTCGTCGGGGTAGCCACCCGGCAGCCCGCACATGAAGAGCACGTTGAGGTCGCGCACCACCTGGTCCGGGCTGACGCCCAGCACCTCGGCGGCCTCCTCGACCCGGACCTCGTCCCGGGAGTGGACGTAGGGCACCAGCGCCAGCAGCCGGGCCAGCTGCGCACGGCTCCCGGCCAGCGCCTGGCTGCTCATGACGCCTCCCCCACGACGGCCCGGAGCCGGGCGACGACGTCGCGGCGCAGCGAGTCCGGGCTCACGACATAGGCGTCCTCGCCGTGGGCGAGCACCTCGCCCGCCAGGTCGGCGCGGGCCAGCACGAGCCGGTCCCACCGGGAGCGCTCGTCGGGCCCGGGCACGCACGGCTCCACCTGCTCGGCCATCCGGCGCAGGCCGTGACCCGCGCCCTCACGGACCAGCACCTCGGCCGGCTCGGCCGGTGCCGATGGGGCGAGCCGGCGGGCGGTGGCAGCGACGTCGGTCCCCTCGGGCACGGAGAAGCTGCCGGGCTCGCCGTCGGTGCGCGGCTCGCCCACCACCCGGGAGAGCCGGAAGACCCGCTCGGCGTCCCGGTCGGTGTCGTGGCCGACGACGTACCACCGGCCGGAGAAGCGGACGACCCCCCACGGCTGCAGGTGCCGGGTGGCCGGCTGCTCGCCGGTCCGGCCGTAGTCGAAGGCCAGCGGGGTGCGGGTCGCCGTCGCCTCCCAGAAGGCGATGAAGGACGGCTCCTCGGCGCCGATCCGCGGCTGCACCAGGTCCAGCGCGCCCGGGTCCACGTCGACCCCCTGGGCGGCCAGCTTGCGGACCGCCTCGGTCGTGGCCTCCGCGAGCCGGGCGTGCTCCCAGACCTTGCCGGCCAGGCCGACCACGGACGCCTCGTCGGCGTCCAGCCGGATCTCGGGGAGCGCGAACTCGTCCGCCCGGATGCGGTAGCCCGGCTCGTCACCGAAGAACGGGTCGATCTGGCCCACCTCGACCGGGACGCCGAGGCTGCGCAGCTCCTCCTTGTCCCGCTCGAACTTCTTCTCGAAGGCGTCGTCGGACAGTCCGGGGTAGAGCGCGTCGCGGACCCGGCCCTTGTCCACGAAGTGCCGCTGCACCAGGAGCATGATGAGCAGCTTCATCAGCCGCTCGGTCTTGTCCGCCGTCACCACGACTCCGGACTACTGCACCGCGAGCACGTCGACCACGAAGTACATCGTGTCCGTGCCCTTGATGGTGTTGCCCTGGCCCTGCTTGCCGTAGCCGAGCTCCGGCGGGATGGCCAGCATCACCCGGCTGCCGGCGGGCACGCCCTCCAGGCCCTGGTCCCAGCCCTTCACCACGGCGCCCTGGCCCAGGGTGAAGGGGAACGGCTGACCGCGGGTGTACGACGCGTCGAACGGCTGGTCGCCGCCGTAGACCTGGCCGAGGTAGTTCACATAGATCTGGTCGCCGGCCTTGGCGACCTTCCCGTCGCCCTTGACCAGGTAGCCCTTCTGCAGCTCGTCCTTCGGCTTCGGCGTGCCCTGGAAGTCCAGCGCGGTGGGCACGCCGTCGGACTCGGTCACCGACGGCATCCAGCCGGCGGGCTGCTGCTCGCTGCCGGACGGCTCGGGAGAGACGATGTCGGTGACGTCGAGCACGAAGACCACGGTGTCCTTGCCGTTGATCCCCATCTGCGGGTTGCCCTGGGAGCCGAAGGCGTCCTCGGGGGCGGCCGCCACCGCGATCCGGCTGCCGACCTTGGCCCCCTCGAGGTTGTCGGCGAGCGCCGGGATCAGCGAGTCGCTGACCGGCAGCAGGCTCGCGGCGCCCTTGAAGTCGCTGGAGACGACCTTCTTGGAGGCGCCGTTGGCCACCATGATGTGGGTCATCGCCAGGTCGCCGCTCTTCACCGTCGGACCGTCGCCCTCGACCACCGTCCGGGCCTGCGTCGTGCCCGTGGAGACCGCCTTGTCCCACGTCAGCTTGGGCTCCTTGCCGACGTTGTCGCTGACGGTCAGGGACGAGAGTGCCTCGCCCGAGGAGCTGCCACCGCTCGAGGATGAGCTGTTGGAGGAGCTCTCGGACGAGCCGTCCTCCTCTCCGCAGGCGGCCAGCCCGCCGACGAGGACGGTGGCCACCAGGGGCGCGAGGATGCGGGTACGACGTGAAGTCATGCGGGGAGGTATCTCCTGAGTCCGGGGGACGGTCGACGGCCCAGCCTATAAGGCGACCCTGAGGATTCCCGGCGGCCGCGCCCGTTCCTCACATGCCGTCGATCAGGCGCTGCACGCGCTCGTCCACCGAGCGGAACGGGTCCTTGCACAGCACGGTGCGCTGGGCCTGGTCGTTGAGCTTGAGGTGCACCCAGTCGACGGTGAAGTCGCGGCGCCGCTCCTGCGCCGTACGGATGAACTCGCCGCGCAGCCGGGCCCGGGTGGTCTGCGGCGGCACCGACTTGGCCTCGAAGGTGCGCAGGTCGGTCGTCGCCCGGGCGACCGCGCCGCGCTTCTCCAGCAGGTAGTAGAGGCCGCGGCCGCGGTGGATGTCGTGGTAGGCGAGGTCCAGCTGCGCGACCCGGGGGTGCCCCAGCGTCAGGCCGTGCTTGGCCCGGTAGCGCTCGATCAGCTTCCACTTGATCACCCAGTCCAGCTCCCGGTCGACCAGACCGAGGTCGTCGGACTCGACCGCCTTCAGCGACCGCTCCCACAGGTCCAGGACCTGCTCGAGGACGGGGGTGGAGATCTGCCTGCGGTCCACGAAGTCGCGCGCCTTGGCGAGGTACTCCCCCTGGATCTCCAGGGCGCTGGCCTCGCGGCCGTTGGACAGCCGCACCTTGCGGCGGCCGGTCATGTCGTGGCTGATCTCGCGGATCGCCCGGATCGGGTTCTCCAGGGTGAGGTCGCGCATCACGACCCCCTCCTCCACCATCCGCAGCACCAGGTCGCAGGAGGCGACCTTGAGCAGCGTGGTCGTCTCGCTCATGTTGGAGTCCCCGACGATCACGTGCAGCCGGCGGAACCGCTCGGCGTCCGCGTGCGGCTCGTCGCGGGTGTTGATGATCGGCCGGCTGCGGGTGGTGGCGCTGGAGACGCCCTCCCAGATGTGCTCCGCGCGCTGGGAGACCGAGTACGACGCCCCGCGCGGCGTCTGCACGACCTTGCCCGCGCCGACCATGATCTGCCGGGTCACCAGGAACGGGATCAGCACGTCGGCGAGGCGGGTGAACTCGCCCTGCCGTCCGACCAGGTAGTTCTCATGGCAACCGTAGGAGTTGCCGGCGGAGTCGGTGTTGTTCTTGAACAGGTAGATGTCACCGGCGATGCCCTCGTCGTGCAGCCGCTGCTCGGCGTCGAGGAGCAGCCCCTCGAGGATCCGCTCGCCCGCCTTGTCGTGGGTGACCAGGCTGAGCACGTCGTCGCACTCGGGCGTGGCGTACTCCGGGTGGCTGCCCACGTCGAGGTAGAGCCGGGCGCCGTTGCGGAGGAAGACGTTGCTGGAGCGGCCCCAGCTCACCACCTTGCGGAAGAGGTAGCGCGCGACCTCGTCGGGGCTGAGGCGTCGCTGACCCCGGAACGTGCACGTGACGCCGTACTCGTTCTCGATGCCGAAGATCCGCCGGTCCACGTCACCACCCTACGGGTCGGCTCCGTGACTCGACCGGATGTCGGACAGCGAAACCCGCCGCATCTCATCCTTTAGTCGCATCAGGATCGCGTCAGCGTCCCGTCTCGTCCGCGAGGGGGCTGACGCGGAACTTCGATTCCCGCGCCGGGTGGTGTTGCCGAGTTGGGGGTGGCAACACCACCCATCCAGGCCGGTTCGGTCCGGGTGAGGTCGAGTCGGGGGGCTCAGACCTGGCCCGGACCGGGCTGGGGGCGGTTCGGGTCGGGCGGCGGGGGGCCGCCCGGCTCGGGCCCCGGACCGGGAGACGGGGGCTGGCCGGGGTCCGGCCGGTCGGGCTGCGGCGCGGGGGGCGTCGCATCGCCCGGGTCGACCGGGTCCGGGGCGGGGGGCTGGCCGCCGCCCGGCCCGGACGGCGGGGCGACCGGGGGCTTTCCCGGCTCGCCGGTGACGGGGTTCTCCAGGGGCGGCGTCGCGCCGCTGACCTGGTCGGTGGGGTCCTGCGGGTCGTCGGTCCCCGACTGGGAGGGAGCCTTGCCCGGCTCCGCGTCCTCCGGCACCGGCGGGGCGGCCTGCTCCGGGCCCCGGTCGGCCAGCATCCTCTCCAGCCGCTCGCCGCGGATGCGGACGAACTTACGCGGCTGGGTGCGGTTGCGGTCCAGCACCGCGACCTCGAGGTCGGAGGTCGGGATCACTCGGTCGGTCGGCTTGCCCTGGTCGTCCAGGGTGTGCCCCAGCGCCGCCACGGCCGTCCGCAGCGCCGGCTCGAGCGCCGCGCCCGGCGCATAGTTGTCCTTGAGGTACGTCGTCACCGCGTCGGCCTGGCCGCCCATGACGGCGTACCCGTGCGCGTCGGCGACCTGCCCCTGGTAGGTGAGCCGGTAGATCTGGTCCTCCTCCGGCGTCCGCCCGACCTCGGCGACGAAGATCTCGACCTCGTATGGCTTCTCGCCACCGGAGGAGAAGATCGTGCCCAGCGTCTGGGCGTAGGCGTTGGCCAGGGCGCGCGCGGTCACGTCGCGGCGGTCGTAGGCGTAGCCGCGCATGTCGGCCAGCCGCACCCCGGCGATCCGCAGGTTCTCGAACTCGTTGTAGCGACCCACCGCCGCGAAGGCGATCCGGTCGTAGATCTCCGAGATCTTGTGCAGCGCCTGGGAGGGGTTCTCCGCGACCAGCAGGATGCCGTCGGCGTACTCCAGCGCGACGACCGAGCGTCCCCGGGCGATGCCCTTCTGCGCGAAGTCCGCCCGGTCCTTCATCAGCTGCTCGGGCGAGACGTAGAACGGGGTGCTCACTGCTCCTCCTCCACCTCGTCGCCCACGACCGGGGCGTCGGGACTGGTCACCAGCGGGGCCTCCGGGCCGTCGGGCCGGCGCATCCGGCCGGCGAGCATCCGGTCCGCGATCCGGGCGACCTCGTCGTCGGGCAGCTGCCGCCCACCCTCGTCGGTGATCACCTGCACCACCGGGAAGATCCGCCGGGTGAGGTCGGGGCCGCCGGTGGCCGAGTCGTCGTCGGCGGCGTCGTAGAGCGCCTGCACGACGGCCATCACGCACTCGTCCTCGGTGAGGTCCTCGCGGTAGAGCTTCTTCAGCGAGCCGCGGGCGAACAGCGACCCGGAGCCGACGGAGTGGAAGGCGGTCTCCTCGTACTTCCCGCCGGTGACGTCGTAGGAGAAGATCCGGCCCTGCTCGGCGTCGGGGTCGAAGCCGGCGAAGAGCGGGACCACCGCCAGCCCCTGCATGGCCAGCCCGAGGTTGGCCCGGATGAGGGCGGCCAGCCGGTTGGCCTTGCCGTCGACGGAGAGGGTGACGCCCTCGATCTTCTCGTAGTGCTCCAGCTCGGTCTGGAACAGCCGGACCATCTCCACGGCGAGGCCGGCCGTGCCGGCGATGCCGACGCAGCTGTACTCGTCGGCGGGAAAGACCTTCTGGATGTCCCGCTGGGCGATGACGCTGCCCATGGTGGCGCGCCGGTCGCCGGCCATCACGACCCCTCCGGCGAAGGAGGCCGCCACGATCGTGGTGGCGTGGGGGGCCAGGTCGCCGGCGTTCCCCTGCGGGAGGCTCCGCCGCGCCGGCAGCAGGTCCGGGGCGTGCTCGGAGAGGAAGTCGGAGAAGGAGGAGGTTCCGGGGTTGAGGTAGGACGTGGGCAGGCGGGGGCTCTCGGCACTCACAGGCTCACTGACCGCCCTTCTGGATGAACGACTTCACGAAGTCCTCGGCGTTGGTCTCGAGCACGTCGTCGATCTCGTCGAGGATGGAGTCGACGTCCTCGTCCAGCGCCTCCTTGCGCTCGGCGACGTCGGTCTCGGGCGCGGTCTCGGTGACCTCCTCGGTCTCCGAGGACTTCCGCGGCTGCTTCTGCTCCTGGGCCATGTCACCGACCCTAGCGCTCAGGTCGGCGCCAGCGGGATAACCCCGAAGGGCGTGGTCAGCGGGTGAGACCGCGCAGCAGCTCGGCGGCGGTCTCGCTCCGGTCGACCAGCTCCCCGACGTGCGCGCGGCTGCCCCGGAGCGGGTCCAGGGTGGGCACGCGCTGCAGCGACTCGCGGCCGGGGAGGTCGAAGATGACCGAGTCCCACGACGCGGCGGCGACCTGGTCGCCGTACTTCTCCAGGCAGCGGCCGCGGAACCACGCGCGCGTGTCCTCGGGTGGCTCGTGCATGGCGGTCTCCACCTGCTCGTCGGTGAGCAGCCGGCGGATCCGGCCGGCCCGCACCAGACGGTGGTAGAGGCCCTTCTCGGGGCGTACGTCGGAGTACTGCAGGTCGATCAGGTGCAGCTTGGCGTCGTCCCACGCCAGCCCGTCGCGGGCGCGGTACTGCTCCAGCAGGCGCAGCTTGGCCACCCAGTCCAGCTCTTCTGCGCACTCCATCGGGTCGCGGGCCAGCCGGTCGAGCACGGACTCCCAGCGGTCCAGCACGTCGACGGTCTGCGGGTCGGCGTCCTCGCCGAGGCGCTCCTCGACGTAGGCGCGGGCCAGGTCGAGGTACTCCCGCTGCAGCTCGATCGCGGTCAGGTGCCGGCCGTCGCGCAGCACCAGCTTGTGCTCCAGCGTGGGGTCGTGGGACACCGCCCGCAGGGCGGCGACCGGGGTCTCGACGCTGAGATCGCGGTCGATGAAGCGGTCCTCGATCATCGCCAGCACCAGCGAGGTCGTGCCGACCTTGAGGTAGGTCGAGATCTCGGCCAGGTTGGCGTCGCCGATGATCACGTGCAGCCGGCGATAGAGGTCGGGGTCGGCGTGCGGCTCGTCGCGGGTGTTGATGATCGGCCGCTTGAGCGTGGTCTCCAGGCCGACCTCCACCTCGAAGAAGTCGGCGCGCTGGCTGAGCTGGAAGCCCTGTCCCCGGCCGTCCTGCCCGGTGCCGACGCGACCCGCGCCGGTGACGACCTGGCGGGAGACGAAGAACGGGGTGAGGTGGCGCACGATGTCCGCGAACGGGGTGCTGCGGCGCATCAGGTAGTTCTCATGGGCGCCGTAGGACGCGCCCTTGTTGTCGGTGTTGTTCTTGTACAGGTTGATCGGCGCCTGCCCGGGCGTCTGCGCGGCGAAGCGCGCGGCGTCGAGCATCACCTGCTCCCCCGCCTTGTCCCACCGCACGACGTCCAGGGGCGTGGTGACCTCGGGGGTGGAGTACTCCGGGTGCGCGTGGTCGACGTAGAGCCTAGCCCCGTTGGTGAGGATGACGTTGGCCAGCCCGAGGTCCTCGTCGGTCAGCTGGCTGGGGTCGGCCACCGCCCGGGACATGTCGAATCCGCGGGCGTCCCGCAGCGGGGACTCCTCCTCGAAGTCCCAGCGGGCCCGGCGCGCGTGCACGGTGGCCGACGCATAGGCGTTGACCACCTGCGAGGAGGCCACCATCGGGTTGGCCAGGGGCTGCCCGTGCACCGAGATGCCGTACTCCACCTCGGTGCCCATGACGCGTCGTACCGACATGCTCGCCAGCCTACGGGTCGCGGGCTGAGGCGGAGCGGGGCCGTCCGCGGTCAGCGGCGGCGGTTGCGGATCATCGGGATCAGCGCGAGGACCGCGAGCACGACGAGAATGATGAGCAGGACCTTCACCATGGAGCACCTCCTCCGTCTCAGGGGACCATGGTCCCATGCGCTGGTGGGACGAGCAGGTCGTGCCGCTCGGATTACCTGGTAAATAGACCGAGCGGCCCGGGCGCGGCGGCTCAGTCGGTGCGGCGGCGCGGGCCGTTGACCACCGAGGCGTGGGCGGCGTTCACGCCGGCGAGCCCGAGCCACGCCAGGGCCACGGTTCCCACGCTGGGCTGGTCCGGCCCCACAGTGGCCACCACGGTGATGGGGATGCCCGCGACCACCGAGACCAGGCCGAGCACGAACTGGCGGGTGCGTCCGGTCTGCTGGTGTCGCGCCTCGCTGCGCTGGTGCCGGTCCCGGCTCGCGACCTCGGCACGGTCGCGCGCGGCGATGGCCTGCTCGACCCGATCGGTGAAGGAGGCGACGAGCGCGGCGTCGTACTCCTCCCCCAGCTCCCGGCGGGTCGACAGCAGCGCCTCGATGTCGCTGCGCTCCACCGGCTCGGCCATGCACCGAGCCTAGACCTTCCCGGGGGTGGCCGTCAGCGCTTGGAGGCCCACTTCATCAGCAGCACCAGCAGGCCGATCACGATGACGGCGACGAACAGCGTGTCGGCCGGCATCAGAGGTACTGCCCGGTGTTGGCCACCGTGTCGATGGAGCGACCGGGCTCGCTGCCCTCCTTGCCGCTGATCAGGGTCCGGATGAAGACGATCCGCTCGCCCTTCTTGCCCGAGATCCGCGCCCAGTCGTCGGGGTTGGTGGTGTTGGGCAGGTCCTCGTTCTCCTTGAACTCGTCCAGGCAGGCCCGCAGCAGGTGCTGCACCCGCAGGCCGTGCGAGTCGTGCTCGAGGTGGTCCTTGATCGCCATCTTCTTCGCCCGGTCCACGATGTTCTGGATCATCGCGCCGGAGTTGAAGTCCTTGAAGTAGAGGATCTCCTTGTCGCCGTTGGCGTAGGTGACCTCGAGGAAGCGGTTGTCGTCGGACTCGGAGTACATCCGCTCGACGGTCGCCTGGATCATCCCGTCGGCGGTGGCCGTGCGGTCGCCGCCGAACTCGGCGAGGTCGTCGGCGTGCAGCGGCAGGTCGGGCGTGAGGTACTTGCTGAAGATGTCCCGGGCCGACTCGGCGTCGGGCCGCTCGATCTTGATCTTCACGTCCAGCCGGCCGGGCCGCAGGATCGCCGGGTCGATCATGTCCTCGCGGTTGGAGGCGCCGATGACCAGCACGTTCTCCAGCAGCTCGACGCCGTCGATCTCGCTGAGCAGCTGCGGGACGATGGTGTTCTCCACGTCGGAGGACACCCCGGAGCCGCGGGTGCGGAAGAGCGAGTCCATCTCGTCGAAGAACACGATGACCGGCGTGCCCTCCGACGCCTTCTCGCGGGCCCGCTGGAAGACCAGCCGGATGTGCCGCTCGGTCTCGCCGACGTACTTGTTGAGCAGCTCGGGGCCCTTGATGTTGAGGAAGTAGGACTTTCCCTCCTGGCCGGTCTTGGCCGCGACCTTCTTGGCCAGCGAGTTCGCCACCGCCTTGGCGATCAGCGTCTTGCCGCAGCCGGGAGGGCCGTAGAGCAGCACGCCCTTGGGCGGCTTGAGCTGGTGCTCCTTGAACAGGTCGGGGTGCAGGTAGGGCAGCTCGACCGCGTCGCGGATCTGGTCGATCTGGTTGATCAGCCCGCCGATCGACTCGTACTCGATGTCGGGGACCTCCTCGAGCACCAGCTCCTCGACCTCGGACTTGGGCACGCGCTCGTAGACGTAGGAGGCGCGGCCGTCCATCAGCAGGGACTCGCCGGCGCGGAGCGACTGGCCGATCAGCGGCTGCGCGAGCCGGACGACCTTCTCCTCGTCGGCGTTGGCGATCACCAGGGCCCGCTCGCCGTCGGCGAGCAGCTCCTTGAACATCACCACCTCGCCGACCCGCTCGAACTCCAGCGCCGAGACGACGTTGAGCGCCTCGTTGAGCATGATCTCCTGGCCGGGCACCAGGGCGTCCAGGTCGACCGCCGGGCTGGCGCTGACCCGCAGCTTGCGGCCGCCGGTCCACACGTCCAGCGAGTCGTCCTCGTTGCGGCTGAGGAAGGTGCCGAAGCCGGCGGGCGGCTGGGCCAGCCGGTCGACCTCCTCCTTGAGCCGGGTGATCTGGTCGCGCGCCTCGCGGAGGGTCTGGGCCAGCCGCTCGTTCTGGGCGGTGACCGCGGACAGCGAGCGCTGGGTCTCCGCGAGCCGGAGCTCCAGGCCGCGCGCGGACCCGGGGGCGTCGCTGAGGCGGCGTCGGAGGCTGGACACCTCGGCCTCCAGGAAGCGCACTTGGTCCAGCAGGGCGGCCCGGTCCTCGGGTCGATCTTCGGGTGCGGACATGTCGTCACCTCCTGTGTGTTTCGACCCTACCCGCGAAGGGGCGGAATCAAACGGCCGCACGCGCCGATCGGGTCACGATGCGAGACGGTCGCACACGTCGGGGTGAGCGGGCCGCGGCCTCACTCCGCGGGGTCGGTCGGTACGTCGTCCGGGCGCGGCCCGGTGTAGTCGGGACCGTAGGCCCCCGGGGCCGGGCGCCGCTTCTTCCGGGGCGCCCGCTCGCCCGGCGCCATCCGGCGGGCGGTGACGAGGAACGCGGTGTGCCCGATCATCTTGTGGCCGGGCCGCACCGCGAGGCCCTCGACGTGCCAGTCGCGGACCAGCGACTCCCAAGCCTGGGGCTCGGTGAAGCCGCCGTGCACCCGCAGGGTCTCCACGATCCGGGAGAGCTGGGTCGTGGTGGCGACGTACACGCACACGATCCCGCCGGGGGTGAGTGCGTCCGCGACCGCGTCGACGCACTCCCACGGCGCGAGCATGTCGAGGATCACCCGGTCGGCGGGCTCCTCGGAGCGGGGCAGCTCCTCGGCGAGGTCGCCGATGGTGAGGCTCCATGCGGGGTGGTCGGGACCGTCCTCGGCGACCCCGAAGAACTGGCGGACGTTGCGCCGGGCCACGTCGGCGAACTCCTCGCGCCGCTCGAAGGAGCGGACCCGACCCAGCGGCCCGACCGCCCGCAGCAGCGAGCAGGTGAGCGCGCCGGACCCCACGCCCGCCTCGACCACCCGGGCGCCGGGGTAGATGTCGGCCATCGCGACGATCTGGGCGGCATCCTTGGGGTAGACCACGGCGGCGCCGCGCGGCATCGAGACCACGAACTCCGAGAGCAGCGGCCGCAGCACGAGGTACTCCCCACCGGCGGAGGAGCCGATGCTGAAGCCCTCCTCCCGGCCGATCAGGTCGTCGTGCTCGATGTGGCCGCGGCTGGAGAAGAACCGCTTGCCGGGCACGAGCTCGAAGTTGTGCCGGCGCCCCTTCTGGTCGGTGAGGCGCACCCACTCGCCGGGCCGCAGCGGGCCGCGGTGCACGCCTGACCAGGCATCGTGGGGTACGTCGGCAGCGGGGTCGGAGTGGTCGGTGGGCTGGTCGGTCAAGGCGGTCAGTGCTCCCGGAAGGCTCGGTCGACGTCGGCGGTGGCGAGGACACCGTAGATGCGACCGTCCGGCTCCACGAGCAGGTACTCCTCCGCGGGTCGCCGGCCCATCGCCTTGATCAGGTCCTCGCCGCCGATGTCCACCGGCAGCGTGAGGTCCTGCTCGAGGGTGCGCGCGACGCTCGAGACCGGCATCCAGGGACGCCGGTCGTCCGGTACGGCGGCCAGCGCGGTCTCGTTGACCAGGCCGGTCGGGCGGCCGTCGGAGGCGGTGGTCACGATCGCGCCGGCCTGCTCCCCCTGGGCGCGGCGTACCGACTCCGCGATGGCCAGGTCGCCGGGGACGGCGACGGTGCGCCGGGCCAGGTTGCGGGCCACGAGGGACGGGAGCTTGCTGCGCAGCCGCGCCGAGGCCATGGCGGCGGTCGCGCCGACCCACAGGAACATCGCGACCATGGCGGCCACCAGCCAGGTGACCAGCGTCGGCGTCCAGCCCAGCCACTCCTGCATCAGCAGCGGCCAGAGCAGCACCAGGACCGCTGTGACGCGACCGCCCCAGCCGGCGGCGACGGTGCCGCGGTGCGGGCTGCCGGAGACCTGCCAGACCCCCGCCTTGAGCACCCGGCCGCCGTCGAGCGGCAGGCCCGGCACCAGGTTGAGGATGCCGATCGCGATGTTGCTGATGAACAGCCCGCCGACGATGAGCGGCAGCAGGCCGCGCGGCGGGAGGACCTGCAGCACCGCGAGGGCACCGAAGCCGATCGCCAGGGAGGTCAGCGGCCCGACCACGGCGATCCAGAACTCCTGGCGCGGGGTCCGCGCCTCACCGTCCACCGCGGTCATCCCGCCCAGGAAGTGCAGGGTGATGCTCTCCACCCGGAAGCCGTAGTGCCGGGCCACGAACGCGTGCGAGGCCTCGTGCAGCAGCACGGCGAGGTAGAACACGACCGCATAGAGCAGCCCCACGGCGTACCGCCACACGCCCAGGCCGGGCATCTCGGCCTCCACCTGCGGGGCCAGGAGGATCGCGATGAGCCCGGCGAAGAGGAACCAGCTGGAGGAGACGAGCACGTCGGCGCCCGCGATCGACCCGATGCGCAGGGACCCGGGGGGACGAGGCCGAGGTGACGCCGGTGGTTCGGCGGCCGAGCGTTCGGGGGCGGACACGCGTCGAGGCTAGCCGACGGCGCGGACTGTCCCCGGTGGCTCCTAGGCTGGGAGCATCATGACGTCATCGCCCCTGCCTGGTGCCTCCCGGCCCGAGCCGGCGTCGGGCGGGTCCCCGGCCGAGGGGCGCGGGCGTCCGGTGGACGGCGTCGAGGTGCTGGGCGCGCTGTCCCCGAGCCGGGCGGCCGACTTCTTGACCTGCCCGCTGCTCTACCGGTTCCGCACCATCGACCGGCTCCCGGAGCCGCCCTCGGCCGACGCGACCCGCGGGACACTGGTGCACAAGGTGCTGGAGGACCTCTTCGACCTGCCGGCGGCCGAGCGCACCCCCGAGCAGGCGCGGGAGATGCTGTCCCCCGCCTGGTCGACCCTGCTGGAGGCCGAGCCCGAGCTGGCGGAGATGTTCGGCGGTGAGGGCCCGGACGTCGCGATGTGGATGCGGACCTGCCGACAGGTGCTCGACCGCTACTTCACCCTGGAGGACCCGCGCCGGCTCGAGCCGGCCGAGCGCGAGCTCTACGTCGAGGCGCTGCTGGACTCCAAGCTGCTGCTCCGCGGGTTCGTCGACCGCCTCGACGAGGCTCCCGACGGGGCGCTCCGGGTGGTCGACTACAAGAGCGGCCGCAGTCCCGGGGTCGGGTTCGAGGCCAAGGCGCTGTTCCAGATGAAGTTCTACGCCCTCGTCCT
The DNA here is from genome assembly GCF_019931675.1 of Nocardioides rotundus. Classification (GTDB taxonomy): domain Bacteria; phylum Actinomycetota; class Actinomycetes; order Propionibacteriales; family Nocardioidaceae; genus Nocardioides; species Nocardioides rotundus. Next base: position 1,778,223 of record NZ_CP082922.1, read on the forward strand.
GTGGCGCACCCGGGGCGTCGTGCCCGCGGTGTTGCAGCTGGTCTATCTCGGCAACGGGGAGATCCTGCGCTACGTCCCCGACGAGCAGGACCTGCGAGCCACCGAGCGCAAGGTCGAGGCGATCTGGCGGGCGATCCGGGTCGCCGAGGACAGCGGCGACTGGCGGCCCCGGGAGAGCGCGCTGTGCTCCTGGTGCGCGCACCAGGCGCTGTGCCCCGCGAAGGGCGGCACTCCCCCGCCGCTGCCGGTCGCCGACCTCCCCACGCCGTCGGCCTGAGGCGGAGCAGGCGCGTTGGGTCGCCGGTCAGGGGGCGGGCGGGGTGTCCTCGTCGGTACGGCGGCCCGGCTGGTCGCCGTACAGGACGCACGCGACCTCGACGTCGCCGACCGGCCGGAGCCCGGGGTCGACGGGCTGGTGGAAGCGCACCGTGACCTCGCCCGAGCCCGTGTCGATCGCGCGGACGCCCCGCCAGAACGGGTCGTCGGGCTGCTCGGCCCGGATCCGCTCGAGCAGGTCGCGGGTGGCGGCCGGGTCGCTGGTGCGGATCACGGCGTCGGTGGAGGGCGTGTCCAGCCTGTCCAGGTCGCCGACCAGGCGGCTCTCCCGCTCGTAGACCTCCGGGTCCTGGCGGGTCCAGTGGTCCTCCAGCGCGACCCGCAGGTCCCGCGACTCCCACCCGCAGTCCTGGGTCGCCACCGGGCACCGCGGGTGGAAGGAGCAGCCCAGCGGCGGCTGGGCGGCGTCCGGGATCTCGCCGCGCGGCAGGTCGCGGGGCACCATCCGCTCCGGGTCCGGCTCGGGGATCGCCTCGAGCAGCGCCCTGGTGTACGGGTGCCGCGGGTGGGCGAAGATCTCCTCGGTGGGGCCGATCTCGACGACGCGGCCCAGGTACATGATCGCCACCCGGTCGCAGAAGAACTTCGCGCTGGCCAGGTCGTGGGTGATGTAGACGTAGGTCAGCCCCAGATCCCGCTTGAGGTCGAGCATCAGCTGCAGGATCTTCGACCGCACGCTCATGTCCAGCGCCGAGACCGGCTCGTCAGCGACCAGCACCTGGGGGTCGAGCACGATCGCCCGGGCGATCACCGCGCGCTGCTTCTGGCCGCCGGAGAGGTCGGAGGGGTATTTCTCCAGGTACTGCTCGGCCGGGGAGAGCCCGACCTTCTCCAGTACGTCGACCACGCGGCGGCGCAGCTCGTCGCCGGACGCGATGCCGTGGATCTTCAACGGGTGGCCGACGGCGGTCTCGATGTTCATCGCCGGGTTGAGCGCGGCGTGCGGGTCCTGGAAGACCATCTGGATGTCGGTGCGCAGCCGCCGCAGCGGGGCGCCCTTCATCGTGGAGACCTCCGCGGTCCCCTCGGCGCCGTGGTAGGTGATCGACCCCTGCGTCGCGGGCGCCAGCCCGAGCAGGGAGCGCCCGAGCGTGGTCTTGCCCGATCCCGACTCCCCCACCAGGCCGAGCACCTCGCCGCGGCGCAGCTGCAGTGAGACGCCGTCCACGGCCTTGACGGTGCGGCCGCCGATCCCGAAGAGGCGGGACAGCGCGCTGCCGCCCAATTGGTAGTGCACCTCCAGGTCGTCCAGCTCGACGACCGGCTCGGTGCCGAGACTCGCCTCAGGCTTCGTCGGCAACGGAGATCTCCTCTCTCGGCATCGGGGTCCGGTCGGCCTCGGACAGGTCGACCACTCCCGCCGCCAGGTCCGCGGCCCAGCACTCGACCCGGGATCCGTTGGGCAGCTTCCGGTCGCCCGGGCGCTCACGACCGCAGATCGCCATCGCGTCGGGGCAGCGCGGGTGGAAGGCACAGCCGGATGGCGGATCGACCAGGTCCGGCGGAGAGCCCGGGATGTAGTTCAGCCCGGTGGTGGACAGCGAGATGGTCGAGCGCAGCAGCTCGCGGGTGTAGGGGTGCTGGGGGTCTGCGAAGACGGTGCGCGCGTCGCCGATCTCGACGATCCGGCCGGCATACATCACCGCCACCCGGTCGCAGGCCTCGGCCACGATCCCCAGGTTGTGGGTGATCAGCAGCATCGAGGTGTCGTACTCGTTCTTCAGGTTCTGCAGGATCCGGATGATCTGCGCCTCGACCAGCACGTCCAGCGCGGTGGTCGGCTCGTCGGCGACCACGAACGCCGGGCGCAGCACCAGCGCGAGCGCGATCATCAGCCGCTGCCGCATGCCGCCGGAGAACTCGTGGGGGTACGCCGTGTAGCGGGTCGGCGGGATGCCCATGACCCGGAGCACGTCCAACGCCCGCCGGTCCATCTCGGCCCTGTCCAGGTCGGGGTGGTGCACCTTGAGCGTCTCGCGGAAGTGGTCGGAGATCCGTAGGACCGGGTTCAGCCGGGTCAGCGGCTCCTGGAAGATCATCCCGAGCTGGGAGCCGCGGCGGGCGAAGAGCTCCTTGCGGGGCAGCGCCAGCAGGTCCTCCCCCTGGAAGAGCAGCGTCCCGTCCATCTTCGCGCCGTCGGGCAGCAGCCCGAGCAGACCGCGCCCCAGGGTCGACTTGCCGGAGCCGGACTCGCCGACCAGCCCGAGGATCTCGCCCTTGCGGAGCTCGAAGCTCACGCCGTCGACGGCCCGCACCGGGCCGCGGGCGCTGCCGTACCAGACCCGGAGGTCCTCGGCCTCGATCACCGGGCCGTCGTACACCCGGTCCTGGTCGACCAACTCCTTGCGCTGCCGCCTCATCGGGGATCACCCTCCACCAGCGCCGTCGTCGGCTCGTTCTTGGGGAACTCGACCTTGCGGATCCGGCGCTTGCGCAGGGTCGGGTTGACGGTCTCGTTCAGCCCCTCCCCGACCAGGGTCAGCGCCGTCACCAGGAACACGATGGCCAGGCCCGGGAACAGCCCGGTCCACCAGATGCCGGCCGAGGTGTCGTCCAGCGCGCGGCTGAGGTCGTACCCCCACTCGGCCGCCTCGGTGGGCTGGATGCCCAGACCGAGGAAGCCCAGCGCCGCCAGGGTGCCCAGGGCATCCGCGGCGTTGAGGGTGCCGATCACCGGCACCGACTGGATCACGTTCCCGAACAGGTAGCGGCTCATGATCGTGCCGTTCTTCGCGCCGATCGCGCGGGCGGCCTCGACGTACGTCGCCTCCCGCGCCGCCACCGTGGTGTTGCGCACGACCCGGAAGTACTGCGGGATGTAGACCACGGTGAGCGACAGGGCCGCCGCGACCACGCCCCCGCCCAGCGGACCGCGGAGCAGGAAGGCGAAGACGATCGCCAGCAACAGCGACGGGAAGGCGTAGAGCGCGTCCATCACGAAGACCAGTAGCCGGTCCAACCAGCCGCCGATGAAGCCGGACACGATGCCCAGCGGCACGCCGATCACCACCGTCAGCAGGACGGAGAGGAGGATGACCTGCAGCGCCGTGCGGGCGCCCCAGATCACCCGGGACAGCACGTCGTAGAACTGGTCGTTCGTGCCCAGCCAGTGCTCGCCGCTCGGCGGCGCCATCTTGGGGAACTTCACCCCGTCGACACTGCGCTGGTTGAAGTCGTACGGCGCGATCCAGGGAGCGAACAGCGCGAAGAGCACGTAGACGAGGGTGATCACCACGCCGGTGAGCAGCAGCCAGCGGGCGACGCCGGTGGTCTCCCGGAACGGGGCGAGGAGCCTGCGCAGCATCAGTACCTCACTCGGGGGTCGACGATGGCGTTGATGACGTCCACGGCCAGGCTGACCACGACCACCACCACGGCGAAGAAGGTGACGATGCCCTGCACGGCTGCGTAGTCCCGGGCGGTGATGTAGTCGATCAGCTCCAGGCCCAGGCCCGGCCAGCTGAAGGTGGACTCGGTGAGCACCGCCCCGGACAGGGTGAGGGCGACCTGGAGTCCGACCACGGTCACGACGGGGACGAGCGCGTTGCGGAAGGCGTGCCGGCGCACGACGTACTTCTCCGGGATCCCGCGCGCCCGGGCGGCCTCGACGTAGTCGCCCTTGAGTGCCTGGAGGACGTTGACCCGCACCAACCGGATGATCACGCCCGCGAGCAGCAGGCCGAGGGTCAGGCACGGCAGCAGGTGGTGCTTGAGCACGTCGATCGTCGCATCCCAGTTGCCGGCGATGATCGCGTCGAGCAGCAGGATGTGGGTGACCGGCTGGACCTCGAACTTGGTGATCGGCGAGGCGATCTCGAAGGTCGGCCAGCCGAGGGGTGCGGCGATCAGGATCACCAGCAGGCCGGTCCAGAACACCGGCGCGGCGTAGGTGAAGATCCCGAACAGCCGGATCCCGACGTCGGCCGCGCTGTCCCGCTTGCGCCCGGCCAGCAGCCCGAGCGGGATGCCCACCAGCAGGGCGATCAGGAAGGCGCCGACGGTCAGCGACAGGGTGGCCCCGCCGTTGTCCCGGATCACCGCCAGCACGGGACGGTTGTCCGAGAGGGTGGTGCCGAAGTCGAAGCGGGCGACCGAGCCGAGGTAGTCGAGGTACTGCACGATCAGCGGCCGGTCCAGGCCGAGTGCGGCGCGGCGGGCATCGATCGCCTCGGGGCTGAGCTTGTCGCCGACGGCCGCGGTCACCGGGTCGCCGGGGGCGACGCGCAACAGCAGGAAGACGAGGGTCAGCAGCACCCAGATCATCGGGATGATCAGCAGCAGCCGCTGGAGGATGTAGCGGGTCAAAGAGCCCGAGCCGGAACTCATGGGCGGGACCTTTCGAGGTGGACGGGGAGGGGCGGGGTGCGCGACGAGGGAGGGCACGCACCCGGCGTGCCCTCCCCCATCGGCGTCAGCCCTGCTTGGTGATCATCCAGAAGCGGAAGATGTACGTCGGGTCGAGGGTCTCCTCGACGCCCTCCATCTGCTTCGAGGCGACCGCGATGTTCTCGCCGTTCCACGACGGGATGATCGGCACGTCCTCGGCCACGATGTCCTGGATCTCGCCCAGGGTCTTCTCCCGGGCGGCGGTGTCGGTCTCCGCGAGCTCGGAGTCGAGCAGCTTGTTGACCTTCGGGCTGTTGTAGTTGTTCGCGTAGAAGCCGCCCTCACGCAAGAACGGGGTGAGGTAGTTGTCGGCGTCCAGGATGTCGGGGTACCAGCCCAGGATGAACAGGTCGTAGGCGTTCTCCTTGTACGCCGTCTGGTACTCCTCCCACTCCGCGTCCTGGGTGGTCACGTTGAACAGGCCGCTCTCGTCCAGCTGCGCCTTGAGCTCGGTGGCCTCGTCGACCGCGTTCGGACCGTAGCGGGTGGGCGTGTAGCCGAGGGTGAGGTCGACCGGCGTCTGGACGCCCGCGTCCTCCAGGATCTGCTTGGCCTTCTCGACCGAGGGCTCGCCGTACCGCTCCTTGAAGGAGTCCTTCTGTCCCTCGAAGCCCGGGGGGACGATGGAGTAGGACGGGGTCACGGTGCCGTCATAGGCGTCCTGGGCGATGGTCTCGCGGTCGATGAGCTGGGCGGCCGCCTGGCGGATCGCCTTGTTCTTGCCGACCTCGGTGCCCAGCTGCCAGACCCAGTAGCGGAACTCCGAGCCCTCGCCGCGCAACACGTCGACCTTGCCGCCCTGCTCCAGGTCGGTGATGTCGGTCGGGCTCAGGGTGCGCCAGGCGATGTCGACCTGGCCGCTCTCGACGGCGGTCTTCAGCGCCGACGGCTCGCTGAGGTACTGCACGAAGATCTGCGGGCTGGAGGGCTTGTTGGGCCCGTCGTAGTCGGGGTTGGCCGTCAGCGTCGCCTGCTCGCCGGCCTTGTACTGCTCGAGCTGGTAGGGACCGGAGCCGACGACCTGGTCGTCGGCGAGCAGCTTGTCGGCGGGGAAGGTCTCCTCGTCGACGATCGAGGTGGTCGCCGTGGACAGCAGTCGGAGGAACGTGGTGTCGGGGCTGTTGAGGTTGAAGACGACGGTGGTGTCGTCGGGCGTCTCGATCGCGCCGTCGGCCAGCGTCGGGTTCTTCTCATCGCCGTTGCTCAGCTGGCCCAGCAACACCGAGGAGCCGTTGGGATCGGCGATCTCGATGTTGCGCTGGAAGGAGAAGAGCACGTCGGAGGAGGTGATCTCGTTGCCGTTGGTGAACTTTTTGCCCTCGACGAGGGTGCAGGTGATGGTCTGCGGGTCGTCGTACTCACACGACTCGGCCAGCGAGCCGACCGGCTCGGTCTCCCCCGCCGGGATCGTCACGAGCTGCTCGAAGATGTTGTACTGCAAGTTCCACGAGCCGAAGTCGTAGGACCCTGCCGGGTCGATGGAGGTCACCGACTCCGTGGTGCCGAGGATCCAAGGCTCTCCCTCGCCTCCTCCGCCGCTGCCACTGCCGTTGCCGCTGCTGTCGCCGGACTGGCCACCGCAGGCGGCCAGGGAGACCGTCAGGGCTCCGGCAGCCACGAGCGCCAGGGTGTTCTTCGAACGCAACACCACGTCCACCTCTCGCTGTGCTGGGCCCGGACCACCCGGGCCGATAACGGCCCGACACTAGACCCCGGCGAGTGACCCGGGCCACTGTCAACCTCCGTCAGGGTGGTCCCGAATGGGTAACGATCTCCCGCCGGCGCGTCCGGATTCCGGATCGGCGGGTGGTCACGCCTCGTCGGCGAGCTCGGCCAACGAGGTCGGGGTGAGCCCCTCGAGCGTGCCGCGCAGCACGGTGCGCGGAGCCGGGGGTACGACGACGTGCAGCGGCACCACGACCACGCGGCAGCCCGCCGCCTGGGCCGACCGGGCGCCGGTGAGCGAGTCCTCGATCGCGATGCAGTCCTCGGGAGCCACGTTCAGCGCGCGGGCCGCGGCGAGGTAGGGCTCGGGGTGCGGCTTGCCCTCGGCCACCTCGTCGCCGGTCACGGTCACGTCGAAGGAGCCGGGCGGCAGCGCCTCGATCACCGGGGCGGCGAACCGGCGCCAGGACATCGTCACCAGCGCAGTCGGCACACCCTCGGCCCGCAGCGCCGCGAGCAGCTCCCGCGCCCCGGGCCGCCACGGCACCTCGCGGGTCACCCGCTCGGTGACGTCGTCGAGCAGCGCATCCACGATCTCCCGGGGCGTCAGGTCGATGCCCATGTGCTCGCGCATGTAGGCGCCCGAGCCCATCAGCTCGTGCCCGATCAGGTGCTCGGCGTGCTCCTCGCTCCACGTGCCGCCGTGCCGTGCGGCCAGCGCGAACTCGGCGTCGATCCAGTAGGGCTCGGTGTCGACCAGGGTGCCGTCCATGTCCCAGAGCACCGCGGCAGGCAGGGTCACGTCAGTCCTCCGGCTCGTATCCGAGGTTCGGGCTGAGCCACTGCTTGAGTGCCAATTCCTTCAGACTGTCACGCGGTTCGGCGAGGATACACGTGACCCTTCCGCTGGACGAACACCCACTGGCGCTTCGGATCGTTCCACCGTGCCCTTGCCACGACTCGCTTGGTGCACGCCTGTCGCTGAGTTGACCAGCGGTAGCGGTAACGCTCCCAGTAGACTGGGCGTCGATAGAAGTCCACCCGCATCCATCCCGTGTGGCGTGCCTTGATTGTCCGGGTCCACGTCCTAGAGCCTGTAACGCTGGCGGTGGTGACGTACGCTCTGCCATACTTGCCCTGTACATCGGCTTTCACTGCTTTCCAGTCGAAACCAGCGTTGGCGCCTATCTCCCAGTTCTTGGTTACCCCTCGACTCACGGTGTAGCCCATAGATATCTGATCCGTGACCGACGTGGGCTGGTCGTTCCAAATCGACTCTTCGCTAACCGCCCGCGCGATGACATAGGGGTTCCCCTTCCACATCCGTTTGAAAAGCGTAGGCGAGCAGGATGTCGCCTCCGCAGGCTGGGCGTTTGCTACTCCGACCGCGACGAGCAGTGGTACAACCAGCAGAATTGCGAGTAGGGCGCGGCGCACAGTGTCTCCCGAGTCTTAGAACGGCGATGGATGATCAACGTATCGCTGTCTAGACGTGATGTCTGTAGTTGTCGGGGCTTGCGAATCTCTACCCCTCGTGAGCGCCCGCGAGACCGGGAAGGGTCACGCTCAGTCCTCCGGCTCGTATCCGAGGTTCGGGCTGAGCCACTGCTCGGCCTCGGCGAGGGTCCAGCCCTTGCGGCCGGCGTACTCCTCGACCTGGTCGCGACCGAGGCGCCCGACGACGAAGTACTGCGACTCCGGGTGCGCGAGGTACCACCCCGACACGCTGGCGCCCGGCAGCATCGCCATCGACTCGGTGAGCTCGATGCCGGTGTTCGCCTCGGCGTCCAGCAGCTCCCACAGGGCCTGCTTCTCCGTGTGGTCCGGGCACGCGGGATAGCCGGGCGCGGGCCGGATGCCGTGGTAGCGCTCGGCGATGAGGGCGTCGTTGTCCAGGTCCTCGTCCGGCTCGGCGCCCCACAGCTCGGTGCGCACCCGCTGGTGCATCCGCTCGGCGAACGCCTCGGCGAGCCGGTCGGCCAGCGACTCCAGCAGGATCGCGGAGTAGTCGTCGAGCTCCTCCTTGAAGGCCGCGATCCGGTCCGCGACGCCGTGCCCGGCGGTCACCGCGAACCCGCCGATGTGGTCGGCGAGCCCGGTCTGCTTCGGAGCGACGAAGTCCGAGAGTGCCTTGTTGGGTACGCCGTCGCGGTGCTGGCCCTGCTGCCGCAGGTGGTGCAGCGTGGTGAGCACGGTGTCCCGCCCGGCGTCGGTGTAGAGCTCGATGTCGTCCCCGACCGCGTTCGCCGGCCAGAAGCCCACCGCGCCGCGGGGGCGCAGCCAGCCCTCCTCGACGATCCGGTCGAGCATCTCCTGGGCGTCGTCGTAGAGCCTCCGCGCCGCCTCTCCGCTCGCCGGGTTGGACAGGATGTCGGGGAAGGAGCCCTTCATCTCCCAGGCGTTGAAGAACGGCTGCCAGTCGATGAACTCGCGCAGCTCGGCGACGTCGTACTCCTCGAAGACGGTCACGCCGGGCTTGGCGGGCGCGACGGGCAGGTGGCCCTCCCAGTCGACCGAGGGCGCGTTGGCGCGCGCCTGCTCCAGGGTCACCAGCGGCCGGTCGCGCTTGGCCGCGTGCCGCTTGCGCAGCGCGTCGAAGTCCTCCTGGACCGAGGCCAGCAGTCGCTCCCGGCCGGTGGCGCTGAGGAGCTGGCTGGAGACCGGCACCGACCGGGAGGCGTCCTTCACCCACACCACGGGGCCGTCGTACTGCTGGTCGATCTTGACCGCAGTGTGGGCGCGGGAGGTGGTGGCGCCGCCGATGAGCAGCGGGATGTCGAACTCCTGACGCTGCATCTCCCCCGCGACCCGGACCATCTCGTCCAGGCTCGGGGTGATCAGCCCGGAGAGGCCGATGATGTCGGCGCCGACCTCGCGGGCGGTGTCCAGGATCTTCTGCGCCGGGACCATCACGCCGAGGTCGATCACCTCATAGTTGTTGCACTGCAGCACCACGCCGACGATGTTCTTCCCGATGTCGTGCACGTCGCCCTTCACCGTCGCGGTGACGATGGTGCCGTTGGTGCCCTTCTGGTTCGCCAGCTCGGGGTTGGTGCGCTTCTCCTCCTCGATGTAGGGGATGAGGTGCGCCACCGCCTTCTTCATCACCCGGGCGGACTTCACCACCTGCGGGAGGAACATCTTCCCGGAGCCGAAGAGGTCGCCGACGACGTCCATCCCGTCCATCAGCGGGCCCTCGATCACCTCGATCGGGCGTCCGCCCGCGGCGTCGATCTCCTGCCGCAGCTCCTCGGTGTCGTCGATGACGTGGGTGTCGATCCCCTTGACCAGCGCGTGCGTGACCCGCTCGCGCACCGGCAGCTCGCGCCAGGCCTCGGCCTCCTCGTCGGTCTCGTCGGCGGCCCGGTTGAACGACTCGGCGATCTCCAGCAGGCGCTCGGCGGCATCGGGGCGCCGGTTGAGGACGACGTCCTCGATGCGCTCCCGCAGCTCGGGGTCGACCTCGTCGTAGACCGCGAGCGCGCCCGCGTTGACGATGCCCATGTCCAGGCCGGCGTCGATCGCGTGGAAGAGGAAGACCGCGTGGATCGCCTCGCGCACCGGGTTGTTCCCGCGGAAGGAGAAGGACACGTTGGAGATCCCGCCGGAGACCCGGGCGCCGGGCAGGTTCTCCTTGATCCACCGGGTGGCCTCGATGAAGTCGGTGCCGTAGGCCGCGTGCTCCTCGATGCCGGTGGCCAGGGCGAACACGTTCGGGTCGAAGATGATGTCGTCGGGCGCGAAGCCGATCTCGTCGACCAGGATGCGGTAGGCCCGCTCGCAGATGGAGGTACGGCGCTGCAGCGAGTCCGCCTGCCCGTCCTCGTCGAAGGCCATGACGACCGCGGCCGCGCCGTGCCGGCGAACCAGCCGGGCCTGCTCGCGGAAGGCGTCCTCCCCCTCCTTGAGCGAGATCGAGTTGACGATCGCCTTGCCCTGGACGCACTTCAGCCCCGCCTCGATCACCTCCCACTTCGAGGAGTCGACCATCACCGGGACCCGGCTGATGTCGGGCTCGGAGGCGACCAGCTTGAGGAAGCGGTCCATCGCCGCGACCCCGTCGATCATCCCCTCGTCCATGTTGACGTCGATCACCTGCGCGCCGTTCTCCACCTGTTGCGCGGCGACGGTGAGCGCGGTGTCGTAGTCGCCGTCCTTGATCAGCCGGCGGAAGCGTGCGGAGCCGGTGATGTTGGTCCGCTCCCCCACGTTGACGAACAGGCTGTCCGCGGTGACGTTGAACGGCTCCAGGCCCGACAGCCGCAGCGCCGACTCCGGCTCCGCGAGGTCGCGGGGTGCGGTGCCCTCGACCGCGTCCCGGATCGCTGCGATGTGCTCGGCGGTGGTGCCGCAGCAGCCGCCGACGATGTTGAGCAGCCCGGAGTCGGCGAACTCGCCGAGCACGCCGGCCATGTGCTCCGGGGTCTCGTCGTACTCCCCGAACGCGTTGGGCAGCCCGGCGTTGGGGTGTGCGGAGACGGCGCAGTCGGCCAGCCGGGCGAGCTCGGCGACGTAGGGGCGCAGGTCCTCCGCGCCGAGCGCGCAGTTGAGGCCGATGGCCAGCGGCTGCACGTGCCGCACCGAGTTCCAGAACGCCTCGGTGACCTGCCCCGAGAGGGTTCGCCCGGACGCGTCGGTGATCGTCCCGGAGACGATCACCGGCCAGCGCCGGCCGCGCTCCTCGAAGAGCGTCTCCAGGGCGAAGATGCACGCCTTGGCGTTGAGGGTGTCGAAGATCGTCTCGATCAGCAGCAGGTCCGCGCCGCCCTCGACCAGGCCGGTGGCCGCCTCGTGGTAGGTCGCGACCAGGTCGTCGAAGCCCACGTTGCGGAAGCCCGGGTCGTTGACGTCCGGGCTGATCGAGGCGGTCCGGTTCGTCGGGCCCAGCGACCCGGCGACCCAGCGCGGCCGCTCGGGCGTCGCGAGCTCGTCCGCCGCCTCCCGGGCCAGTCGGGCGCCGGCGCGGTTGAGCTCCCGGCAGAGGTCCTGCAGGCCATAGTCGGCCTGCGCGATCGAGGTCGCGGTGAACGTGTTGGTGCACACGATGTCCGCGCCCGCCTCGAGGTAGGCGCGGTGGATGTCGCGGATCAGCTCGGGCTGGGTGAGGGAGAGCAGGTCGGAGTCGCCCTGGACGTCGAAGGGCCAGTCCGCGAACCGCTCGCCCCGGTAGTCCTGCTCGGTGAGGCCGTGCCCCTGGATCATCGTCCCCATCGCACCGTCGAGCACCAGGATGCGCTCGGACATGGCGCTGCGCAGCGCCTCGGTGGCGTCGGGGCGGATCAGATCCGGCACGAAGGCTCCTCCCGGTCGAGCGGCGTGGCCTGGGCCGCGCCGGCGCACGTGCTCCTCAGCGTACGGACGCCGTCCGAGTCGTGGACGGCCTTCCCAGATCGTGACACTCGCCGCGGCGTCCGGCGAAATCCCGGCGCGCGAGTAGGCTGGTGAGGTGATCGAGATCGACGATGTCCCCGACCTGGTGGACCCCGTGGTCATCGCGGCCTTCGAGGGCTGGAACGACGCGGCCGAGTCGGCCTCCGCGGTCGTCGACCACCTGATGGAGGCGTGGAGCGCACGGGTGGTGGGCGCCATCGACCCGGAGGAGTTCTACGACTTCCAGGTCAACCGGCCGCACGTCGGGACCGACCTCAACGGGCACCGCCGCCTGACCTGGCCCTCGACCCAGATCGCCGTGGCGTCGCCGCCGGAGCTCGACCGCGACGTCATCCTCATCCGCGGGATCGAGCCGAACATGCGCTGGCGCCAGTTCTGCGCCGAGCTGCTCGCCGCCTGCGGCGAGCTCGGGGCCGAGATGGTCGTGACCCTGGGGGCGCTGCTGGCCGACACGCCGCACACCCGGCCCATCCCGATCACCGGGAGCGCGACCGAGCCGGACCTGCAGGACCGGATGAAGTTCGACCAGTCCACCTACGAGGGGCCGACCGGGATCGTGGGCGTCTTCCAGGACGCCTGCGTGCGGCTGGACTTCCCCGCGGTGTCCTACTGGGCCGCCGTTCCGCACTACGTCGCCCAGCCCCCCTGCCCGAAGGCCACCCTCGCCCTGGTCGGGGCGCTGGAGACGCTCTTCGAGACCGGGCTGCCGCTCGGCGACCTGCCGGAGGACGCCAAGGCGTGGGAGCGCGGCGTCGACGAGCTCGCCGAGGAGGACGAGGAGATCGCGGAGTACATCCACTCCCTGGAGGAGACCCGCGACACCGCCGAGCTCCCCGAGGCCTCCGGCGAGGCGATCGCCCGGGAGTTCGAGCGGTTCCTCAAGCGCAACCGCGGCGACGACGCCTGACGGGGCCGCCCGCCTACCCTCCGCCGCGGGGTCCGGACGTTGTGGTGCGGGTGCTGCCACATCCCACGGCCGGTGGAGCGCAGGTTGTGGTGCGGGTGCTGCCACATCCGCCCGAGGACCACCGGGGTTCTGGTAGGTCGCGCACCACAACGCCGTCTCCGAGCACCCCGGGTTGTGAGAGGTGACCCGCCAGAACCCCTGGGGCAAATGGTCGCGCCGCCACCAGCGAGGCCGGTGAGGAAGCGAGCGAGGAGGAGTACGCCGGCCGGCGCGGTCCGCTCAGACGCGGAGGCCGAGCGCGGCGTCCGCGAGGTCGGCGACCAGCGCGGGCGCCGCGGGGTCGAGCGCATCCGAGGAGTCCGCGGAATCCGCGGAGGCGGCAGAGGCGGCCGCCCACGCGTCGATCGCGGCGAGCGCGCGGGGCGCGTCCAAGTCGTCGGCGAGCGCGCCGAGCACCTCCTCGGTGACGGGGCCGGCCGGAGCTCCGGCCGGCGCGGAGAAGGCCGAGCGCCACCGGGTGAGCGTCGCGACCGCGTCGTCGAGCTCGGCGTCGGTCCACTCCCAGTCGTCGCGGTAGTGGTGGCGCAGCAGCGCCAGCCGGATCGCCATCGGGTCGGTCCCGGCCTCGCGCAGCCGGGAGACGAAGACCAGGTTGCCGCGCGACTTCGACATCTTCTCGCCGTCGTAGCCGACCATCCCGGCGTGCGTGTACACCTTGGCGAAGCGGGACCCGGGGTGGGCCAGCTGCCCCTCGCCCGCGCTCATCTCGTGGTGCGGGAACACCAGGTCGCTCCCGCCGCCCTGCACGTCGAAGTCCATGCCGAGGTGCTCCAGCGCGATCGCGGCGCACTCCACGTGCCAGCCCGGGCGGCCGGGACCCAGAGGACTGTCCCACGACGGCTCGCCCTCGCGCCTCCCCCGCCAGACCACGGCGTCCAGCGGGTCGCGCTTGCCGGCCCGGTCGGGGTCTCCCCCGCGCTCGGGATAGACCTCGAGCATCTCCTCGCGGCTCCAGCCGGACACCTCGCCGAACGCGGGGTCGGCGTCGACGGCGTGGTAGAGGTCGTCCTCGAGGCGGTAGACGGCGCCGGCCTTCTCCATCCGCTGGACCAGGTCCACCACGAGCGGGATCGCCTCGACCGCGCCGATGTAGTTCTCGGGCGGCAGGACCCGCAGCGCGACCATGTCCTCGCGGAACAGCTCGGTCTGCTGCTCGGCCAGCTCGCGCCAGTCCACACCGGTCGCCTCGGCCCGCTCCAGCAGCGGGTCGTCGACGTCGGTGACGTTCTGGACGTAGTGCACCTCGTGGCCGGCGTTGCGCCAGGCCCGGTTGAGCAGGTCGAAGGCCAGATAGGTCGCCGCGTGCCCGAGGTGGGTGGCGTCGTAGGGCGTGATCCCGCAGACGTAGAGCCGCGCGGGGCCCTCGGGCCGGGTCGGGACGACCTCACGGGTCCGGGTGTCGTGCAGCCGGACCTCGGGCCCCGGGACCGGCAACGACGGGACCTCGGGTGCGCGCCACGACTCCATGAGGGCGAGCATACGAGGGAGTACGCCGCCGCCGGGCGGCCGGTCAGCCGGTCAGAACGGCGGCCACGGGATGCTCGGCCAGCTCCCGCCGGGCGACGGGAAGGCACCCACCGAGAGCAGGTCCTCGCAGCGCTGGAAGAGCGCGTCGACCTCGATCACCGCCAGCAGCTCCTCCAGGCGGTCGGTGAGGGCCCGGTCCTCCAGGATCCGGCGTACGCCGTCCAGCTCGGGCCCGCTGAGCGGCTCGCTCAGCCACCCCCACAGCACCGTGCGCAGCTTGGGGTCGACGTGGAAGGCGACGCCGTGGTCCACGCCGTACCGGTGCCCGTCGGGCATCGCGAGGACGTGGCCGCCCTTGCGGTCGGCGTTGTTGATGACGATGTCGAAGACCGCCATCCGGCGCAGCGCCTCGGAGTCCTCGTGCACCAGGGAGACGGGCTGCTCGTGCTCGTCCAGGCCGTCGAAGACGTCGAGCCACCCGGCCGGGACCATGCCGGCTCGCACCACGTCCACCGCCGTGGAGGTCTCGTCCACGTCGTGCCAGCGCTGCACCATGCCGGGGCCGTGCGGCCCGTCGCGCAGGACCGTCTCCGGGACGATGCCCCAGCCGGTCGCCTCGGAGACGAGGTACGCCGCGCGCTCACGGTGGGCGAGGGTGCCGTCGGGGAAGTCCCACAGCGGGCGCTCCCCGCGGATCGGCTTGTAGACGACCCGCACGCCGTCGACCTCGGCCAGGAACGTCGCGTTGGAGGCCGGCATGATCCGGCCCTGCAGCGTCAGCTCGCCCTCCGGGAGCGTCATCGGCCGATCAGGGTTCCCGGCGCTTGAAGCCGTTGGCCCGCACGCACAGGTGTCCCTCGGGGTCCATCGGCTCGCCGCAGAACGGGCAGTCGGGTCGCCCGGCCTCGATCACCCGCTCGGCGCGCTGGACGAACGCCCGGGCCGCGCCGGGGCTGAGCTTGACCAGGAAGATCTCCTCCGGCTCTGGCTCCTCCAGGTCCTCCCCGACCTGGTCGGGTGCCACCACGGCCGCCTCGCTGAAGGGGTAGACCTCCACGACCACGCGCCGCGCCTCGGGGTCCCAGGACAGCGTCATCGTGCCGGCGCGGAACTCCTCCTCGATCGGCTGCTCGAGGGGCTCGTCGTCGGTCAGCTCGAGCGGGGCCACGGCCGGGACGACCACGCCGCCGCCCGAGGACTGGCTCTGCATCACCTCGTCCAGCATCTCGTCGAGCCGCTCGGCCAGCACCTGCACCTGCTGCTTCTCCAGGGACACGCTGACCACGCGGGCGCCCTCCCGTGCCTGCAGGAAGAACGTCCGCTGGCCCGGCGGGCCGACGGTGCCGGCGACGAAGCGCTCGGGAGGATCGAAGCCGTGGATCAAGGGCATGAGGACACCTTAGGCACCCGCCGAAGAGCCGGGTCCCGCGCCACCGCCGACGACCGCGTCGTCGGACCGCTTCCGTCGCCGCGAGCGCTTCGGCGGGACCAGCCAGCCGAGGTCGCCGTCGTGGGTGTTCGTGGCCAGGACGGCCGGGCGGGAGGCGCCGTACCGCACGACGGAGATGGAGGCGGGGTCGACGTTGAGCCGCTGGAAGAGGTCCAGGTGCATGCCCAGCGCGTCGGCCAGGATGCTCTTGATCACGTCGCCGTGGCTGACCGCGACCCAGACGGCGTCCGGCCCGTGGGCGGCCTCGATGTCGCGGTCCCAGCGGCGCACCGCCTCGACCGCGCGGGCCTGCATGTGCGTCAGCGTCTCCCCGCCGGGGAAGCCGGCCGCCGACGGCTGCTGCTGGACCACCTTCCACAGTTTCTCCCGGGCCAGGGTGCTCAGCCTGCCGCCCTGCCACTCGCCGTAGTCGCACTCGTTGAGCCCGTTGTCGCGCTCGATGGCGGGGCGGCCCTCCCCCGCCTTCGCGATCGCCTGGGCGGTCTGGCGGCATCGCTGGAGCGGGCTGGAGACGATCGCGACCAGCGGCACGGCCGCGAGCCGCTCACCGCTGCGGGCCGCCTGCTTCCGGCCGGTCTCGTCCAGGGACACCCCCGGGCTGCGGCCGGCGAGGATCCCGCTGGCGTTGGCCGTGGTGCGTCCGTGCCGCACCAGCACCAGAGTCGACATGCGTGCCACCGTAGCCCTCGCCGGTTAGCCTGCGCGGATGATCGTCGACAGTGCCGTCTACCGCGACGGGGTCCGGGTGCCGGTGGACTGCGCCCCCACGGACGCCAACGCGCTGCGCCAGGCCGCGGAGTCCGGGGACTTCGTCTGGATGGGCCTCTACCAGCCGACCCAGGAGGAGCTGGAGGACGTCTCGGTGGCCTTCGCGCTGCATCCGCTCGCGGTCGAGGACGCCGTGAACGCCCACCAGCGGCCGAAGCTCGACGTCTACGACGACAGCCTGTTCCTCACCCTGAAGACGCTCTGGTACGTCGATGAGCAGGACGCCGTCGAGACCGGCGAGATCAACATGTTCGTCGGCCACGACTTCGTCATCACCGTCCGGCACGGCGAGGGGGCCGAGCTGGCGTCGGCGCGCACCTGGCTGGAGTCGAACAAGGACGTCCTGGAGCACGGGCCCTCGGCGGTGGTGTACGCCGTCTCCGACCGGGTCGTGGACGGCTACGAGGCGGTGGGGAAGGCGCTGGAGGAGGACGTGGACGAGGTGGAGAGCTCGGTCTTCTCTCCCGAGCGCACCAACGACTCGGCGCGGATCTACGTGCTCAAGCGGGAGCTGGCCGAGATGCGTCGCGCGGTGCTGCCGCTGCGCGAGCCGATGCGCCGCTTCGCGACCGGCGACGTCCCGGTGATCGACCCGGAGTCCGAGCCCTACTTCCGCGACGTGCTGGACCACCTCTCCCGCGCGGCGGAGAGCATCGACACCCTGGAGGGCCTGCTCTCCTCCGCGTTCGACGCCCACCTGGCCCAGATCCAGGTGCAGCAGAACGAGGACATGCGCAAGATCTCCGCCGGCGCCGCGCTGGTCGTCGTACCGACCCTGATCGCCGGCATCTACGGGATGAACTTCGAGCACATGCCCGAGCTCGGGTGGACCTTCGGCTACGCCTACGCGCTGCTGCTGATGCTCGGCACGTCCCTGGGGCTGCTCTGGCTGTTCAAGAAGTCCGGCTGGCTGTGAGGTTCAGGCGCTGAGCACGCCGGTGGCCAGGAGCACCAGGGTCGCCGTACCCAACAGCACCCGGTAGATCACGAACGGGGTGTAGGAGCGGGTGGAGACGTAGCGCAGCAGCCAGGCGATGGCGGCGTACCCCACGACGAAGGAGACGACGGTGGCCAGGATCGTCGGGCCCCAGCCGAAGTCGTTGTGCCCGTTGGGGATCTCCTTGAGCTCGAAGAGCCCGGCGCCGATGACGGCCGGGATCGCCAGGAGGAAGGCGTAGCGGGTGGCCGTCTCGCGCTCGTAGCCGAGGAAGCGGCCCATCGAGATGGTCGCGCCGGAGCGGGACACACCGGGGATGAGGGCGCAGGCCTGGGCGAGCCCCATGAGCACCGCGTCGCGGATGCCGAGCTGCTTGAGGGTCTTGCTGGTCGACCCGACCCGGTCGGCGATGCCGAGCACGACGCCCAGCACGATCAGCGTGGTGCCGATGATCCACAGGTTGCGGAAGTCCTGCTCGATCACGTCCTTGAAGATCACGCCCAGGACCACGATCGGCAGCGAGCCGATGATGATGTACCAGCCCATCCGCGCGTCGAGATGGCCGCGGAGCTCGGGCCGGAACAGCGACCGGACCCAGGCCGAGCCGATCCGCCAGATGTCCTTGCGGAAGTAGATGAGGACCGCGAGCTCGGTGCCGATCTGGATGACCGCGGTGAAGGCGGCGCCCGGGTCGCCCCAGCCGAAGAGCTCGGGGAAGATCCGCAGGTGAGCGCTGCTGGAGATGGGGAGGAACTCCGTGAGGCCCTGGAGGAGTCCGAGGAAGGCGGCCTTGAGCAGGTCGATCACGGCGGCGAGCCTACAAGCGGTACGGCGAGCCTCGAGGATCGCCTTGCCGGGCGCCGGATAACCTGCCTCCCATGCAGGTGCGCAGGCTGGGCCGCTCGGGGCTCGAGGTCTCCCGACTGGGTCTGGGCACGCTCACCTGGGGTCACAGCACCGACGAGCACGAGGCGCGCGAGCTGCTGGTGTCGTTCGTCGATGCGGGCGGGACGCTGCTGGACACCTCGGCCAGCTATGGCGACGGCGCCTCGGAGTCCCTGCTCGGCTCGCTGATCGGCGACACGGTGCGGCGCGACGAGGTGGTGCTGGCGACCAAGGCCGGCATCGACCGCAGCGGCTCGGGCCGGCGTACCGACACCTCGCGCGGCTTCCTCCTCGACACCCTCGATGCCTCCCTGGGCCGGCTCGGGACCGACCACGTGGACCTGTGGCAGGTGCACGTGTGGGACGACCGCACCCCGATCGAGGAGACGCTCTCGGCGCTGGACATCGCCGTCGCCTCCGGGCGGGCCCGCTATGCCGGGATCTCCAACTACGCCGGCTGGCAGACCGCGCAGGCCGCGACCTGGCAGGTCGCCGCGCCGGGCCGCACGCCCCTGGTCTCGACCCAGGTCGAGTACTCCCTGCTCAACCGTGAGGTCGAGCACGAGGTGATCCCCGCAGCCGAGGCACTCGGGCTCGGGGTGCTGCCCTGGTCGCCGCTGGGGCGCGGCGTGCTGACCGGGAAGTATCGCCACGGCACTCCTGCGGACTCGCGCGCGGCGAGCCAGGCGTTCGCCCGCTACGTCGGGGAGTACCTCGGCGACGAGGAGGAGGGCATCGTCGAGGCGGTCGCCCGCGCGGCCGACGGGCTGGGCTGGACGCCGGCCGAGGTCGCGCTCGCCTGGGTACGCGACCGGCCCGGGGTCACCGCCCCGATCATCGGCCCGCGCACCGCGGCGCAGCTCGAGCAGATCCTCCCGGTGGAGGACAAGACACTCCCGGCTCAGCTGGTGGCCGCGCTGGACGACGTGAGCGCGGGAGAGCCGGCATGAGCCCGCGGGTGGATCGCCGTGCTCCGCGACCGGGCGTGGAGTGGGAGTTCCAGCAGGTCACCTACTCCCGGGACTTCTCCCGCAACGTGGTGACCCGCCTGCTGGTGGACCGCGCCGAGCACGGCGGCTGGGTCCTCGACCGGGTCCGGATCACCCCCGACGGCACCCGCAAGGTGGTGCTCAAGCGGAAGATCATCCGCCAGCGCCGGCTCGGCGAGATCCCGATCCTGTAGCCCTACAGCTCGCCGAGGAAGCGGTCCATCACCTTCGCGCCGAACTCCAGGGAGTCGGTCGGGACGCGCTCGTCCACGCCGTGGAAGAGGGCGGTGAAGTCCAGGTCCTCGGGCAGTCGCAGCGGTGCGAAGCCGTAGCTGCGCATCCCGAGCTTGCGGAAGTGCTTGGCGTCGGTGCCGCCGCTCATCAGGTACGGCGCGACCAGGGCGTCCTCGTCCTCGGCGAGGAGCGAGCGGGTCATCGCGGCGACCAGGTCGCCGTCGTACGGCGTCTCCCAGGGCTGCTGGTGGGAGAGGAACTCCCACTCGATCTCGGGACCGCAGAGCTCGCGCATGGTGGCGAAGAACTCGTCCTCGAAGCCGGGGAGGAACCGGCCGTCCACGTGGGCGGTCGCCTCGGTCGGGATCACGTTGACCTTGTAGCCCGCGTCGAGCTGGGTGGGGTTGGCGGTGTTGCGGATGACCGCGCCGAGCATCCGCGCGCCGCTGCCGAACTCCTCGATCAGGTCGGCGGCGTTCTCCGGGGTCGCCTCGACGCCGGCGAGCTCGCCGACGGTGGCCAGGAGGACCTCCATGGTCGGGGTGAGCCGGATCGGCCACTCGTGCGCGCCGATCCGCGCGACGGCTCCCGCCAGCTCGGTGACCGCGTTCTCCCCGTTGATCATCGAGCCGTGGCCGGCCCGGCCGCGCGCGGTGAGCTTCATCCAGGCCATGCCCTTCTCGGCGGCCTCGATCAGGTAGATACGGCGCCCGTTCACGGTCGCGCTGAAGCCGCCCACCTCGCCGACGGCCTCGGTGCAGTCGGCCAGCCAGTCCGGGTGCTGCTCGACCAGCACCTGCGCGCCGTGATGGCCGCCCGCCTCCTCGTCGGCGGTGAAGGCCAGCACCACCGGCCGGTCCGGCAGCACCCCGGCGCGGGTGCGCGCCCGGATGACCGAGAGCAGCATCGCGTCGAAGTCCTTCATGTCCACCGCGCCCCGGCCCCAGACGTAGCCGTCCTGGACCTCCCCGGAGAACGGATGCACCTGCCAGTCCTCGGCCGCGGCGGGCACCACGTCGAGGTGCCCGTGCAGCAGGATCGGCGGCTTGCCGGAGCTCTCGTCGCCCCAGCGCGCGAGGAGCGACGTACGCCCCGGGGTCCCTTCGACCAGCGTCGAGTCGATGCCGACCTCGTCGAGCAGGGTCGCCACGTGCTCGGCGGCCTTGCGCTCCCCCGGCCCCTCCTGGTCGCCGTAGTTGGAGGTGTCGATCCTGATCAGGTCCCGGCACAGGTCCACGACCTCGGCCGAGGGGTCGTACGGCGGCGCAACCGGGACGTCGGAGGAGTCAGCCATGCAACCAGTCAAACACGGTGCGTGAGGGGCCGTCCCGATGCAGGTTCCGGGGTCCGGTTTTGCTACAGTTCACGACGCACTCGTCCGGGTGGCGGAATAGGCAGACGCGCTAGCTTGAGGTGCTAGTCCCCGTATTAGGGGGTGGGGGTTCAAGTCCCCCCTCGGACACCATCGCGGCCCCGGGTTTCTGCAGGTCAGAGGCTCGGGGCTTCGTCATGACCCCTCCGATTCGGGGCTCGTGATACCCGTTTGATACTTCGAGGATTACGACTCGTCTCCCAGGAGCGCTCGCTCGACGTCATCGAGGTTCAGCCCGTACCCCGACTGGTAACCGTGGGCTGCCAGACCGCCGGTCGCGATGTGGACGAGCTGATAGGTGCCGTAGTCCAGGGCGCGGGGGTCCCGTCGCCTGGATCGCTCTAGTCGGAGGCCCTGGCGGTCGGCCATGCGGCGGAGCCGATTCTCTCGGACCTTGTCATGACGGCTGCCATTCTCCTCCGGGGTGCCTCGGGGGGTGTCGCTCATGCGGGCCGCTGCTTGCTTCTTAGCTCCATTGGTCATGCTGGAAAGCATACCCAAATCTATGCCAGAAGCAATGCCCTAAGGTGTGCCGCAGGCGCCCAACTGTGCGAAGCGACGACAGGGACCGCTCGCTCGATGGTCGCAGGCGCATCACGCGCCGCCCTTCACGATCGCCGCGAACCGTGCCGCGGCCTCGGCCTGGCGGCCCGGCATCACGTGCTCGTAGATCTCGTGAGTGATCGCCACGCTCGCGTGACCGAGTCGCTCCGAGACGACCTTCACCTGCTCTCCTGCCGCCAGCAGGAGCGAGGCGTGCGTGTGCCGGAGGTCGTGGAGGTGGATCCGCGGCGGCGGTTCCCCCTCGACCTTCCGCCGGCACTGGTCGAGCTTCTCCACGAACCGCGCCGAGAACCGCTCCGGATGCAGGTGCTCGCCCTCGAGCGTGCCGAAGATCAACGCGTCGTGTCGCGCCAGTTGCAGCGCCAACTCACCACGCTCGACCCGCCATGCCTTCAGCAGAGCGACCGTGTCGGGATCGAGATCGATCACCCGCGGCCGCGAGCTCTTCGTCGGGCCCTCCAAGACCTGGGACGGCTGACCCTTCACCTTCACCACCCCGACCGACCGACGTACCGCCAGCCGGCCAGCGTCCATGTTGAGGTCGCGCCAGCGGAGCGCGAGAAGCTCACCGCGCCGCATCCCCGTGAAGGCGAGCACGTGGTAGGCCGTCGCGTGGGCAGCCCCGCTCTCGCGGCACCAGGTCAGGAACGTGGAGAGCTGGGGACCTGACCAGGGGTGGATCTCGGGCGACTTCGCTGCCCGGGCCGCCGGAGGCTTGGCCTTGTCGGCGGGGTTGCTGGCGATGATGCCCTGGTCGACGGCGTCACGCAGCGCGGCCTTGAGGATCGTGTGGATGTAGCGCACGGTCCTGGCCGACAGGCCGGCGCCGCTCTGGTGGTCGCGCCGGCCGCTACGTTCCAGATCGCGGTACAGGGTCGAGATCCTGGCCCCGGTCAGGTGCTGGAGCTGGATCTGGCCGAGCACCGGCGCGATGTGGATCCTGACATTTTTGGCGTACGAGGCGCGGGTCGACGGGGCGAGCTGCAACCCGGCCAGCCACTCGTCGAGCCACGCGCCGAGAGTGACCTTGCTCGGGGCCACGTGTTCGCCGCGGTCGACCTTGGCGAGCTCGTCGCGGAGGTACTTCGCGGCGGCGGCGCGGGTGGCGTGCCCGCGCTTGAGGAGCACCTTCCGGGTGCCGTCGGGCTGGCGCACGGAGTACTTCGTCAGGTAGCGGGTGCCGGCGTTGGTCTCGTAGGCGGAGATCCCGCCCTCCCCCGCCTGACGGCGACGCGGCTTGGTCATGCTTCCTCCTCTCGTGGGAGGAGGCCGCGATCGCGGCACGCCTCTCGCCACCTGTAGGCCGTGGTTCTGGAGACATTCACGCGGCGCGCCGTCCTCGACATCGAGCCGTGTTCGCCCCGATCTAGCTCCTCCAGATACGCCTTAGCGAAAGCTCGCAGGTCTTCCAGACTCGGAGCCTGGCCCCGCGTGGCGCGAAGGTCGTTCGGCTCTGCGTCAGCCACCCGGGCGGCGAAGTCCTGCACGCGACCCCACTCCCAGACGAGGTCGTGCCAGACGTCGGCGCGGTACTTGAACTTGACTCCGTCGGTCGCAGGCTCTGCGGGGAACTGCGCCGCCAGTTCAGCGCGCACCTGCTTCTCGATCTCACCGGTACGGACCGTGCGCAGCGTCGACGCCGACACCTTCAGTCCGTAGTCGATGTGCAGCCCGATCACGTGGAGCGCGGATCCGACACGTCCAATCTTCACGTCGACCGGTTGATCCAGCGACTCTCCGGAGACGGAGCACCAGGCATCGCCCAGCGGGTGGTTGGGACTCAGGTCTACCTGCAGCCGGGGCCGCGGCTGCCGCCGCATCCGTGCTGGCCTCCCTGCTGCGACCCACTCATCGAACGCGTCGAGCTCGCCGGCCGACGCTTCGTCTGCGTCCATCCCGCCTGCGAACTCGCGAAAGAGAGCCACCGGGTCCTGAACGCCGTCTGCCCGCAGGCGGCTCGCAGTGGAGCGCCAGCGGACGTCCAACGGATCTTCAACCACACCCGCAATGTAGCGGTCATGTAGTGCGTATGCAACAGGTGAGCGTAACTGTCCAGTGGGACGCGTGACGAAGGACGGATCTTCTCCCCGAAGTGCTCGCCCGACCGCGCTACGCGGATGTTCGCTGACTGCAGCACGAAATCCCAGGAGGACACCGTGAGCGACCTGATCGCCGACGTTCGAGCAGCACGAAGGCTCCCCAGCCACAACATGGCCAGGGCGATCCGCGAGAACGCCTCGGTTACGCAGCAGCAACTCGCCGACGCGGTCGGGGTTCACAGAGTCACGCTCGCACGATGGGAGGCGGGGACCACTCTCCCGCGAGGCAAGCTGCGGGCCAGGTACGCCCGGTTGCTCGCGGAACTCCAGCGGGAGCTGGCCGCATGACCACCCAGATGCCCGATCCAATGCCGCTATTCCTGCGGGTCGCCCAGGTCGCCGAGCTCCTCGAGGTCGACCCACGGACAGTACGACGCGCGATCGACGAGAACGACCTCCCCGCCGTCCGCGTCGCACAGACCATCCGCATCCCCACCGGCGAGTTCCTCGCCTGGGCCCACCTGACCCCCGACAGCAGCGAGGCCGGACCCGCCAGTCCGGCCACCGCCTCACCGCTGCGCCCCTCCGACCAACCCGAAGGAGCACACCACGATGGTGACCCCGACACCACAGCCACCGCAAGCAACGCCCTCCGCGTCGTCTCCGGCGACTGACGCCACCCAGACTCCCGGCCCGCCGTCAGCCTCGACCCCTTCCGGCGGGCCGGGACCCCGTCCCCAGGTGCGCATCCCCGACGCGCTCGCCGTCCGCGGCCCCACCGTGCACGTGGTCCGGTGGCCACGCCGAGACGGCCGCTCGGTCTACTCCCGGTTCTACTTCCGCAAGGCCTCCGCCCTCGCGAAAGCCGGCCGACTCGCCGGCGACGGCGTGCCCGTCCGCGTGTTCACGACCAACGTCACCTGGCGGGAGGTCGAACTCTGATGGCCAGCCCCTCCAGAACCCGGCGGCGGCAGACGCTCCGTCAGCTGCTGCGCTGCCCGGACTGCCGCAGCTCCAGCCGCCTCGGCGCCGCACCCACGGGTGCCGAGCTCTACGCGCAGATCAGGCACGACCCGACCTGTCCCTGGTGGCTGCGGCACTCCGCCGGCGGGCGCCACCCCAGGGTTCGCGTCCGCGCCGTAGCCGTCCTCACCGACGTGGAGTGCCCGTGAGCAACCGTCGCCGTCCCTCCTCCCGGCGCGCCCGACCGACCAGGCACCACGAGCGCCCCCAGCCAGCCACCGTGGCGAGCGCGGTCCAGCGGTGGCTTCGCGAAGCAGACCATCACGGCCCCGGGGACGCCGGCCCGGTCGGCCTCGACCTGATGGCGAAGTTCGTCGACGCGATCAACAGCGACGTCACACCGTGCACGCACGTCGAGCTCGCCGGCGACGGCGACGTCAGCAGCGTCCTCGGCCAAGCCGACGGGATCGCGTTCTGGGTCGCCGCCCACCCCACGGGAGTCCGCTGCTGGGCATGCACCCTCGCGCTCGGCCGACCGACAGTGTGCGACCACTGCCACCGCCCGGCCGTCCTACGCGACCGCCCCATGGCCCTCGGACCCCGGCTGGTCATGCTGGCCCGGCTCTGCCCCGGCTGCAGTCGCGGATGGGGTCGGCAGGACGGAGGCGCTCCGTGACCCGACGAATTCCTCTCGCCTCGGCCACGCCGGCCGACTTTGCTTTCAGGGTGCTGCGTGACGTGTGGCTCGACGCCGACGCTGCCTACTGGCTCCGCCGCGCCGCAGCGTTCGAAGCGGCCGCCCCACGACCCGGCGACCACCCCGGCCGCGCAACCCCGCAGCAGATCGAGGAAGCACGCCGCCGCTGCCAGGAGACCGCGGCCGCCTGCCGGGCACGCGCCAGCCTCACCGCCGCTAGCGACCAGGTGTTCGTCGACACCCTCGCCGCCGTCGCCCTGTCCCCCGACCGACTCCTCGAACCCGCCGAAGGAGCCGCCGCAGCATGACGCCACCCGTCGAGATCAGCCCCGACTTCGGTCACGACCACGAGCTGCACGCAGTCACCCCCACCGACGACGACCTCGCCGAACACGACGCCGCCTTCGAGCGAGAGAACGACGCCGCGGCCTACTTCGCCAAGGAAGTGGCCAGCGAGGTAATGCGTCAACGCGTCCGCGAAGAAGCCCGCCGCCGCCTCGCCGCCGAAGAACGTGCCACCGCCAGCCGGCCGCGCCCGATACGACTCGACGACTTCCTCGCACGGACCTTCGACAGCGCCACCTACCGGATCAGTGAACTCTGGCCCACCGGAGGCAGGGTCATGCTCGCCGCCCAATGGAAGGCCGGCAAGACCACCCTCGTCAGCAACGCCATCCGCGCCCTGGTCGACAACGCCACGTTCCTCGGCCGCTTCGACACCACCCCCGGCGCCCGCGTGTGCCTCATCGACAACGAGCTCGACCCCCGATTCCTCCACCAATGGCTCAGCGACCAGGGCATCACCAACACCCGCGACGTCAGCGTCATCACACTCCGCGGCCGTGTCGCCACCTTCGACATCCTCGACCCCGACACCCGCACCGAGTGGGCCCGCGAGCTCGCCGGGCACGACGTGATCATCCTCGACTGCCTCCGCCCCGTCCTCGACGCACTCAACCTCTCCGAAGACAAGGACGGCGGCCGATTCCTCGTCGCCTTCGACGCCCTCCTCGCCGAAGCCGGAGCCAACGAAGCACTCGTCGTCCACCACATGGGCCACCACGGCGAACGATCCCGCGGCGACTCGCGCCTCCAGGACTGGCCCGACGCCCTCTGGAAACTCGTCCGAGACAAGGACGCCGACGACGACCAACTCGACGACCCCACCGGCTCCCGCTACTTCTCCGCCTTCGGCCGCGACGTGAACGTCACCCAGGCCGAACTCACCTACCAGCCCGACACCCGACACCTCACCCTCGGCGAAGCCGCCCTCACCCGCCGCGAAGCCTCCGCCCGCCGTCGCAGCGAGCAACTCGACCAAGCCGTCATCGATGCCGTCGGAGAACACCCCGGCATCAACAAGACCAAGCTCCGCTACGACGTACGCAACCGCGGCATCGGACGCAACGAAGACATCGACCGCGCCGTAGAACGCACCGTCGAACGAGGCCTCATCACCCGCCGCAAGGTCGGCAACACCTGGCAGCACTACCCCGGCGAGGAACCCCTACCTGCCCAACCTGCCCAACCTGCCCCAGACCCGCCCGGGCATGCGGGCAAGTACATGCCCGCCCGCCCTATAGGGGCGGGCATGAACATGCACACCCCCAACCCCACCGATGGAGACCACCAATGATCGCCCGATCCCAAGCGCCCGCTCCAAGACTCCGAGCTGACGCCGACATGCAGACTCCCCGTGGAGGACCTAACCCCACGCCCTGGACTCGCGGCGCGCAGCCGCACGCCATGGATGCCCACGGGAGGGGGCGGGCTCATGGATGACGAGCGTCGGTGCAGAGCGACGTCGAAGCAGAGCGGCGAACGGTGCAAGCGTGCCGCGATCCCCGGCGGCCGCGTGTGCGTCATGCACGGCGGCGCAACGAGGGCAGCCCGGGCAGCGGCCGAGGCCCGACTCGCGCAGGCAGAGGCGACGCGGATGTTGGAGCTGATCTGGGATCCGGAGGCGGAGCCGGTGACGGACGCGGTGCAGGCGCTGCAACGCCTGGCCGGCCAGCTGCAGCACGCTGCCGATGTGCTGGGAGCGCGCCTTTCCTCGGCGAATCTCGATAGCGCCACCGGCGTCGCGTGGACGCGCGTGGTCCGAGAGCTACGCATGTCACTGGAGGGGGTGCAGAGGCTGGGTCTCGAGGAGAAGCACGTCCAGCTGGAGCACGAGAAGGCGGTGCTGGTGAGCCAAGCGTTCCAGGCGGTCATGGACGCGTTGGCGTTGTCGCCTGCAGACAGGGACCGGGCGATCCGGACCTTTCTTGAGCAACTCCGGACGCCACTTCTGGACCCGGTCGGCAGCCCGCCGGTGCTCATGGCGGAGGGCGACGGATGACGCCGTCCCGGCCCGACCCCCGTGCGGTCGCGCGGCGGCGTGCGTTGGACATCATCGACGTCGCGGGGCGGGCGGGGTCGGCTGGTGCTGCTGAGCAGGCGGTGCGTGGCCGGCTGGACATGTCGTCGCGGGAGGTCCTGGCCGAACAGCTGGAGGCGGTGGTCGTGGAGCTGCTGCATGGGCTGCTCGACCACCGGGAGCGGGTCGAGTTGCTGTATCGGCTAGGGAGCCGGCGGCTGGGTCTGGATCTGGAGCGGCGGCGTTCGGCTCGTGCCGCTGTTCCCGCGTTGCCGCCGCGGCGTCCTGGCCGGCCGATGGGGCCGGCGGGTGGTGGTCCGGATGCGTCGTGAGGGACCCGTTTCGGGGTGGCGGGGTATCACGGCCGGGATCACGGGCCGCGGCGACGGGGTGCGTTGGCGCTGTGACCTGCGGGGATGCAGGTCAGCGGGGGCGGATCAGAAGTCCCCCCTCGCTGCCGGATCAGCCGCCGCCCCCGATCTGCTTGAACCCCTCCTGCACGAGTGCCTTCCCGATCTCCGTGCTCGTGCCGGTCATGAACCCGGTTCCGATCATCTTCGCCCCGGACCGCCAGCGCTTGGCCATCGTGGTGTCGCGGTCACCCTCTGCCCGATCCGCCTGAAGGTGCATCGCGCCGCTGAGTTCGAGGGCGACAGAGCGGACGGTCTCGGCTCCGTACTTGTCGAGGTTCTCAACGAGGAAGCGGGCTCGCTGGATGAGCGCCGCCAGGTAACGCTGAGCGTCCACGGGGATCTTGTCGACGTCGTCTTGGAGGATCTTCTCGGCTTCCTCGAGAACGTCGGCAAGCGACCGGCGCTCGTCTTCGCCGATCACGAGGTGGGGCTGGGCGTCGATCAACAGTCCGAGCGACTTGAGCATGTTCAGCGACGGGGGGTCGCAGGCCACCCTGTTCTTGCTGATCCCGTTGTCCCATGGCGTCTTGGCCATGTAGACGCCTCGGTACCAGTGCGGCAGCGCGTTGCGGAAGATCGTCGTGTCGGTGCCGGTCGCCTCCATCCCGTCGAGGGTCGCATGCAGCTGTTGGACGGCCGCGAGCTCCGCCATGTGGTGACGCCAATGGTTGGAATCGAGCCCCCTGGGATCGAAGCCGTGGACCGTCTGTGGCAAGGTCCCGGAGGGCACCTCGAGCTCCTCAAGCATCTCGGCCACAAGGTGGGCCACGTTCTTGGGCATGTTGTCTCCTCTCGTCGGCGCGCCCCACTTCGGGTGCGGTTGGCTCGGAGACTAGACGCGACCACCGACACTCCCGAGGCAGCGACGTGCTGACGGGCCCGGACGTTGTGGTCGAACGGCTGATCCCGGCAGGCGCGGGGGCCGAGTGGGCGGCGCTGTCGGCGGCGCTGCTGGAGCTGGACGGCGGGCCGGCGTGCCGCCGGGAGCCGGAGGTGTGGTGGGTGACGCGGTCGGCGGCGCTGGAGGCTGCTGCACGTCGGTGCTTCGGGTGTCCGGTGATCCGGGAGTGCGGCGCGTACGCGGTCGCTGCCCGCGAACGAGAGGGCGTGTGGGGCGGGATGACGCCGGCCGAGCGGGACGAAGTGCGGCAGGGGGCGGCGTGAGCGACCGGAGGCCGCTCTTGTCCGCGATGGTGCCGCCGTACGCGGCGCTGGTGCTGGACCGTGAGGTAGGCGAGGCGCTGGTGCGGCGTGCCCGGGACCTGGAGGGGCTGCGCCAGGGGGAGGCGGCGCGACAGCTGAGGGTCGCGGCTGCCCAGTTGCGGGAGGCGGCGCGGCAGTTGCAGGAGGTGCAGGCCCGGGCTGCCGTTGCCGACGACGGCAGTACGGCAGTGCCGTCGGGTGATCGGGGCGCAGACTCGGAGAGTCCTCCTTGGACTGGAGTAACAACCCGGGTGGCCGCCGAGCGGCTGGGCGTGAAGGAGCGGCAGGTGCGCAATCTGATCCGTGACGGCCAGCTCTCGGCGGACCGGGGGCCGGGGAGGGCGTGGCTGGTGGCCGAGGAGTCGCTGGCCGCGGAGATCGAGCGCAGGCGAGGAGTCGACCAGTGATCAAGGGCGATGGCGACCCGTTGGCGGAGGCCTTCGCGGACGCTGGCCTCGGAATGATGAGCTGCCGGGAGGCGGCTCGCCTCGTGCGTTCCACGGGGATGAGCTTCGAGACGGCTGCCGTGCTCGGTCAGAGGCTCGGCGAGAAGTCCGAGGCGACGTCGGAGCGGATTCGAGAGGCCGCAAGCGTCTATCGCGGCCAACGGGATGCGGCGCGTCCGCGGAGCGCGTGGAAGCGGCAAGGCGAGGCGTCGTCGACGCGTCTGCAGGAGCGCGACGTCCCGCGGTCGCCGTGGGGCCGTCCCCTGCAGGAGGGGTGACGTCGTGCGCTGGGTGAGTGGCGATCTGGTGTTGAGGGGGGAGATCTGACGTGGCGGGCAACGAGGTCTTTCGCGACGGGGACTGCGTGTCGGTGCCGGTGCCTGTCGGGACGAGGGCAGGTGACCCGGTTCGGGTGCGGGGTCTGAACGGGTGGGCGCAGACGGATCGTGCGAACGCGTCGGTGTCGCCGATGAACGCGGACGGTAGCCGGAACGTCGCGTACAACTACGGCGGCGGCAACCCGGACGGCCACGCGACGGTGTGGCTGCGTGGAGCCCCCGTGTTCGAGGTCGACTTCGCGGTCAAGGCCGGGGATCCGGTGTTCATCACCGTGGACGGCACGAACAGGCTCGCGGGTGCTGCCGGTGAGGGGCTGGTGCGGTACGGGCATGCGCTCGCCGCGAAGCCGGCTGGGGTGGGGGCGTTGGCGGTGCGGGTGAGCAACGCCCGGGAGTCGTCGTGATCTGGGGCTGGCGTCGGGACAGGTGGCGGCGGTCGCTTCGGGCGGAGTTGGCGGAGCGTGACCGGGAGGTCCGCACGCTGCGCCGCGAGCTCGAGGCGGTGAAGGCTCGCGCGGCTCGGCAGCAGGCGGCGGCCGCGGCCGCTGCGCAGGCTGCGCGGGCGCGTGAGGAGGCCCGCGGGGTGATCGCTGAGGCGGGCGGGCTGCGGTTCAACCTGCTGCAGGTGCGGGGGCTGCTGGTGGATCTGCCGATGGATGACCGTGGCCGCCTGGATGTGGCGGCGTTCGCGGTGCGGGTGTTCGACGCGGCCGCGGAGATCAGGGACAGCGAGGAGAGTGCGCGATGACGAACCGGAAGACGCTGCAGGCGGCCGTGGCCGCGGCGGAGTCGCAGCTGGTGGAGGCCCGCGGGGTGCTGGGCCAGTGGCGTGACCGGACCGCGGACGCGGTGGCCGACCTGGCGCGGGTGGAGGCGTTGTCGGGTGATGAGCTCCTCGACGACGCCGAGGCGGCGGCTGCGTGGCCGGTGCGGGTCCGGGAGGCGCGGGACGCGGTGACGGTCGCGGAGCGCGCCACGGAGGCGCAGGAGCGGCGCGTGCTGGTCGCGGAGCGTGTCTGGCTGGGCGCGCAGGCGGCGCTGTTGCAGGCCGTGGAGGTGGAGCCGGCGGCGGCGGCGCTGAAGGGGCACACCGACCGGACGGCGGAGCTGCTGGCCGCGTTGGAGGAGCACGACGGCCCCTACGTGCACCGGTCCCGGGTGGCGGCGCTGGAGCGGACGCCGGGACAGCCGACCGTGATCGACGTGCCGAAGAGTCGCCCGCTGGCGCAGGCGGCCCGTCTCGCGGAGCTGCGTCACCAGGTGCTGGTGGCGATGGCGGCCGGGGAGGATCCGGCCGGCGTGGTCGCGGCCCGTGGCGAGGACTTCGTCGAGGACGACTGCTACCCGGCGTGTGTGCAGGCGACGGGTCTGGTGCCGGCGCCGGCGTACGTGGCTCGGGTGGAGGCTGTGCGGGTGCGGGTGGCCGAGCTGGAGGCTCTGCCCGGGCAGATCGCCGCGGAGGTCGAGGCGCTCCCCGAGCGGGCGGCCCGTGAGGGGTGGTCCGCGGAGGTCCTGGCCCAGGCGGAGGAGCGGCGACGGGCACGGGTCGAGGACATCCCCGGCGAGCTCGACGAGGCCCGCGAAGCCCTGTCGGCGTTGACCGGCGGGTCCTGAACGGGAGGAGGCGTCGAGCGTGGGTGCGCGTCTGGACCAGAGCCAGCTGGAGCGGTTCGCCGTCGACCTGCACGCCGCCGGGTCTCGTGCTGATGTGCGTCTGGGGCAGGCGGTGAGGCGGTTCGTGTTCGAGGTCGAGGCGGCCGCGAAGGTCACGGCGCCGGTCGACACCGGCGCCCTCCGCTCCTCCATCGGTGGGGCGTCGAAGACGGGCGTGGGGCGGCATGTCGGCGCCGTGGACGCGACGGTCGGCTATGCCGGGTTCGTCGAGTACGGCACCTCGACGCAGGCGCCGCAGCCGTTCCTCGGGCCCGCGTTCGACGGTGCGGTGCCGGGGCTGGTGCAGGCGGCGCTGCGGATCGGGGCGGAGGCGATCCAGTGACAGACGATGCACGCCGGATCCGGGTTGTCCTGACGCTGGAGAACTCCGCGTACCTCCGCAACGTCAAGGCGTCCGGCCAGACCACCGACGCCACGATCGCGAAGAACCGCGCGGCCGTCGCCGGCCTCGGCGACGACTTCGACGCCACCACCCGTTCGGTGCGTGATCTGTCCACCGAGATCGGCCGCAGCGAGCGCGCCATCGACTCCTTCTCCGGGCGGGCCGGGATCGTTGGCGACGCCCTCCTCACCCTTGGCCCTGCGGCGATCCCGGCACTCGCCGCGACTGCGCCGCTGGTCGGGGCCCTCGGTGAGTCCCTCGGCACCGCAGCCCTGGCCGGCGGCACCGCCGCGTTGGCGTTCCGCGGCGTCGGGGACGCCCTGGGCGCGGTCCAGAAGGCGAAGCTGGAACCAACCGTTGCGAACCTCGCGGCCGCCCGGCAGGAACTGCAGCAGCTCTCACCGCCGGCGCGAGCGTTCGTGCTCGAGCTGTCCCGCCTCTCCCCCGTCGTGAACAGCCTGACCGGGGCCGCCGCCTCCGGGCTGTTCCCCGGCCTGACCAGCGCGCTGACCACGATGGCTGATGCTGCGCCGCGGGCTCGGGAGTTCCTCCGCGAGGTCGGCGACGCCACCGGCGACGTCGCTGCCGCGTCGGCCGCGGATCTGACGTCGGGGCGTTGGTCGGACTTTGTCGACTTCCTCCAGGCCGACGCCCGCCCCAACATGCAGTTGACCGCCGAGGCCGCGCTCGACCTCGGCCACGGCCTCTCCGAGCTGTGGATGCAGTTCTCACCGGCGAACAACGCGGGGATGCAGTCGATCGCCGACGCCGCCGACGCGTTCGACCGGTGGGCCAGCTCTGCCCAAGGGGCCCAGGCGGTCAACCAGGTGATGGGCTACATGCGCGAGGTCGGTCCCGAGGTCGCTGAGGCAACCGTCGCGATCGCGTCGGGACTCAGCGGGATCGTAGAGGCTGCGGCCCCGCTCGGTGGGCCGGCGTTGAACGCCCTGGAGGCGTTCTCCAACGTCGTCGGCGGCCTCGCCCGATCCGACCTCGGCACGCCCCTACTGGCCGGGCTCGCCGCGTGGCGGCTCTACACGCGTGCCACCCAGTCCTACGACGCAGTGCTGCGGTCCGGACCGTTGACCTCCACCCGCGAGTTCCTCACCCAGGCCCGCACCGGCGTACCGACCATGGCCCAGTTCAGTGCCGTCCTGACCAGGGCCGGCCAGTCCGCGCAGTTCCAAACCGCGCAGACCCGTGAAGCACGAGCCGCCGTCGGCGGCTACCTGCGCCAGTTCTCCGGCACCGCCGGCGCCGTCGCCCAGGTCGGCACCCTCACCGCCGTCACCTCCGGCCTGACCGACAAGCTCGGCGTCACCAACACCGCATCCCTCGCCCTGGCCGGGTCGATGGCCGGGCCCCTCGGCGCCGCGGTGGGCGGCGTGGTCGGTGGCTTCCTCGACATCCGCAAGGCCGGCGAACCCGCCCGCAACGCCATCGAGGGCATCAACGAGGCGATCGCCTCCGGCGACCTCCGCGCCCTGCAGGACAACCTCCGCGCCGCCCGCACCGAGCTCGCCGACCTCGAGGACTTCGGGTCCGGGTTCGGTGACTTCTTCAGCGACGTCGGCAAGATCCTGGCCGCCGGGCCACGGGACGCCTGGCGTGAGACCACGAAGCTGGAGAGTTCCACGATCGCGGCATCCAACGCGATCGCGCACATGCGCGCCAACTCCGGCGGCATCGGCGACATCTTCGCCCGCGACCTGGGGGTGACGAACCGTGCGCTTGTGGTCGCCACCGGCAGCGCACGGGAGTTCCGTGCTGCCATGGCGTCGGTCAACGCGACGCTGTCCGGGCGGGCGTCGATGCGGGACTACGAGGCTGCCCTGGACAACCTTCGTGCCACCTGGGCCCAGTTCGGCAACCGCGACTTCGTGAAGAACAACGGCAAGTTCAAGATCGGCCTCGAGGGTGGACGACAAGTCGAAGCGGCGCTCGACAACATCGCCGCTGAGTCGCTGCGGGTCGCGGAGAACTTCAAGGGCATGGACCGGGTGCGGTTCATGCGGCGGGCCCGAGCCGACTTCATTGAGAACGCACGACTCCTCGACCTCAATGCCGGCCAGGCGCGTCAGCTGGCCACCGAACTCGGCCTGTTGGGCAACAAGAAGGCCAAGCCCGGTGTCGACCTGATGGACGCACCCTTCCGCAACAAGCTCCGCGGCGCCGAGCGCGGCGTGAACGAGTTCGACCGGAAGAAGGGCACCGCGACGATCGACGGCAACAACAAGCCGGCATCCGCCCGCCTCTCTGCCGCGGAGCGTCGTCTGGCCGCCTGGAACAGGGCCCTCGGCATGGCCGAGGTCGACGCCAAGGACAACGCGTCGAACACCATTGCTGCCGTCGGGGCGAGGCTGCGGGCTCTGGACGGCAACCGGGCGCGGACCTACGTCGAGACCGTGTACACCTCCTCGGGCAAGCGGTTCAAGGACGTCCCCAGCGGAGTGCCAGCAGCGGCCGCCGGCCCTGCGGTCAGACTCCCGGGGGCTCCGCCGTATCCGTCGCCGTTCGACCAGGAGCCCGCAGCATGACCCTGCTCGCCTTCGCGCTCTACGACGACCGAGCCGAACTCCTCACCGACACCCTGTCCTACAGCCTGAACGTCAGCAGCCTCGGCCACCACACCAAGCTGATGCCGCTGACGCACCTGGACTGCGTGATCGCCACCGCGGGCGATCACGAGTTCGGAACCGACGTCCGGCTAGGCCTGGCGCACCTCGGCGCGAAGATGGAGACCTTCGACGACCTCGTCGAGCACACCCCCGCTGTCCTCAGGGCGCTGCACGAAGACGCCCCAGCGCTCACCTGCAGCACCGTGTTCCTGCTCGGCTACTCCCCCGCGGCGGAGAGGTTCACCGCGCACGTCTACGCCAACGACGACGACTTCACGCCGCTGCAGGTGACCAGGCCGTGGGTGATGCCCGCACCCTGGGTAGTGCGGCCAACCGACCTCGAAGTGAGCCGCCTCAAGGCACAACCTGATGACGGCAGCTTCGAACGTCTGGGAGAGCAAGACGCTGAGACCTGGCAGGCCCGTCCACCCCTGGATCCTCCTGCAGACGTCGATGAGTGGATCATGCTCGCCGAACTCGCTCGCGCACACCGCGCACTCGACGGCCCCTTCCACACCTGCATCGGCGGCCAACTGCTGCTCACCCGCATCTGGCAAGGCGCCCAGACCACCGAACGAGTCGGGACGTTCAACGACACCGGCGAGGAGCTCCTCAAGCTCGTCCAGTGGACCCGCCACCCACTCGCTCAGGAGCAACCCTGCTGGTGCGGCTCCGGCCACCGCTTCGTCGAGTGCGCCCTCCGCGACGAGTGGGGCGAACCCTGCCTGTGCAAGAGCGGCCTGACGTTCCGCGACTGCTGCCGCATTCCCGCGGACGAGACCGTCCCACACGTCCATGACCCGACCGCCGTCCAGCAGCGGCCGCTGCCCGAGAAGGAGCAGGCATGACCGAGACGACCGACCAGGCCCTCACCGATGACGCCGACTGGAGCATCGACGACCTCCTCGACGAGTTCCGCCCCGCTGAGACTGTCGCCCGGTTCGTCCTGCGCCACGACCTTGCCGCCGCCAGGGGCGACATCGCCGCGGAGCTGGGCACCCTCCTCACACCATTCGGAACCCCCCGACCTGGCCGCGAGGACGATGTGCGCCGGCTGGCTGCCCGCCTCGTCGACGTCGACCAGCAACTCGAGCAGAGCCGACGAGCCATCCGGTTCCGGGGCCTGAACGCCGCCGACCTGGAACAGTTCGAACGCAAGCACCACCCGGACCACCAGCCCGACGCGGAGGGCCGCACCTTCCTGCTCCAGCTCGCCGCCGAGACCGCGATCGCGCCTCCCCTGACCGTGGCGGACCTGCAGAAGCTGCAGAACGCGTTGCCCGCTGCGGCGATCTCGGAGATCTTCGACAAGGCCCGGGCGGCGTCGTACGGCGTCGACGACGCCACGCGGCTGCCCGCCGCGGTACTGCGGCTGGCCGCGGGATCGGAGCCCGACGAGGAGCAGGAGTCGGCTAACTCGGACGAGTGATCTGCTCCCACAAGTCCGGCGTCGTCACCAGCACATGCGGATTCGTCGACCGCCCGATCCCGGGGCCCGGCCCGTGCATGGTGACCGCCACCAGCTCGGTGCCGCCGTCAAGGAGCTTCGCTAGACGCTTCGCCTTCCCACGCATCACGTACGCCCACGGCGTGGTGCTGCTCGGCTCGCACAGCTTGATGGCGTTGGGGTCGTGTGGGTTCGTCGGCTCCCGCACCAGGTCGACGGCGTTCCCCGGACGCAGGTCCGCCGCCGCGAACGCCGGCTGATGGTGTTCCTGGCCGCCACGTGCAGTGACGATGTGGATCCCTGTCCGCCAGATCCCGGTGCTTCGCGGGTTGATGATCTGTCCGGTCCTGGTTGACACGAGCACGAGCCGGTCGGCGTCCGGTAGTTCGATCAGCCGCAGCGCGACGGAGCCGTCGGCGTCGGGCTCGAAGAGCGCGGGTTCCTCCGCCTTGGGTGCGTAGTCGCGGCGGCCGATCTGGAGACCGGCAGGCTCGTCGTCCTCATCGAGTTCAGCTGCCCACGCCAGTTCCTCGCGCTCCAGCTCAGCAGCAGCCTCGCGGTCGAGCTTCTCGACGAGGGCTTCGGCCTCGGCGTCGATCTGGGCGTTGAGCCGAGCCAGCTCGGCCTCGTAGTCGAAAGGCTCCGCGTCAGGGGCCGGCTTGGGTTCCGCTACGGGAGCCGGGTCGTCGAAGAGGGACGACGTCTGTTGCTGCTCCGGTGCAGGGTCTTCGCCCTGGGGTGTGGTGTCGCCGCTTGGGATCGGTTCCGAACGAAGCACCTGGACCACGACGAACCCGAGCACCGCGACGACGACCAGGACCACCGCCACCGTTCCCCACATCAGCTGCTCTCCCGTCGTGCCCGATGCGAGTCAGGGTGTCACAGCAAAGCGCCCCGGGCAGGTGGTCTCGGGAATCCACCGCCCAGGGCGCCGCAACGGCCACGCTACGCCGCCCAGGCCTCCTCCCACACCTCCCAACCTGTCAACCCGAGCAACCGCACCGCGAGTCGGTCCCCGATCGCCGGCGTCACGTACCCCTGCCGGCGAGCACGCTCGTACGCCTTCTCGTCGGCCGAGTTCCGCTGCCCACCACACGCAGCGAACCCGCCCCGGCCCTCCACACGCTCCACCAGCGGCCCCGCAGCCAACCGCCGGGCCCTCGGCCGCCCCGAACGCCTTCGACCCGGGAGAGGGCGATTCCGGGCCGCGTACGCCGCCACCGAGGATCCCTCGACCAGCCACATCCCCGCGGCCTTGAACCCCTCGAGGCGCCCAGCTGCGGCCAGCCGAGCCACCGTCTCCGGCGTCAACCCCAGCAGCCGGGCGGCGTTGTCGCTCGTCAACAGGTCCCCAGCCGCGATCTGGTCTCGCATCAACGCCGGCAACACAGCAGTCCGCGCGTCACGACGCGACCGCGCCGGTACGTAGCCCCGCACCGAGTCCAGCGTCAGGAGCCACGCCATGCCGAGGTTCACCCCGTCGAGCTCGCCTTTGCGGGCGAGCAGCCGCACCCGCTTCGACGACACCCTCAGCATGGCCGCGGCCTGCCGCACGGTCACCAGTCCGGCAGCCGCGAGCGTTCCCTCGGCGGTCAGGACGTACGGCACCGGGTCCTCCAGCGTCGCCGCGGTCACGACGCACGCTCCCGCCCACGCGTCGCCGACGCACGAGCCCGCTCGGCCGCGGCCAGGTAGACCGTCACCGGAACGTGCGCGGCCAGCGCGCCGTGCAGGTGCGCGGAGAACACGGCGTACTCGTCGGCCGACAGCTCCGCCGTCAGGTCGTCGAAGGCCCGGCTGTTCGCGGCGGCCCGCGCCGCGAACCGAGTCATGAGCGCCCTCCGATCGGTGTGCCGACCGCCGCCTCGAGGTCGGCGACGCTGTCCCGTGCCGTGGCCAGCGAGTCAGCGAGCTCGGCTCGGGTGTAGTCGCTGGCCATGGTCGCGCCGGCCACGACGGCCCGAACGAACGGCGCGTCCTGGTCGTCGAGGTCCAACACGGTCTTCCCGACTTGCAGCACCAGCCTCCACGGCTGCGGCTCGAACACCTCGACGCCCGCGCGGTCGGTCGCCTCGATCCGCACCTCCCACAGAAGCGGCGACTCAGCGTCACCCGGCGTCTGCGCGACGCTGGCGATCACGCGACGGTGCCGCATCGCCCCGTCGTCGTCGATCCGGTGGTGCACTCGCCCGTAGCCCTCGCAGGGCTCGCGGTCGCAGGCGAGGAAGTAGCGGCCCTCGGTTGAGTCCGGGTGCTCAGGCGTGCCGGGCTGGTTGTTCGTACGCTCGTTCATGATCTGGTTCCTTCCAATCCAAGGTTTCAGGTCAGGCCCCGTCCGGTGTGTCCGCACCTGGCGGGGCCGCTTCGTTCATGCTCGCCGTCACCACCGACGGTCTTCAGTCGGCATCACCCCGCTTCCTGCGCCTGGCCTTGGCGGAGGCGAGGGCGAGGCGCTGGAAGTAGGCCCGCCGGGCTGCGTCGACCCGCTTCGCGAGCTCGTCGGGCGCCAGCACCCCGTCGGGGTCGACCTCCCGGGCGAACCGCGCATCCAGGCCGGCCCGGGCGGGGGCGGTGGCCGCGGAGCGGTCGGGCTCCTTCGCCCACCGGCTGTTCGCCGCGATCTGCGCCCGCAGACGGCGCTCCGACGGCGTCGACCCGCTCACGGCAACCGCCGCAGGCAGGAGAGCAAGGTGGCCGCCTCGGCGACGCTGAGTAGTTGTGGTGGCTGCTTCGGCATGGGGTTCCTCTCGTGATACCTCGCGTGATACCGCCGCTCGTGTTCCGGGTGCCTCAGGATGCTGTTTCGCCCTACTGAGCCCGGCGGGAAATCGCGGAATCACGCCTGACAGGCACCGCGATGTACCCAGATGGGCCTCCGGTGACGGAAGTTCAAGTCCCCCCTCGGACACCATCGCAAGGCATCGGACCCCGGATCGCATGAGCGGCCCGGGGTCCTTGCATGTTCGGGGCCGGCCACCCGCTACCCTCCTTGTTGCAAATCGTTCGCAATAAGTGAGGAGGCGGCGTGACCCCGAGCGTCGGTACGGCGACCCGGCAGCCCGACGCTCCGACGGACCGCTCCTCCTCCCCGGGGTCGGATCCGCTCGGTCTGCGGGCCGGACGGCGGAGAGCGGCCGCGTGGCTGGTCGGACTCACGCTCGGGCTGGTCCTCACCATCATCGCCGGCGTGGGTCTCGGCGCCTCCTCGCTCCCGGTGGGGACGGTCGCGCGGATCCTGGCGAGCCACCTCGGGATCGACCTCGGCGGGGCCTGGAGCGCCCCGGCCGACGCGATCGTCTGGCAGGTGCGGCTGCCGCGCGTGCTGCTCAGCGTGCTCGTCGGTGCCGGGCTGGCCGTCTGCGGTGTCGCGCTGCAGGCGATGGTCCGCAACGTGCTCGCCGACCCCTACCTCCTCGGGGTCAACTCCGGCGCCTCCAGCGGCGCCGCGGCCGCCATCCTCTTCGGCTTCGGCGCCGGATTCGGGGAGTACGCCCTGCAGAGCACGGCCTTCCTCGGCGCCCTGGCCGCCTCCCTCCTGGTCTTCCTCGTCGCCCGCAGCGCCGGCCGGGTCACCTCGATCCGGCTGCTCCTGGCCGGTGTCGCGGTGGGCTATGCGCTCTACGCGCTCACCAGCTTCCTCATCTTCGCCTCCGGCTCCGCCGAGGGCGCCCGGTCGGTGATGTTCTGGCTGCTCGGCTCGCTGGCGCTGGCCCAGTGGAGCGCGCCGCTGCTCATCGTCGCGGTGGTCGTCGGAGGCTCGGTCGCCCTGCTCACCGTGTGGGGCCGCCGTCTCGACGCCCTCGCGATCGGTGACGAGACCGCCCACACCATCGGCGTACGCCCCGACCGGGTGCGGCTGCAGCTGCTGCTCGTCGTGGCGCTGTGCATCGGCGTGGTCGTCTCCGCCTCCGGCAGCATCGGCTTCGTCGGCCTCGTGGTCCCCCACCTCGCGCGCCGCGCGGTGGGCGGCCGGCACGTGCGGGTGGTCGCCGTCGCCGCGCTCATGGGCGCGATCCTGCTCGTCTGGGCCGACGTCCTCGCCCGCACGCTCTTCGCCCCGCAGGAGATCCCGATCGGGATCATCACCTCCCTCGTCGGAGCGCCCTTCCTGCTCGTGCTCATCCGTCGGCTGCACGCCGCTGGCGGCTGAGTCCCGTCCTGCCCCATCCCGAGAGGAGCCTCGTGCCCGTCCCCCACTTCCGCTTCCGCATCGCCGCCACCGTCTCCGCCCTCGCCGTCGGGCTCAGTGCCTGCGGCAGCGCCGGCGACGACCGGGCCGAACCCGCCTCCTCCCCCGCCGCCGGCAGCTATCCGGTGACGGTGCAGAACTGCGGCGCCGAGGTGACCTTCGACCGGGCGCCCGAGCGTGCGGTGCTGCTCAAGAGCGCCTCAGTGCCGTTCCTCGCCGAGATCGGCGTGCTGGACCGGGTCGTCGCGCGTGCGGGGCAGTACCCCGAGGAGTACTACGACCAGGAGACCCGCGCCGCGCTCGACCGCATCCCCCTGCTGACCGACGAGCTGGACAGCAGCGGGCACCTGCAGATCTCCAAGGAGTCGGTGATCGGGCAGGAGGCTGACCTGGTGCTCGGCGAGATCGACAACCTCTCCCGCTCGAGCCTGGACGCCGTCGGCATCCCGCTGCTGGAGGAGCCCGCGCTCTGCGATCGGGGCGCGGGCGAGCCCGGCTTCGACGCCGTCTACGACCAGCTGGAGCTCTACGGGAAGGTGTTCGGTCGGGAGAAGCAGGCTCGCCAGGCCGCTGCCGACCTGAAGCAGGAGGTCGCACAGATCGAGAAGCGGGTCGGCGGCCCCTCCGGTCGCACGGCCGCGGTCCTCTACCCGACGGTCGGCGGCGGTACGACGTACGCCTACGGCACCGGGAGCATGGCGGACCCCCAGCTGGAGGCGGCCGGCCTGGAGAACGTCTTCGGCGACGTGGACGAGCGGGTCTTCGAGGTCACCTTCGAGGAGCTGCTCGCCCGCGACCCCGACGTGCTGGTGCTGCTGCACAGCGAGGGCGAGCCCGGTCCGGTCGAGGACGCGATCACCGAGCTCCCCGGAGCCCAGGACCTCACCGCGGTCCGCAACGGCGACGTGATGGCGCAGCTGTTCAACTTCACCGAGCCGCCCAGCCCGCTGGCGGTCGAGGGCCTGCGCCGGATCGTGGACCGCTTCGGGGACCAGTCGTGATCGAGGCGCGGGACCTGTCCTGGTCCTACGGACGGGCGCAGGTGCTGCAGGCGGTGTCCCTCGCCGCCCCACACGGCCGGGTGCTCGGCCTGATCGGGCCCAACGGCAGCGGGAAGACCACACTGTTGCGTCTGCTCTACGGCGCCCTGACAAGCCCCACCGGCGAGGTGACCCTCGACGGCGACCCGCTCTCCGCGCTGCCGCCGCGCGAGACCGCGCGCCGGCTGGCCGTGGTGGTGCAGGAGTCCGGCACGGAGAGCTCGATGACCGTCGCGGAGATGGTGCTGCTGGGGCGTGGACCGCACCTGTCGACCTTCCAGCGCAGCGGCGCGCACGACCAGTCGGTGGCCGCACTGGCGTTGGAGCGGGTCGGGGCCGCGCACCTGGCGGCCAGGCCCTTCGCCGGTCTGTCCGGCGGTGAGCGGCAGCGGGTGCTGATCGCCCGGGCCCTGGCCCAGCGGGCCAGCCACCTGCTCCTCGACGAGCCGACCAACCACCTCGACATCCGCTTCCAGCACGAGGTGCTGGGCCTGGTCGCCGGGCTCGCGCACGAGCTGGAGACGACCACCGTGGTCGTCCTGCACGACCTCAATCTCGCCGCGCAGTACTGCGACGACCTGGTGCTACTCGGGGGCGGTGGGATCGCCGCGGCCGGTCCGGCCGACGAGGTCCTCGACCCCGGGATCCTCGAGCCCGTGTACGGCATCGGGATCGAGCGGGTGGAGGCCGGCGGACGCCTGCACCTGCTCTTCCACCCGCACACCCGCCGCCGATCGGAGGACCGGAGCGCATGAGCCTGCAGGACGCGATCAACGACTACTGGACCGCCCGCGCGCCGTCGTACGACGCCTATCAGCAGCGTCCGGAGCGCCGCGACCTCGACGTCGAGGCCTGGGGCCGGGTGTGGTCCGACGCCCTCCCGCCCGCTCCTGCGGACGTGCTCGACGTCGGCACCGGCAGTGGCCAGGTGGCCCGCCTGCTGGCAGGCCTCGGCCACCGGGTGACCGGGATCGACCTGGCCGACGGGATGCTCGAGCTGGCCCGCGAGCACGCGGCGACCGACCCGCGTCCGCCGCGGTTCCTGCCCGGGGACGCGGTGGCACCGCCCTTCGCGCCGGCGACGTTCGACGCGGTGGTCGGCCGCTACGTCATGTGGACGCTGCGCGACCCCGCCGAGGCGGTGGCGAGCTGGATCCGGCTGCTGCGCCCCGGTGGCGTGGTGGCGATGGCGGACAGCACCTGGTTCACCGACGGCCTGGGCGAGCTGTACGGCGAGCGCCCGGACGCCGCGCTCCCCCTTGCCGACGCGCCCACCATCGACGCGACCGCCGACGTGCTGCGCGAGGCGGGGCTCACCGAGGTGAGCGTGACCCCGCTGGAGGAGATCCTCCGGCTGGACCGCACCCACGGCGTCGCGCCCGGCCACGAGGTGCAGCTGCAGTACCTCCTGACCGGCCGCCGGCCGTGAGGTGACCTCACGGCCGGAGCAGCGCCTCCCAGGCGGGGTCGAAGTCCGGATGCGCCGCGTAGCCGAAGATCAGGATCCGCAGCTCCCGACGCTCCGGCAGCCGCCCGGAGCGGAGCAGGGACAGCAGGTCGTCGACGACCGCCACCTGCGTGGCCGCACCCGGTCGACGGTGGGCGTCGGGGTGCTCGCTGCGCTCCCAGACGCGGGCCAGGTCCTCGGTCAGCCGCTCCTCGAGGAACGCGCACAGGGTCTGGGCCCGCTGGTTCAGTGGGCGCCTCACGGGAGCACCCCGTTCCAGCGCACGTGCGGCCGCGCGTGCACCGGGTGCGGCTCGACGTCGGCGTCCACGCCGTAGACCCGGGCGAGCAGCTCGGAGGTGAGCACCTCGGCCACCGGGCCGTGCGCGACGAGCCGACCGCGGTCCAGCACGGCGAGGTCGTCGCAGTAGGCCGCCGCGAGCTCCAGGTCGTGCAGGGCGGCCACCACCGTCAGCCCCAGCCTGCGGACCCGGTCCAGGAAGTCCAGCCGGTGGTGCAGGTCGAGGTGGTTGGTCGGCTCGTCCAGGAGCAGCACCTCCGGCTGCTGGGCCAGCGCGCGGGCGAGGTGGGTGCGCTGCCGCTCCCCGCCGGACAGGGTGTGCCACGACCGCTCGGCCAGATGGTCCACCCGCGCCGTGGCGAGCGCGGCGTCGACGATCCGGTCGCCGGCGCAGTCGCCGTGGGAGAACCTCGATCGGTACGGCGAGCGGCCGAGCTCGACCACCTGGCGCACCCGCAGGCCGAGGCTGGTCGTCGCCTCCTGCTCGACCAGGGCGAGTCGTCGTGCCCGGTCCCGCGGGGCCATCCGGGTCACGTCATCCTCCCCCAGCCGCACCCGCCCGGTGCACGGGCGGGTCAACCCGGCGAGGACCGTGAGCAGCGTCGTCTTGCCCGACCCGTTGGGGCCGAGCAGCCCGGTCATCACCCCGGGGCGGAACGCCACGGTGACGTCGTCGAGCACGACGGTGCGGTCGACCGTCCAGCCGACCGAGGCTGCGCTCAGGCTCATGCGCGGCCCCGCATCCGGAACAGCATCCAACAGAAGAACGGGGCGCCGATCGCGGCGGTGACCACGCCCACGGGGATCTCCTGGCTCTCCACCAGCGACCGGGCCACGGTGTCGGACCACACCAGCAGGGTGGCACCCACCAGGGCGCACAGCGGCAGCAGCACCCGGTGCGCCGGGCCGGTGACGCCCCGGACCAGGTGCGGCACGACCAGGCCCACGAAGCCGATCGCGCCGGCGTACGCCACCAGGCAGGCCGTCATCAGCGCGGTCACCACCAGCAGCAGCCACCGCAGCCGCTCCACCCGCACCCCCAGGGATCGCGCGGCTACCTCGCCGAACGCGAACGCATCGAGCTGCCCCGCCACCGCCACCGCCACGGCGGTGCCGGCCACGGCCACCGCGGCCACGAGCACGGCCGACTCCCATCGCATGCCGGCGAGCGAGCCGAGCGTCCACGACAGCACCCGTCGGGCGGCGTCCTGGTCGCCGCTCATCAGCACCACGACGGACACGTAGGCCCCGCACAGCTGGGCGACGATCACTCCGGCGAGGACGGTCCTGGTCGGGGAGAGGGCGCCGCGGGGGCCCGTGGCGAGGCCGAGCACCAGGACCAGCGCGGCCAGTGCTCCGAGGAACCCGGCCGCGGTCACCGCGGCGGACCCCACCAGGCCGGCCACCGACACGCCGAGCACCATCACCGTCACCACCCCGGCTGAGGCGCCCGAGGAGATGCCGAGGAGGTAGGGGTCGGCGAGGTCGTTGCGGGTCAGGGACTGGAGTACGGCGCCGCACACGGCGAGTCCCCCGCCGACCGCGGCCGCCCCGAGCACGCGAGGCATCCGCAGCTGCCAGACGATCTGGTCGGCGACCACCGTGACCCCGAAGTCGCCCAGATGCATGCGCCTGAGCACCACGCCGACCACGGAGTCCAGGGGGACGCGCACGGCGCCCACGCCGAGGGACACCGCCATGCTGGCGAGCATCAGCGCGACGACGCCCACAGCGACCGTCGAGAGCAGGAGAGGTCGGGACAGGGTCATCGCTCCAGGTCGAGGTCGTCGAGCTGTCGGGCCACCGATGCGGCAC
Source organism: Nocardioides rotundus (assembly GCF_019931675.1). Lineage (GTDB taxonomy): Bacteria > Actinomycetota > Actinomycetes > Propionibacteriales > Nocardioidaceae > Nocardioides > Nocardioides rotundus. The sequence goes on from NZ_CP082922.1 coordinate 1,823,004, forward strand.
CGTCGACCAGGCGGACGCCGACGGTCGAGGCGGAGAACGGCACGGTGACGAACCGTCCCTCCCGGACGGCCGTGAGCCGGCTCAGCACGGGGTCTCGCCGGAGATAGGCGATCTTGTCGCGAGCGCGGTCCCAGTCGGCGTCGGCCAGCACGATCACGTCGGGATCGGCGGCCACGACGTCCTCCCAGCTCCCCTCGGCCCAGTCGGCGTCGACGTCGGCGAACACGTTCTCCGCGCCGACGGCGTCCAGGACGAGTTGGGGCCCGCCGGCACCGCCCCCGACGAGCGGGGCGCGACGTCCGGAGTCGAACCAGAGCGCCTCCAGTCCCCTGCCGCTGCCTTCCTCCCGGACGGCCGCCAGCCGGTCCTCCTGCTCCCGCCGGAGCCGCTCGCCGCGTTCGGGCACGCCGAACGCTGCGGCCACGGCGTCGACCTCGTCCCAGACCGCGTCGAACGAGGCGCGCGGCTGCCGGGCGGCGTCGTCACAGCCGAACGGCGAGAGGTAGGCCGGCGTACCCGCCTGCTCCAGCTCGGTGCGGCTGCCTGCCACCTTGGCGTCGAAGGCGCTGGCATAGGACGCATAGACGAAGTCCGGTGCTGCGGCGAGGAGCTCCTCGCGCTGGGGGTACTCCCGGGCCAGCACGGGCACCGACTCGTAGGCGGCACGCCACCGGGGCGGGACCGCGTCGTCGAGGTACGCCGTCCCGACCAGCCGGTCCTCCAGCCCCAGGGCGAGGGCCACCTCGGTCGCTCCCTGGTTGAGCGTGACGGCGCGCTCGGGCGGCGTCGAGATGGTGGTCGTGTGCCCGCAGCTCTCGATCTCGACGGGATAGCGCCCGCCCGTGGGCGAGCCCGTCGCGGCGGCGTCGCTCGCGACCGGCGCTCCCGCGCACCCGGTCAGGACGAGCCCGAGGACCGCGCCGCACAGGGCGGCCGGGACGGGGGGCACAGGTCGGCTGCGCATCTGGTTCTCCAAACCCTCGTGGAACGTGACGCGCCGTGGCCGGTCTCCTGGCTTCCGTGTCAATGCTCGACGGCCGACCTTCCCGGGCTCGCGCCCAGTGGTCCGAAGCAACCCGAGCTGCTCCGCAAGGGCCGTCTCGCTCGACGGCTACAGTGGCGAGGGCCGCGCCGGCGTTGGACCGGCTTCCCGTGCACCACGGCGGAAGCAAGGTAGCACCCGGGACCCGGCCCGAGTCGAGAGGCGTGACGACTACGCTCCACGCGTGAGCGCGCAACCCTTCCGAGTCGGCTTCGTGACCGGCGCGACCCCCGACAAGTGGGCCCGCGTGTGGCGGGAGCGCTACCCCCGGCGTCCCCTGGAGCTGGTGCCGCTCGCGGAGAGCGAGCAGGAGTCCCGGCTGCGCGACTGGTCGGTGGACATGGCGCTGGTCCGACTGCCCGTGGACCGCGACGGCCTGCACCTGATCCCGCTCTACGACGAGGTGCAGGTGGTCGTCGCGGGCCGCGAGCACTTCGTGGCGGCGGGCGAGGAGGTCGAGCTCGCGGACCTGACCGACGAGCAGCTCGTCGCCCCCCACCGGTCGGGCTGGGAGCCGCAGGTCGAGCAGCTGGACTGGCCCGCGATGAGCGAGAAGCAGGCGGTGGAGACGGTGGCGGCCGGAACCGGCGTGGTCCTGCTCCCCCAGTCGGTCGCGCGGCTGTTCGCGCCCAAGGACGTGGTGAGCCGCCCGGTGCCGGAGCTGGAGCCCACCAGGGTCGGGCTCGCGTGGCTGGTGGAGCGCGACGACGACGTCACGCAGGACTTCGTCGGCGTGGTGCGTGGGCGCACCGCCAACTCCTCACGCCGATGAGGTGAGGTCGGCGACCCAGTCGGCCAGCGCGCGGGCGCTCGCGTCGACCATCGCCGGCCAGTCCTGGGCGGACTCGTCGGCGTTGTCCGAGACGTGCTTGACCAGCCGCACCGGCACGCCGAAGGAGCGCGCGGCCCAGGCCACGGCGTACCCCTCCATGTCCACCAGGTGTGCCTGCCGCGCCAGCCGCTCACGGACCCCGGGGTCGGAGACGAAGAGGTCGCCGGAGGCCAGCACCAGCTCCCCCGGCCCGGTCTCCAGCCGCTCCTCCGGGTCGTAGCCCAACGCCCGGATCGCCTCGGCGTTGATGTCGTGGTTGAGCACCGTGCCGGGCTCGTGCAGCCCGGTGAGGCCGTCGCGCAGCGCCCCCGCGGTGCCGAGGTTGATCACCGTCAGGCTGTCCAGGTCGTCGTACGCCGCCAGGGCGCGGGTCGTCTCCACGGCGGCCGCGGTCTTCCCGAGCCCGGTGATCACGAGCGGGAGGTCGGCGGGGACGTGAGCCGCCTCGGCCGCCGTGGCGGCGACCACCAGCCAGCGCCGTGCCATGGTCGTGCTCACCACGAGGTGGTGAGCGGCCTCCCCTCGTGGAAGCCGGCCGCGGACTGGACGCCGACGGTCGCGCGCTCGTGGAAGTCCTCCAGCCCGGTCGCGCCGGCGTAGGTGCAGGAGGAGCGCAGCCCCGAGCAGATCTGGTCGATCAGGTCCTCCACGCCGGGGCGCGCCGGGTCGAGGTACATCCGCGAGGACGAGATGCCCTCCTCGTAGAGACCCTTGCGGGCACGGTCGTACGCCGACTCGCCCGTGGTCCGGTTGGCGACCGCCCGCGCCGAGGCCATGCCGAAGGAGACCTTGTAGGCGCGCCCCTCGGAGTCGACCTGCAGGTCGCCGGGCGACTCGTGCGTGCCGGCGAACCACGAGCCGACCATCACCGACGAGGCGCCGGCCGCGAGCGCGAGCGCGACGTCGCGGGGGTGGCGCACTCCCCCGTCGGCCCACACGTGGCGGCCCGCGGCCCGGGCCTCGGCGGCACACTCGAGGACGGCGGAGAACTGGGGCCGTCCGACCCCGGTCATCATCCGGGTGGTGCACATCGCGCCCGGCCCGACGCCGACCTTGACGATGTCGGCCCCGGCCTCGATCAGCGCGCGGGTCCCCTCGGCGGAGACCACGTTCCCCGCGGCCACCGGCACGCCGGGGTCGAGGGAGCGGACCGCGCGCAGCGCCTCGAGCATCCGCTCCTGGTGGCCGTGTGCGGTGTCCACCACCAGGCAGTCCACCCCGGCGTCCAGCAGCTCGCGGGCCTTGGCGGCCACGTCTCCGTTGACGCCGACGGCGGCGGCGATCCGGAGCCGACCGGCCGCGTCGACGGCCGGGTCGTAGAGCGTGGCCCGCAGCGCGCCCAGCCGGGTCAGCACACCGAGCAGGCAGCCGCCCTCGTCGACGGCCACCGCGAGGCTGCCGTGGGCGCCGGTGAGCCGGTCGAAGGCCTCCCGCGGGCTGGTGTCCTGGCCGATGAGCACCATGTCCGAGCGCATCACCTGGCCGACCTGGGCGAAGCGGTCGACCTCGGCGCAGTCCTCCTCGGTCACCACGCCGACCGGGCGGCCGCCCTCGACGACGACGGCGGCGCCGTGCGCACGCTTGGGGATGAGGGAGAGCGCCTCGGCCACGGTCTGGTGCCCACCGAGGGTGATCGGGGTGTCGAAGACCAGGTGCCGGGACTTCACCTCACGCACCACGTCGGCGACGACCGGCAGCGGGATGTCCTGCGGGATCACCGTGAGGCCACCGCGGCGGGCGACGGTCTCGGCCATCCGCTTGCCGGCGATCGCGGTCATGTTCGCCACGACCAACGGGATCGTGGCGCCCGTCCCGTCGCTGGTGGCCAGGTCGACGTCGTAGCGGCTGCCGATGGCGGAGGCCTGCGGCACCATGAAGACGTCGTCGTAGGTCAGGTCGTGGGGCGGCTGATGGCCGTCGAGGAAGCGCACGTGAGGGAAGCCTACCCATTCCTGCCCAGCCGGGCCCCGGAGTCCACGAGATCCCGGGGCCCGGCGACGTGGAGCCGGTCCCCCCGGACCGGACATCGCAGGGAGTGGCACCGAAGGAGTGGCCACTCGAGGCGTCCAACGCGCCGTGGGTGGAAAGGTCACGGGGCACGACCACATAGGCTCCCGGGCATGACGTGGTGGGACGCCGGGGAGCCGGACCGGCTGGCCGAGCGGGTGCGAGCGGGCCTCGAGAGCGCGTGGCGCCGCCGCGCCGATGTCGTGGGGGTCGCCCCGGGGCGGGTGAACCTGATCGGCGAGCACACCGACTACAACCGCGGCCTGTGCCTGCCGCTGGCGCTGCCGCACGCGACCTATGTGGCGATGGCGGCGCGGGACGACGACCGGCTCCGCGTCGCCAGCGCCCAGGCCGACACACCCTGGACCGGGCGGGTCGACCGGACCGGCCCCGGCGAGCTGCGCGGGTGGGTGGCCTATGTCGGCGGCGTGCTGTGGGCACTGCGCCAGGAGGGCTGGCCGATCCCGGGCCTGGACGTGTACGTCGACAGCACGGTGCCCCTCGGGTCCGGGCTCTCCAGCTCCGCGGCGATCGAGTGCGCGGTGGGCAGCGCCGTCGCCGCCCTGCTGGGGCGCGACCCGCGCCAGACGCCGGTCCAGCAGACGGTGGTCGCTGCCGGGATCCGGGCCGAGGCGGAGGTGGCGGGCGCCCCGACCGGTGGGATGGACCAGACGGTGGCGGTGTACGGCGCCGCCGGGTCCGCCCTGCTGCTCGACTTCGACGCCGACTCCCGCCGCGAGGTGGCCCTGGACCTGGCGACCGACGACCTCACGCTCCTGGTGGTGGACACCCGGGTCAGCCATGCCCTCACCGACGGCGGCTATGCGAGCCGGCGGTCGGAGTGCGAGGCGGCCGCTGCCGAGCTCGGGCACGCCTCCCTGCGCGCGGCGACCCCGGCCGAGGTGGAGCGGCTCTCCGACCCGGTCCTGCGCCGGCGCGCCCGGCACGTGGTCACCGAGATCGCGCGGGTGAACGAGGTCGTCGACACCCTCGCCCGTGGCGGCGCCGGCCACATCGGGCCCGCCCTCTCAGCCTCGCACGCCTCGCTGCGCGACGACTTCGAGGTCAGCTCGCCGGAGCTGGACCTGGTGGTCGACACCGCCGTCGCGTCCGGTGCGCTGGGCGCCCGGATGACCGGAGGCGGCTTCGGCGGCTCCGCGCTCGCCCTGGTCCCCACCGGCGCGGTGGAGCAGCTGCGCGGCGCCGTGGCGGGGGCGTTCGCGCTCAAGGGCTGGACCGCCCCGCGCTTCCTGCGCGCCGTCCCCTCCCGCGGGGCCCGCCTGCTCGGCTGACACCAGCCGCCCCTGCCCCTGCGCCAGGACGTCATGCGGAGTGGGGAACCGCTTCCCCGGAACGTATGACGCTATGCCCGGACGGCTCAGGACGTCATGCGGAGTGGGGAACCGCTTCCCCGGGACGTATGACGTTGTTCGGCGCGACGTCGTGCGGGAGTCAGGTGGCGCTGACCCGGATCCGGTTCTCCCGGAACGCGTCGACGAACAGCGCATAGTCGCGCCGCACGCGGTCGGCGTACTCCACCCCGAAGTCCTGCAGCCAGGTGGTGAACTCGCGGCGGCGGCCCTTCAGCGACTCGACGATCGCGGCCTCGACCTGGAACTCGACGAGGTCCTGGTCGCTGTCCTCGTCCGACGCGCAGTGGATCTTCGCGGTGGCGCGCCCGAGGTAGTCGACGACCTCGGCCATGTCGTCGGGCTCGGTCAGGTTGCGCCAGTCCAGGTCGACCTCGTACGGCGAGACCTCGGAGACGACGAACCCCACGCCGTCGATCTCGGTGTGGCCGAGCAGCGGGTCGGTGTGCACCTGCAGCGCCCGCTGGCTCACCACGGTCCGGTGACCCTCGTTGAGGAAGTAGCCCTCCACCTGCGCCCGGTCGACGAACCGGCTCAGTGCCGGCACGTTGGCCTGTTTCATCGAGAGCACCACGTCGTTGTCCAGCGCCTGGTTGTATCCCTCGACGAGGAGGGAGTACGCCGGCAGGCCGGCGCTGCCGATGCCGAAGCCGCTGCGGCCCACCACGTCGTGCAGGTCGTAGAACAGGTCGCGGTCGAAGCGCTTGTCCTCCGGGATCGTCTCGAGGTAGCCCTCGAAGGCGCGCACCGCCTTCCTCCGCTCGGCCTGGGAGAGCCGCCGCACGCCCGGCCGGTCGCGGAACACCCGGCGGCCGTCGACCTGCTCGGTGGACCCGGCCAGCAGGTCGGCCCGCCGCATCGAGCGGGCCGCGACCAGCGCGGTGTGCACGGCTCCGGTCGTGTTGTCGAAGTGCAGCGCGAAGTCCTCGTCGTTCTGCACGTCGGCGTAGTGGTCGACCTGGGCGAGGTAGGCACGACGTAGCGCGCGATGAGCCGCCGTACCTCCTTCTCCGGCAGTGCCTTCTGCCAGCCCAGGAGGGCCAGGGAGGCGACGAACCGCTGGAGGTCCCAGGTGAAGGTGCCGAGATAGGCCTCGTCGAAGTCGTTGACGTCGAAGACCATCAGCCCGTCGGAGTTGAGGTAGGTGCCGAAGTTCTCCACGTGCAGGTCGCCGTGGATCCAGATCCGGCTCCCCTCGTCGTTGGCGAACGGGTCCTCGCGCGCCGTCATGTCGGCGAAGAACAGGCTGGCGCTGCCGCGGTAGAACGAGTGCGGGTCGGCGGCCATCTTGCGGAACTTGGTGCGGAAGGCCGCGGGGTTGTGGCGCATCAGCGGACCGAAGGCGTCGTCGAGCACGTCCACGATCAGGTCGGTGCGGTCGGCATCCTTCAGCTTGGTGGTCCGGGGGCTCACGGTCGGGGTCATGGCGTCATCCTCACACCTGCGGGCCCGAATGCGCTGCTATCGCGGCGGTCGCAGGCCGACCGAGCGCAGCTCGAGCTCGGCCAGCCGGGCGATGACCGCCGGGTCCCGGTCGCGCCAGGCACCCGCGGGGTCGTCGCTCACCCGGGCGAGCACGTGCATGGGCTGGGTGGCCAGGGCGCGCAGCGCGAACAGGTCCAGGTCGTCGGCCGAGTCGACGAACCGCTGCCCGGCACTCGCCCGGCGGGCGAACCGCACGCGTCCGGGCAGGTAGAAGGCGGCCACCAGCAGGGTCGGCATGGTCGCGATCGACAGGCGCAGCCAGAAGGCCAGCGACTCCACCGCGCGCACCTGGTCGCGGCTGGCCTGCGCGAGCTCGTCGGAGGCATCGGTGGCCAGGTCGAACGGCGCGGCGACGCGCTCGCCGACCAGGGGTACGTCGGCCAGGGAGTCCCGGGCGTCGCCGAGCCCGCCGGAGAGGCGCTCGGCCGCCCGCTCCGCCTGGCGACCCGGGTCGGCGAGCTCGGTGGTGGCGTCGTGCACCACTCCCGCCACGTAGACCCAGAGCACCAGCCACAGCACGAACAGCAGGTCGCCGGCGACCTGGCGGGTCCGCCGTACCGGGGTATCGGCATAGAGCTTCATGGCCACCATCCGACCAGCCGGTCGGTACGCACGTCCACGCGGAACCGGGTGCGCATACTCAGACGAGTCAGGCATCGGCACGGGTACGGCGACGCCGCGAACCCGACAGGCTCTTCGCCATGAGCACCGAGAAGAGCACCGTGCGGAACACCACCGCCTACTACGCCCAGGCCGCCATCTCCTTCGGCGTGGCCCTGATGACCATGCTGGTCGCCGTCTACCTGCTGCCCGCGGACCCGTGGATCAAGGCCTTCCTGGCCCTGGGCACGCTGTTCCTGACCACGTCGGCGTTCTCCCTGGCCAAGTGCGTCCGCGACGCGCAGGAGGAGCACTCGCTGCTGGGGCGCCTGGACCAGGCGCGCGTGGACAAGCTGCTGGCCGAGCACGACCCGTTCCGGGCGGTCGGCTGATCGTCCTCCCGGGGGATGGGGGGATCCTCCGGGAGGGCTCGGGGTGGGGGCCGGCCGACCCGCGCGGGGGGCGGGTCGGCCGGTCGCCTCACTTCAGCTGAGCGCTGGAGAGCCCCAGCAGCCGACGGGCCACGATGAGCTGCTGGATCTGCTGGGTGCCCTCGAAGATGTCGAGGATCTTGGAGTCGCGCGCCCACTTCTCCAGCAGCTCGCCCTCGGCGTAGCCCACGGCCCCGCAGAGCTCGACGCAGGAGAGGGTCACCTCAGTGCCCACCCGGCCGGCCTTCGCCTTGGCCATCGAGGCCTCCAGCGAGTTGGGCTTGCGGTTGTCGGCCAGCCAGGCGGCCTGCAGGGTGAGCAGTCGGGCCGCCTCCCACTCGGCCTCCAGGCGGAGGAAGGTCGCCGCAGCGGCGGGCTGCAGCTGGGCCGGCTTGTCGTAGTCGATCTCGACCCCGGCCTGCTCGAGCAGGTCGCGGGTGAGGTCGAGCGAGGCGCGGGCGCAGCCGACCGCCATCGCGGCGACCAGCGGGCGGGTGTTGTCGAAGGTCGCCATCGCGCCGGCGAAGCCCTGCTTGACGTCCACCTCGGGCGAGCCGAGCAGATCCTCGGCCGGGACCCGGCAGTCGGTGAACGTGATGACGGCGGTGTCCGAGGCACGGATGCCGAGCTTGTGCTCCAGTCGCTCGACCTTCATGCCCGGGTTGTCCTTGCGGACCACGAAGGACTTGATCGCGGCCCGGCCGAGGGACTTGTCCAGGGTGGCCCACACGACCACGCTGTCGGCGCGCTCGCCGGAGGTGACGAAGATCTTCTCGCCGTTGAGGACGTACTCGTCGCCGTCCTTGACCGCGGTGGTGCGGATGCTGGCGGAGTCCGAGCCGGTGCCCGGCTCGGTGATCGCCATGGCGGCCCAGGTGCCGTCGTACCGCTCCAGCTGCTCGTCGGTGGCGACCGAGGCGATGGCGGAGTTGCCGAGCCCCTGGCGGGGCATGGAGAGCAGCAGCCCGGTGTCGCCCCAGCACATCTCGGCGATGGAGAGGACCGAGGCGAGGTTGGCGCCGTTGCGCACGCCGGTGTCCTCGCCCTCGGAGCGGCGCACGCCCGCGGCGCCGGCCCCCTCGGAGGCGCCGGACTCCGAGAGCCCGTCGATCATCGCCGCGAGCATGTCCAGCTCGCGGGGGTACTCGTGCTCGGCCCGGTCGTACTTCCGGGAGATCGGCCGCAGCATGTTCATCGCGACCTGGTGGGCCTGGTCGACCAGTGCCCGGTGCTTCTTGGGGACTTCGAGGTTGATCATGGTGGGTGGCCCGTCTCAGACGAGCACGCCTCCTTCCATCACGCCGATGGCCCGGAGGTCGCGGTACCACCGCTCCACCGGGTGCTCCTTGACGAAGCCGTGCCCGCCGAGGAGCTGGACGCCGTCGTTGCCGATCTGCATGCCACGCTCGGTGCACAGGCGCCGGGCCAGTGCCACCTCGCGGGCGAAGTCCTTGCCCTGGGCGGCACGGCCCGCGGCGCGCCAGGTCGCCAGCCGCATGCCCTGCAGCTCGATGCCGATGTTGGCGACCATGAAGGCCACGGACTGGCGGTGGCCGATCGGCTCGCCGAAGGCCTCGCGCTCGTTGACGTAGGGGATGACGCGGTCCAGCACCGCCTGGCCGGTGCCCACGGCCAGTGCGCACCAGGCGAGACGCGAGAGCCGGACGCACTCGGTGTAGGTGCTGCCGTCGGTCTCGCCCAGGACGGCGGTGGCCGGCACCCGGACGTCCTTGAGGTGCAGCGTGGTCAGGGCCGCGGCGCGGACGCCCATCGCGGGCTCCGCCTCGATCTCCAGCCCCTCGGTGCCGGACTCGACGAGGAACAGCACGGGCCGGTCCTCGAGCAGCGCACCGACCACGAAGAGCTCGGCGTCGGCGCCGCGCGGCACCATCGCCTTGACGCCGTTCAGGACGAAGCCGTCCTCGGAGCGGGTCGCGGTGGTCTGCGGCCGGAGCACGTCGAAGAGCACCTGCGGCTCGGTCAGGGCGAGCGACGCGGCGGGTACGTCGTCGCCGGTGAACGCCGGCAGGTAGGTCTGCTGCTGCTCGTCGGTGCCCCAGAGGGCGAGCGCGGTGGCGACCGAGCCCGGAGCGAGGCTGGCGACCGCCAGACCCATGTCGCCCTTGGCCAGGGCCTCCGCGACCAGGACGCCGGCCGTCGCCGACCGCTGCTCGGCGATCCCGCCGAGCTCGTCGGGCACGCCGAGGAGCGGCAGGCCGACCTCCTGGCCGGCCTTGAGTACCTCCTCCGGCGCCTGGCACGCGTCGTCCGCCTCGGCGGCGGCCGGCCGGAGCACCTCGGTCGCCAGCTCGCCGACCACGTCGGCGAGCATCTGCTCGTCCTCGGTCGGGGTGAGGTCGAAGACGCCGGTGGCGGGCGCGGTCGACGTGCGCGTCCCCGGCTTCTGCGAGCTCCCCATCCGGCGGAACGAGCGGCCGGCGGTCGTGGCGACCCGGAACCCTCCGCGGGTGACGGTGAAGACGGTCTGCTCGGCCTGCTTGCGCAGGCCGACCCGGTCGAGGACGTCGCTGCGGGCCAGCCGGTTGAGGCCGGCCACCAGGATGCCGATCGGGTCTCGGTTCTCGCTGCGCGACAGCCCGTTCCGGCCGCCGGGGCGCAGAGTCTTGGTCAGGGACATGCGGATAATGTAACTCGCAGTTACACCATCCGGCTACGATGCCGTCCTGTGGGTCGAGTCACCCTACGATGCAGGGCATGACCGAGCAGGCCCCCGAGACGCCGCACGACCCGCTCCCCGAGGGCGGTCGCGTCCGCCCGATGACCCGGTGGGGTGAGCCGGTCATGCACCGGGCCCAGCGGCCGGTGACGTCGTACGACGACGAGCTCCGCTCCCTGGTCGCCGACATGACGGCGACCATGTACGCCGCCGAGGGGGTCGGGCTGGCCGCCTGCCAGATCGGGGTCGACCTGGCCGTCTTCGTCTTCGACTGCCCCGACGAGGACGGCCGCCGGTTCGCGGGCGTCGTCTGCAACCCCGAGCTGACGCTGCCCGAGGGCGTTGACCGGCGGCTGGACGACGACCTCGAGGGCTGCCTCTCCTACCCCGGCGCGTTCGTCGAGTGCGCCCGACCGGACCGCGCGAGCGTCACCGGCACCGGACTCTCCGGGCAGCGAGTGGAGTTCTCCGGCAATGGATTGCTGGCACGCTGCCTGCAGCACGAGACCGACCACACGCAGGGCACCGTCTTCGGCGACCGGATCTCGACCAAGGCGTTCAAGCGGCTGCGCAAGGAGCACGACCGTGCGGCGGAGGACTACCCGCCCCAGTGGCCGGCCGAGCATGCCGGGCCCGAGGCGGTCACCGGCGAGCTGTGACGTAGCAGGCCACCGCCGCGGCGGCCGCGACGTTGAGCGAGTCGACGCCGCCGTGCATCGGGATGATCGCCCGACGGTCCGCGGCGGCCTGCCAGCGCGCCGAGAGGCCGTGACCCTCCGACCCGAGGACCAGGGCCACCCGGTCCAGGCCGGCGACCGCCTCCTCCACCGGGACCGCGTCGGCGGCGAGGGTGAGCGCGACGGTGGTGAAGCCGCGCTGGGAGAGGTCCGGCAGGGCGTCGTACCACTCCGGCAGCCGGGTCCACGGCACGGAGAACACCGCGCCCATCGCGACCTTGACCGCGCGCCGGTAGAGCGGGTCCGCGCACCGCGGGGAGAGCAGCACCGCGTCGAAGCCGAGGGCGGCGGCGCAGCGCAGGATGGCGCCGACGTTGGTGTGGTCGACGACGTCCTCCAGCACCAGCACGCTCCGCGCGCCGGCGAGCACCTCGTCGACCGAGGGCAGCGGCGTGCGCTCCAGCGACGCGAGGGCGCCGCGGTGCACGTGGAAGCCGGTGACCTGCTCGGCCAGCGCCTCGCTGACCACGAAGCAGGGAGCGTCGGAGGCGTCGAGCACGTCGGCCAGCCCGGCCAGCCAGCGCTCGGCCATGAGGAAGGAGCGCGGGCGATGGCCGGCCTCGACGGCGCGCCGGACCACCTTCTCCCCCTCGGCGAGGAAGAGCCCGTGCTCGGCCTCCAGGTGCTTGCGCAGCTCGACGTCGCGCAGGTCGCGGTAGTCCCCCAGCCGAGGGTCCGCCGGGTCGTCGACCCGGACCAGCTCAGCCACGCGCGTAGTGCTCCGGGCGGGCCAGCGCCACCACGTCGCCGACGACGATGATGGCGGGCGGGCGGACCTGCTCGGCGACCAGGTCGTCGCCCAGGGCGGCCAGGGTCGAGAGCACGGTGCGCTCCCCCGGCATCGTGCCCTCCACGATCACCGCGACGGGGGTGTCCGGCGCGCGCCCGCCCTCGACGAGCGCGGCGGCGATCGCCGGGGCGTTCTCCACCGCCATCATCAGCACGACCGTGCCACGCAGGCGGGCCAACGCCTCCCAGTCGACCAGCGACTCGGGATGACCCGGCGGCAGGTGGCCGCTGACCACGCAGAACTCGTGCGTCATGCCGCGGTGGGTCACCGGGATCCCGGCGCGGGCGGGTACGGCGATCGCCGAGGACAGCCCCGGCACGACCTCGACCGGCACCCCGGCCTCGGCGCACGCCAGCAGCTCCTCGAAGCCGCGGCCGAAGACGAAGTTGTCGCCGCCCTTGAAGCGCACCACCCGCTTGCCCTCGCGAGCCCGGTCCACCAGGACCCGGTTGATCTCCTCCTGCAGGGCCGAGCGGCCGCGCGGCAGCTTCGCCACGTCCACCAGCTCCACATGCGCCCCCAGCTCGTCGAGCAGCTCGCGCGGCGCCAGCCGGTCGGCCACCACCACGTCGGCGCTCGCCAGCGCGTGCCGCGCGGCGGCGCTCACCAGGTCCGGATCGCCGGGGCCGCCGCCCACCAGGACGACGCCGGGCTGGCTCTCGTGGGCCGAGGAGACGTCGATCTCGCCCGAGCCGATCGCCGCCATGACCGCGTCCCGCAGGCCCGCCGACCGCCGGGGCTCTCGGTTGCCGAGGACGGCCACCGTCATGCCGCCGTACCGGCCGACCGCCGGGGTCCAGGCCGAGCCCTCGCGACCGTCGTCGGAGCGGACGCAGAAGATCCGCCGCTCCTCGGCTGCGGCGCTGACCCGCTCGTTGGCGTCGGGGTCGTCGGTCGCGGCGACGACGTACCACGCACCATCGAGGTCGCCCTCCTCGAAGCCGCGCGCCGCCCAGGTGATCTCCGAGGTCATGCCCTCGATCGCGGGGGTGACCTCGGGCGAGACCAGCAGGACGTCAGCGCCGGCCGCGATCAGGGCCGGCACGCGGCGCTGGGCGACGTGACCGCCGCCCACGACCACCACGCGGCGTCCGGCGAGGCGCAGTCCGACGGGGTACGGCGCGGGGTCGGTCTGCTCGGTCACGGCACCAGTCTGGTGGTCCGCGCTCAGGGGTCCGGACTAGGGTCCACGTCATGAGCATCGAGCGACCCGTCAAGCCCGACCCCTACGACCTGCTCCCTGCCACCGCCTCCTTCACCGTGACCAGCGAGGACGTCGCCGACGGCCAGCCGCTGGGCCCGGGCCAGGTGGCCTCCGAGGGCAACATCAGCCCGCAGCTGTCCTGGTCCGGCGCGCCGGAGGGGACGAAGTCCTACGTCGTCACCTGCTTCGACCCCGACGCGCCGACGCCGTCCGGCTTCTGGCACTGGGTGCTGGTGGACCTGCCCGCCGACGTCACCTCGCTGGACACCGGCGCGGCCGCCGGCGATCTCCCCGGGAAGGCGTTCCACGTGCGCAACGACGGGAGCGAGAAGGGCTTCATGGGCGCCGCTCCGCCACCGGGCGACCAGGTGCACCGCTACTACTTCGTGGTGCACGCGGTGTCGGAGGAGTCGCTGGGGGTGGACGACGACGCCTCCGCGGCGGTCGTCTCCTTCAACCTCGCCTTCAAGACCCTCGGCCGGGCGATCCTGACCGGCACCTACCAGCACTGATTCCGCGGCTCGTCGTCAGCGCCGTACCCGCTCGGCGGTGACGACCACGTTGCTGAGGTACTGGGTGCCGTCCCAGTCCTCGCAGGTCAGCAGGATCAGCCGTCCGGGCACCTCCTGGGAGAAGATCGCCTGCGCGCGGTCCGCCAGCCGCCCCTTGGTCAGCACCTCCACGTCGGTGACCCGGTAGGCCAGCGGGCCGCGCCGGGTGCCGACGCGCACCCGGTCGCCCGGGGCCACCCGCTCCAGCTCGTTCAGCGGCGCGGCGCCGTCGTGCACGGTGTGGCCGGCGATGAGTGCGCTACCGCGCGCCGCGCCCGGCAGCGCGCCCTCGGCCCACCAGCCGAGGCGACCCGGGTCCGCCGGCGGGATGAGCACGCCGTCGGGCGCGTCGACCGGCTCGACCGGAGCGGAGACGCCCAGGCTCGGCAGGTCCACCCGGGTGGGCTCCGCGGGCCGCGGTGCCGGGCGCGGCGTCTCCCGCGGCGCCGGGACGTCCCGCACCGGGAGTGCGCGCGGCCCGGTGCCCGTCGAGGCGCCGCTCGCCGATGCGCCGGTCGGCCGGGCGGTCACCTCGGTGTCGGAGGTGGCGCGCAGCTGCTGCCCGCACGCCACGACGAGCAGTGCCGCGCCCGTGGTCAGGAGTACGGCGGTCAGCCGGGGGCGTGGGACGGGGCGGCCGCGATGGCGCCCCGGGCGCACGGATCCTGGTCGATCTGGTGACATATACCAAAGTCTCATGGTCTACTAGTACTCAAGTCTGGTGGCCGTCGTCCTCCCCCGGCCACGCTCGAACGGAGTTCCCTCATGTCACGCCTTCCCCGCCTCGTGGCGACGCTCGCCCTGGCCGTCCTCGCCACCCTCCTGCCCGGCCTCGCCACCTCACCGGCGAGCGCCTCCCTCGCCCCACTCGCCCCGGTCGACCCGGACGCCGACCCGCAGAAGAACCTCGACGAGTTCGAGACCCGCGTGGTCCACCTGATCAACAAGCGGCGCGTCGCCCGCGACCGGGTGCCGGTGCGCCGCATCCAGAGCTGCCAGGACACCGGCGCCGAGCGGTGGGCCCAGAAGCTGACCACCGTGGACACCAAGGCCCATCGCGACATGGGCAAGGTCCTGCGCGACTGCCGGCTGCAGTGGGTCGGCGAGGTCATCGCCTGGGGTGGGGGCGACCCCACCCCGCGGCAGATCGTGGACGCGTGGATGGCCTCCGAGGGCCACCGCACGGTGATCATGAAGGGCCGCGCGCGGGTCGCCGGGATCGGCGTCCGGCGCGCTGACGACGGCGAGCTCAACATCGTCTTGACCTTCGGCCAGCGCCGCTGACCCGGTGGCCCGGCACGAACGGCCGGGCCACCGGTCCTGCGAGCACGGGCGCGTCAGCCCCGGCGCCGCCGCAGCAGCACGGCACCGCCGCTGAGCGCGGCCAGGCCGGCCGCGCCGGCGAGCGCCGTGAGCGCGAGCGCGTTGTCCGGCTCGGCCGTGGCACCCGCGGCCACCTCCGTGGGCACGGCCGCCGCCTCCTCGGGAGCCGCGGACGGCGGCTGTGTCGCCGCGGGCGCCGGGCTCTCCTCGGAGTCCTCGGTCCCCAGGACCGACGGGCTCTCGCTCGGCTGCTCGGTCGGCTCCGGGGTCTCGGTCTCCTCGGTGGGCAGGACCGTGGGCGACTCCGTGGGCGACGGCTCCGCCGTCGGCGTGGGCTCCGGGGTGGGGGCGTCGCAGCCCTGCACCCAGAAGACCTTGGACTTCACGTCCGACCCCTGGGAGCCGGTGGTGTTGACCGTCAGCTTCACGTGGTAGCCCTGCTGGGGCTGAGGCGAGCCGTCGAAGGACAGCGTGTAGGCCTGCGAGCCGTCCGGGTCGCCGCCGGCCCCGCCCGCGGGGTCGTCCTGGAGGGTGACCGTGCCCGGTCCGTCGACCGAGAGGCTGCCGTCCGTCGTCGACGCCTGCAGCGCGAACGTCACCGTCGAGGTCGCGGCGTCGTCGAAGTTGAACCAGTCGATGGTGAAGGTGCAGCCGACGTGCGGGTCGTTGTCCGGCACGGACTCGATGTCGGTGCCGTCGACCTTGACGGTGCCGTTGTTGCCGGGTGGGTCGGCCATTGCGGCGGGCGCGAGGCCCAGGCCGGCACCGGCGAACACGACAGCGGACCCGGCGACGGCGATCCCCCGGACACGCCGCCGCGGAACCGGACCCGGCAGGTGGGTCTGGATGCGATACATGGTCGAGCTCCTCCTCCCGGTGCGCGCGCGACGCGCACCGTTGCCGGCCGCCCGCACCTCCCCCCAGGAGGAGCCAGGTGGGAGCTGCCCGTCACACCCCCGTGACGGTTCAGACAGCTCGCGCACACCCCCCAAGGTGTGGCCCGTGCCCTGATAAGACACCCGAGACCACGCTGCGTGACAGCGGAATCGTCCTGACCTTCGGCTAGATGACGGCCGTCGCAGGTCGCGGTGGACGCGTCCAAGGGCGGGTTGCGCCGTTCTTCGGTCGCCGGCGACCGTCTTGACCCCACGGCGCCGAGCGGGTATCCCCGGGGCATGCCGCCCTCCGTCGCGCCCCGGCCGCGCATCGGCCTGAGCACCTACCGCGAGGCCGCCACCTGGGGGGTGTGGCGCCGGCAGCCGGCCGACGTCCTGCATGCGGAGTACTCCGACGTGGTGGTCACCGCGGGCGGCGTACCCCTGCTGCTGCCGCCGGCGCTCCCGTTGCCGGGGGCGGCCGCCGACGTGGTCGCGGGGCTGCACGGGCTGGTGATCTCCGGTGGCGCGGACATCGACCCCGAGAGGTACGGCGCGCGCCCCCACCAGCGCATTCAGGGCTGGCGCCCGGACCGGGACGCGTGGGAGACCGCGCTGCTCGACGCCGCCGACGCGGCCGGGCTCCCGGTGCTCGGCGTGTGCCGCGGCATGCAGCTGATGGCGGTGCATGCAGGCGGGGCCCTCGACCAGCACACCCCGGACGTGGTGGGGCACGAGCAGCACTCCCCCGGCGGCGACCGCTTCGGCGACACCGAGGTCGTCGTCGACCCCGCCAGCCGGGTGGCCGGCCTGGTCGGCGAGCGGCTGCAGGTGCGGTGCCACCACCACCAGTCGGTCGCCCGTGCCCCGGGCCTGGAGATCGTCGCGCGCGCCGACGACGGCACCGTTGAGGCGATCGAGCGGGCCGGCGACCGCTTCTGGGTGGGCGCTCAGTGGCACCCGGAGATGGCGGCGGAGCGGGAGCTCTTCGGCGGCCTGGTGGAGGCCGCCGCGGGGCGTGCCTGAGAGGATCCCGGCATGGTGAGCGACTGGCGTCCCGACGTCCTCGGCGAGCCCTACGCGGTCGAGACGATCGTCCTCGCGCCGGACGACGAGGGCCCCGTCGAGGCCAATCTCGTGCACCGTCCGGCCGAGGGCGAGGTCAGGGGCGCGGTCCTGCACGTGCACGGGTTCGCCGACTACTTCTTCCACACCGAGTACGCCGAGTGGTGGACCGCCCGGGGCTATGAGTTCTACGCCCTGGACCTGCGCAAGTACGGCCGCTCGCTGCGCTCGCACCAGACGCCCAACTACGTCGACGACCTCACGACCTACTACGAGGAGCTGGACGCAGCCTGGCGGCGGATCCACGAGCGCGACGGGCACGAGCAGGTGGTGCTCTCCGCGCACTCCACCGGCGGCCTGGTCGTCTCGCTCTGGGCGGACGACCGAGCCCTGCCGCTCGCCGGCACCGTGCTCAACGCCCCCTGGCTCGACCTGCGCGGACCCTGGCTGATCCGCAACGCCGTCACGGGGCAGCTCATCTCCCAGATCGGCGCTCGCCGCCCCCGGGCCGAGATCCGCAGGACGGTGGACCAGGTCTACGGCCGCTCCCTGCACCGTCAGCACCGCGGTGAGTGGGACTACGACCTGGCCTGGAAGCCCCTGGACTCCTGGCCCATCTACTACGGCTGGCTGCGGGCGGTCCGGCGCGGCCACCAGCGGGTCCACCGGGGCCTGGACCTGCAGGGACCGATCCTGGTGCTCACCTCGGGCGGGTCCGCGTGGCCGAGCAGCCCCGACGACGAGGTGGCGGACGGCTTCGACATCGTCCTCGACGTCGCCCAGATCCGGCAGTGGGCGCCCCAGCTGGGTGCGCACGTCACCGTGGTGTCCATCCCGGGCGCGCGCCACGACGTGGTGCTGTCCCTGCCCGGACCCCGGGCCGAGGTCTACGACGAGCTCGCCCGCTGGGTGCTCGCCTACCTGCCCTGACCGGCGCTCAGCCGGCCACGAAGCTGATGATCGCGGCCAGCCCGACGGTGATGATCAGCAGTCGCAGGAACGGGTCGGGGAGCCGGCGGCCGACGGTCGCACCGAGCTGGCCGCCGATGACCGCCCCGGCGGCGATCAGCCCGGCGATCACCCAGTCCACGTCGGCGACCACGATGAAGAGCACCGCCGCGATCCCGTTGACCGCGAGGGCCAGTACGTTCTTCACCGCGTTGAGCCGCTGCAGGGTCTCGGGCACGCCGATGCCGAGGATCGCCATGAGGAGCACGCCCTGCGCGGCGCCGAAGTAGCCGCCGTACACGCCGGCGAGGAGCACCAGCGGCCACACCCACCACGCGCCGTGGTAGCCGACGCCGCCGGTGGCGTCGTGCCTGCGTGCCACCCAGGCGCTGAGCGGCTTCTGGACCGCGACCAGCAGACAGCCGAGGCCGATGAGGACGGGGACGATGGCCTCGAAGGCCGAGGCGGGCAGGGCGAAGAGAAGGAGGCCGCCCGCGAGCCCGCCGATCAGCGAGGCCACCACCAGGCGGCGCAGCCGGGGCCACTGACCCGAGAGCTCCCGGCGGTAGCCGATCGCGCCGGACAGCGACCCCGGCGCGAGGCCGACGTTGTTGGAGACGTTCGCGGTGATCGGCGGGACACCGAACGCGAGGAGGGTCGGGAACGTGATCAGCGTTCCCGACCCCACCACGGTGTTGATCGTGCCCGCGGCCATCCCGGCGATCAGGATGGCCACGGCCTCGTACCACGTCACTGAGGAGCCGCTCCCGGCGCCGGCGGCGGAGGAGGTACGTCGCTCGCCCCGTCATCGGGCAGCGGCGGAGG
The DNA here is from genome assembly GCF_019931675.1 of Nocardioides rotundus. Lineage (GTDB taxonomy): Bacteria > Actinomycetota > Actinomycetes > Propionibacteriales > Nocardioidaceae > Nocardioides > Nocardioides rotundus. Next base: position 1,841,766 of record NZ_CP082922.1, read on the forward strand.
CGGCGTCTCCGCGGGCGACGCGGCGTGCCCGCTGCCCGCGTCGGCGGGCGCGGAGCCGGAGCCGGAGCCGGACTTCGAGCCGGCCGGGTTCGCCGCGGCGTCGGCCGCCGCGATGGCCTCCTCGACCGCCTTGTTGGTGCTCGTCAGCTCGGTGTCGGAGGTCTTCGCCAGCTGCGGCTCGCTCGGGCCCATGTCCACCCGCTTGCGCGGCGTCGCGTCCTTGGGGATGCCGGCGATCTCGTGGATGGAGGAGCCCAGCCCCTCCATCGCCTTGGTGATCTCCGAGGGGATGACCCACACCTTGTTGGCGTCGCCCTCGGCGATCTTCGGCATCATCTGGAGGTACTGGTAGGCCAGCAGCGACTGGTCGGGCTGGCCGTCGTGGATCGCCTGGAACACGGTCTGGATGGCCTGGCCCTCACCCTGCGCCCGGAGGATCGCGGCCTCCCGGTCGGCCTGGGCGCGTAGGATCTGCGACTCCCGCTCACCCTCGGCGTTGAGGATCGCGGACTGCTTGTTGCCCTCCGCGGTGAGGATCGCGGACTGCCGCTCACCCTCGGCGGAGAGGATCAGCGCGCGCTTGTCGCGGTCGGCGCGCATCTGCTTCTCCATCGCGTCCTTGATCGACGGCGGCGGGTCGATGCCCTTGATCTCCACCCGGTTGACGCGGATGCCCCACTTGCCGGTCGCCTCGTCCAGCACGCCGCGCAGGCCGTTGTTGATCTCCTCGCGGCTGGTGAGCGTCTGCTCGAGGTCCATGCCGCCGACGATGTTGCGCAGCGTGGTCATGGTCAGCTGCTCGACCGCCTGGATGTAGTTGGCGATCTCGTAGGTCGCGGCCACCGGGTCGGTGACCTGGAAGTAGATGACCGTGTCGATCGAGACGACCAGGTTGTCCTCGGTGATCACCGGCTGCGGCGGGAAGCTCACCACCTGCTCGCGCAGGTCGATGAGATAGCGCGGGTTGTCGATGAACGGGACGATGATGTTGAGCCCGGCGGGGAGTGTCCCCTTGTACTTGCCGAAGCGCTCCACGATGGCGGCGCGTGCCTGGGGCACGATCCGGACCGTCTTGACCAGGAGCAGCACGACGAAGGCCAGGAGCAGCAACAGCAGCACCAGCACGATCGTCACGATCGATCTCCCTCCTTGTGTTGGTGGTGGTGTGGTTCGCCCCCGGCGACCAGCTCAGCCCTCGAGCGTCGGAACCGGGTGGACGTAGGCGGTCGCGCCGCGGATCTCGAGCACCTCGACCGGGGTGTCGGCCTCGATGACCAGCGTCTCGTCGTAGGGCAGCGCGCTCCAGATCTCCCCGGAGAGCCGCACCCGGCCGGGCTCCAGCCCGGTGATCCGCTCGGTGACGGTGCCCTGGGTGCCGACCAGCTTCCCGTGACCGATCTCCAGGTCCGGGCCGCCGTGCATCCGCCGGGCCATGGACGGCCGGACGAAGGCGAGCATGGCGAGCGCGGTGCCGGCGGCGACGAGAGCCTGGACGGCGAACGGGAGGCCGATGATCGCCATCACCATGCCGGCGACGGCGCCGGCGGCGAGCATGATGAGGATCAGGTCGAGGCTGAGCATCTCCAGGCCGGCGAGCACGATGGCCACACCCAGCCACCCTTGCCAGTCTTGGAACCAGTCCATGGATCGACCCTATCCCCCGTCCGATGCGTGCAGCCTAGGCCAGATGGCGCGCCGGTCGACGCCGGGCCGTCCACCGTCCCTCGTCGTAGGTGACGCTCAGCGGCATCCCGAAGGCCGTGCCGAGGTTCTCCTCGGTGACCACGTCGCCGATCAGGCCCTGGGCGACGACGCCGCCCTCGCGCAGCAGCAGGGCGTGGCCGAATCCCGGCGGGATCTCCTCGACGTGGTGGGAGACCAGCACCGTGGCGGGCGAGTCCGGGTCCATCGCGACCCGGGACAGCGTCGCGACCAGGTCCTCCCGGCCGCCGAGGTCCAGGCCGGCGGCGGGCTCGTCCATCAGCAGCAGCTCGGGGTCGGTCATCAGCGCACGGGCGATCTGCACGCGCTTGCGCTCGCCCTCGCTGAGGGTGCCGAACGTGCGGTCGGCCAGGTGGTCGGCCCGCACCTCCTGCAGCAGCTCGCGGGCGCGCTCGTGGTCCAGGTCGTCGTACTCCTCGCGCCAGCGGCCCATCACGGCGTACGACGCGGACACGACCACGTCGGTGACCTTCTCGAAGCGCGGGATCCGCTCGGCGACGGCGGCGCTGGTGAGGCCGATCCGGGGCCGGAGCTCGAAGACGTCGACGGTCCCGAGCACCTCCTCCAGCACGGCGGCGACGCCGTCGGAGGGGTGCATCTGGGCCGAGGCGAGCTGGAGCAGGGTGGTCTTCCCTGCGCCGTTCGGGCCGAGGATCACCCAGCGCTCGTCCTCCTCGACCGTCCAGTCCAGGGAGTCGATCAGCGTGGCGCCGCCCCGCCGCACGGAGACCCCGGCGAACTCGATGACTGCGGCCATGGCGTCACCCTATCCAGGCGGCTCGCGGGTCCGGACAGGCGTCCCGGCACCGGTCGGGCGTGGCTATTCTCGACCGCCGTGAGCGCCGAACTTCCCGACGCCGCCCGCCTCTGCTGGTGGGGTACGGCGTGGCTGCAGGACCGGGTGGCCCCCGACGACCTGCTCGACGAGGTCCCCGGGACCCCTCCCCTCCTGGGGCAGCTCACGGCGTGGCGCCGTGCCGGATGCCGGGGGCTGGCGCTGGCCCTCCCGGTCGAGGGCGACCCCCTGGGACTCGGCGGCCCGCCGGCCTTCAATGCGGCCGCGCTCGAGGCGGGCGAGGCGGTCCTGGCGCTGGGGGTGGAGGGCGGCCTGGTCGACGCTCACGGCGAGGGGGTCTGGCAGGTCGAGGAGGCGCGGCGCGGCAGCGTGCCCGACCTGCCGGAGGCTGACCGGGCGCTGCGCCGCGAGCTGCTGCGGGCCGCCGAGAGCCTCGCCGAGCTCGACGTCGCCCGGTGGCGCCCCGAGGTCGCCGACGAGCTGATCGACCTGCGCCGGCCGGCCGACCTCGCCCATCCGCCGGGCGTCCCGGCCGCCGCGGTGGGGTTGGCCGCGCGCTCGCTGCGCGCCCTCGCCATCGTCGACCTGGCGCTCGACGACGACGGCGCCGCGGTGTCGGCGTACGAGATCGACCGGCGCCGGGACGCGCTGCGCGGTCTCGAGCGCGCCGGCCGCGGCGCCCTGGTGGCGGCCTGCTCCCCCGATGCCTGGCCGCCGGGCGATAGGTTCTGATCGCCATGACGCCCGAGGACCACGACGCCAGCGAGCCGACCACCCTGCTGATCACGCTGAGCGGGCGGGACCGCCCCGGCGTGACCTCCGCTGTCTTCGACAGCCTCAGTGCCGTGGGCACCGAGGTCGTCGACGTCGAGCAGATCGTGCTGCGCGGCCGCCTGGTCCTCGGCGTGCTGGTCACCGCTCCCCGGCAGTGGAAGCGGCTGCGTGACGACGTGGTCCGGGTCGCGGAGAGCCTCGGCATGGCCGTCGAGGTGGAGCGGGGCCACGGCGACAGTGGCCAGCGCCGGGAGGGGCGGTCCCACGTCACCGTCATCGGCGCCCCGCTCACCGCGACCGCGTTCTCCGCGATCGCCGGCCGGATCGCCGACTCCGGCGCGAACATCGACCGGATCCAGCGGATGGCGCGCTACCCCATCACCGCGATCGAGCTGATGGTGTCCGGGGTGGCCCCCGAGCGGCTGCGGGCCAGCCTCGCGCCCGAGGCGTCCTCGCTCGGCGTGGACCTGGCGGTGCAGCCGGCGAACCTGCTGCGGCGCGGCACCCGGCTGATCGTGATGGACGTCGACTCGACCCTGATCCAGGGCGAGGTGATCGAGATGCTCGCGGCACACGCGGGCTATGAGGAGCAGGTCCGGGAGATCACCGAGCGGGCGATGCGCGGCGAGCTCGACTTCGAGCAGTCGCTGCGCGCCCGGGTGGCGCTGCTGGAAGGCCTGGAGGAGTCGGTCTTCGACGAGGTGTACGACGCCATCGAGCTGGCGCCCGGCGCCCGGACCCTGGTCCGCACGCTGCGGCGGCTCGGCTATCGCTTCGCCATTGTCTCCGGCGGCTTCACCCAGATCACCGACCGGCTGGCCGAGGACCTCGGCATCCACCGCTCGCGCGCCAACCGGCTGGAGGTGGTCGACGGGCGGCTCACCGGCCGGATCGTCGGCGATGTCGTCGACCGCGCGGCGAAGGCCACCGCCCTGCGGGAGTTCGCCGCCGACCTGGGCGTCGAGGACGCCTCGGTCATCGCCATCGGCGACGGCGCGAACGACCTGGACATGCTCGCGGCGGCCGGCCTCGGCATCGCCTACAACGCCAAGCCGGTCGTCCAGGAGTCCGCAGACACCGCGGTCAACGTCCCCTACCTGGACGCCATCCTCTACCTGCTCGGGATCTCCCGCGAGGAGGTCGAGGCGGCCGACCAGGAGGCCGGCTACACGACGCCGGCCCCGCCGGTCTGACCGGCCGTCATCCGCGCTGCCGACGACGAGGCACCCGCGTGAACAATCGACCACGACCGGCGCCGATGCACCCGTTCGGTGGCGATGTGGGTGCATTTCTGCACACCACCCAGCCATCCTCCCCGGGGCCCGGCGCCGTCAGCTGCACCTCGTGAGCCGCCCTCAGGACGCGGGGCGGTCCGTGCGGCGCTCGGGCGAGAGCACGGTGATGACCGAGGAGTCGTCGTCGGCACCCTTGCCCTGCCCCTGACCGAGCAGGAAGAGCTGCTCGGCCGCGGCCGCGACCGGCGCGGCGAGCCCGGCACCGCGGGCGGCGGTCCCGACGATCCCGAGGTCCTTGACGAAGATGTCGAGCCGGCTGCGCACCTCCGCCCCGCCGTCGTCGTAGGCCTGCAGCGCCCGCGGGCCGCGGTCCCCCAGCATGAAGGACGCGGCAGCGCCCGCCATCAGGGTGTCGAGAGCCGCTTGCGGGTCCAGGCCCAGGGCGTCGGCGAGCGCCAGCGCCTCCGCCGCCGCGGCGATGTGCACGCCGCAGAGCAGCTGGTTGACCGTCTTCATCGCCTGACCCGCTCCGGGGGCGTCGCCCATCCGGGTCAGGGTGCCCGACAGCGCCTCGAGGACCGGCAGGGCGCGGCTCCAGCCCTCGTCGGTCGCGCCCACGGTGACCAGGAGGTCGCCCGCGCCGGCGCGGGCCGGGCCGCCCGAGACAGGGGCGTCGACCAGGAGCGTCGACGTCTCCTCGGCGAGCCGGGTGGCCACCGCCTCCACGTCCGGGACGCCGATCGTGGAGGTCAGCACGATCGCGGCACCCGGCTGCAGTGCGCCCGCGATGCCCGCGGCTCCCCAGAGGAGGTCGTCCAGCTGGCCGCGGTCACGGACGGCGACCACGACGACGTCCGCGCCGTCGACCGCATCGACGGCCGTCGCGCAGCCGGTGGCGCCCCGCTCCTCCGCCTCGGCCCGGCGCTCGGGGTGGATGTCGAAGGCGCGCACCGGGAAGTCGGAGCTGAGCCGTGAGGCCATCGGCAGGCCCATGGCGCCCAGGCCCAGCACGGCGACCGTGGGTGCCTCCGTCGTCGATCCGTCGGCAGCGTTCATCGGTGGTTCCTCCTGGTGGGTGCCGTCATAGCGAGAGCTTGTCGACCACGTCGGCCAGGGAGTCCTCCTGGCCCACGTTGCCGGCGAACACGATGTAGGGGATCCCCCGTGCGGGACCGTCGACCGGGTCCCACAGGGAAACGATGCCGGGCAGCATCGGCCCGCGCACGATCGCCCGGTCGATCTCCAGCCCGTGCGCCGCGACGTCGGAGGAGGTGATGCCGCCCTTGGCCACGACGAACCGCGGGATGCGCTGCGCGACGGTCCGCCGCACCGCGCGGGTGAGCGCGGCGCTGACCCGGCGGGCGATCGCGAGCGACTCCTGGGCGTCGGCCCCCGTGACCAGGGTGCGGCTGGTGCGCAGGATCACCGTCCCCCTCTCCAGAGCGGCGGCGGCCGCGTCGGCCAGCTCGTCCACGTGCTCCTCGGGACGCTGGAGCACCTCGTGGACGTCGACCTCCAGCTCGTACGGCGCCCGGCGCTCGCGCAGCACGTCGAGCTGGCGGGTGGTCATCGAGACGTGGGAGCCGATCACGACCAGTCCGCCGACCGCGTCGGCGGCCGGCCCGCCCGCGCGGATCTCGGCCAGGTCGGCCGGCTCCAGCGGCGGATGCACGTCCTGGCCGATCAGCGCCCGGACGAACGGCGGGCCCACGCGGTAGACGAAGCGGCTGCCGGCGCGCTCGGCCGTCCGGATGGCCAGGGCCAGCCGCCGCAGGTCGGACTCGTCGACGATGTCGCACACGACCGGCTGCGCGTCCCGGGCCCCGCCGAGGATCGCGGCCGCCGCGTCGGGGTCGGTGCGCAGGGTCGTGAGGTCGACGTACGCCGTCTCGGCCGTCAGGTCGGTGCCGGCGGCCCGCTCGGCGACCCAGTCGGGCAGGTGGGAGCTGGTGTAGCCGAAGGTGGCGTCCCGGGCGTACTCCGTCTCGCCGACGGGCGTGTAGCCGGCCTCGGGCGAGCCGGCGTAGTGCGTGCCGTCCACCGTGATGCGCCCCGCGTCGGGGAACGCGGGCACCACGACGATGCCGTCCACCCGCTGCCCCGCCGTCCGCGCCTCGTCGGCCAGCACCAGCGGCTCCAGCGGGAAGTGCCCTCGCAGCGTGGAGTCCGACCGCGAGACCAGGTCGATCGTCCGGCCGGTCGTCGCTGCGGCCTCGAAGGCGGCGCGGGCGACCCGGACGTTGATCCGCTCGGCCTCGTCGGGGTCCAGGGAGCGGCTGTTGGTGAGCACGTAGACCGCAGGAGCCCCCTGCTGCAGTGCCCAGGTGAGGGCCTCGAGCGTGCCGTCGGTCAGGACGGGCAGGTCCGCGACCGACTGCGTCCCGGTCGGGTCGTCGTCCAGGACGACCAGGGTGCGGTCGAGGGGCAGCTCGTCGCGCACGGTCGCGGCAGGGACCTCGACCGATGCGGGATGACGGTCGGTCAGCTCCTCCAGGCTCCTTGCGGGCACGGGCGGCTCCTTCGTCGGTTCCCGGCCCGGTCGTGACCGTGCCGGAGGTGATCGGCGGCGTGGGTGAACGCTAGCGCCCGGCTGCTCGCCGCGTCGCCGCCGGTGGTGTGCCGACGACCACGGCGCCGCCGACGGTCTCGTCCACCACCAGTCGCGCGTCCAGCCCGGCGTAGACCACCGCCTCCAGCACCGGACCAGGGTGGCCCGGTCCGGTCTCGAGAGCGAGGACCCCTCCCGGCGCGAGCCATGCGGGTGCCTCCTCGGCGATCCGCCGTTGCACTCGGGCCCCGTCGGCGCCGCCGTCCAGCGCACGTCGAGGCTCGTGCTCCCTCGCCTCCGGTGGCATCAGCCGGATCTCGTCGCTCGGCACATGCGGTGCGTTCGCGACCAGCACGTCGACCCTGCCGCGCAGGTCGCTCGGCAGCGCGGAGTACAGGTCGCCCTCATGGACCCGCGCCTGCGGGGCGTTGAGCCGGGCCCAGGCCAGCGCCGTCGCCGACAGGTCGGCGGCGTGCGCCTCGCGGGCGGGTACGACGGCCGCGACCGGCGCCGCTCCGCAGCACAGCTCGACCAGGACCCCGTCCGTCGGCATCCGCTCGGCCGCCGCGCGAGCCAGCAGCTCGGTGCGGCGCCGCGGGACGAAGACCCCGGGTCCGACCCGAAGGCGACGGCCGGCGAAGAGCACCCAGCCGAGCACGGTCTCCAGCGGCTCGCCGGTCACCCGTCGGGCGACCCGGGCGTGCAGCTCGTCGGCGGACCAGCCCTCGCCGAGCAGCAGACCGGCCTCCTCCTCGGCGAACACGCAGCCGGCCGCGCGCAGCCGCCGGGCGAGCGCGTCGATGTCGGGGGTCATCCGCGCCCGACGTACACCTCGGTCGCGCGTGCGCCCTGGGTGGTCAGGTCGGCCCAGGGCCCGTCCAGCTCGAAGACGGCCATCGCTCCGGGGCGGAAGTCCGGGTGCGCGAGCAGGGTGCTCGTCGAGCCGTCGTCCAGGGTCATCGCCAGCACCGACATGGTGGGGTTGTGACCCACCACGACCAGGGTCCGGACGTCGTCGTCGACGAGGTGGATCAGGTCCAGTACGGCCTCCGGGCCGGCGGAGTAGATGCCGGGCTCGGCGCTCCCGGTGGACGGGTCGTAGTCCCCTCCGGCGCACACGCCCGCCCACGTCTCCTGGGCCCGCCTCGCCTCGGAGACCAGGGCCAGGTCGGGCCGCAGCCCCTGCGCGGCCAGCCAGCGGCCGGCGTCCCGGGCGGCGCTGGCGCCGGCGTCGGTCAGGGGTCGCTCACGGTCACTGCTCGCCGACGACGCGGCGGCGGCGTGCCGCATCACGACGAGTCGTCGTCCTTGATCTGCCACGGGGTGAGTGTGGCATCCCGCGTCGTCGAGGTCAGGCACCCATCGCGTGGAAGCCGCCGTCCACGTGCACGATCTCACCGGTCGTGGCCGGGAAGAGGTCGCTGAGCAGCGCGCAGATCGCCCGTGCGGTCGGGTCCGCGTCGGTCTCGTCCCACCCGAGTGGGGCCCGGGTGGACCACATCGACTCCAGGTCCTCGAAGCCGGGGATCGCCTTGGCGGCCAGCGTCTTGAGCGGGCCGGCCGAGACGAGGTTGCAGCGGATGCCGTCGGGGCCCAGGTCGCGGGCGAGGTAGCGCGAGGTGTTCTCCAGCGCGGCCTTCGCCACGCCCATCCAGTCGTAGGCCGGCCACGCGACGGTGGCGTCGAAGGTCAGCCCGACGATCGAGGAGCCCTCCCCCATCAGCGGGCGGCAGGCCACGGCGAGCGAGCGCAGGGAGTACGCCGAGACCTGGACGGCCTGCGCGACGTCGTCCCACGGCCCCTCCAGGAACTTCCCGCCCAGGAGAGTCTCCGGGTTGCCGTAGGCGATGGAGTGGACCACACCGTCGAGGCCGTCGACGTGCTCGCGGACGGCCGCCTCGAGCCCAGCAAGGTGGTCCTCGTCAGTCACGTCGAGCTCGAGGACGGGTGCCTCCTTCGGCAGCCGCTTGGCGATCCGCCGGGTGATGCCGAGCGCGCGTCCGAAGTTGGAGATGAGCACCTCGGCGCCCTGCTCCTGCGCGAACCGGGCGGCTGCGAAGCCGATGGACTTGTCCATCGTCACGCCCGCGACCAGGATCCGCTTGCCGTCCAGGATGCCCATCGGTGTGCCTTCCTCGTGGAGTTCTTGTCGTGGTGTGTGGACCCTCAGTGGCCCATGCCCAGGCCGCCGTCGACCGGGATCACGGCGCCGGTGACGTAGGCCGCCCCCGGCGAGGCGAGCCAGGTGACCGCGGCTGCGATCTCGTCCGGGCTGGCGTAGCGGCCGAGCGGGACCTGGGTCTTGATCGCGGACTTCTGCTCGTCGGTCAGCGCATCGGTCATGTCGGTCTCGACGAAGCCGGGAGCGACGACGTTGGCGGTGATCGAGCGTGACCCGAGCTCACGTGCCACGGAGCGGGCCATGCCGACCAGCGCCGACTTCGAGGCCGCGTAGTTGACCTGGCCGGCGGAGCCGAGCAGCCCCACAACGGAGGAGATGAGCACGATTCGTCCACGACGCAGGCGCAGCATGCCCTTCGCCGCCCGGCGTACCACCTTGAACGTGCCGCTGAGGTTGGTGTCGATGACGGAGTCCCAGTCCTCGTCGCTCATCCGCAGCAGCAGCGTGTCCTGGGTGATGCCGGCGTTGGCCACCAGCACCTCCACCGGGCCGTTCGCTGCCTCGACCTCCTCGAAGGCGCGCAGCACCGACTCGCCGTCGGTGATGTCGCAGCGCACGTCCAGGGCGCCCTCGGGGCCGCCGCCGGAGCGGGTGGTGACGGCCACCTTGTCGCCCTGGGCGATGAAGGCCTCGGCGATCGCGCGGCCGATGCCGCGGTTGCCCCCGGTGACGAGGACGGAACGGGGCTCGGGTGTCTGCTGGTCGGTCACAGGCAACGACGCTAGTGATTACCGATGGGTAGACCGAGTCGGGGCCATCAGTCCAGCGGGGCGTCGTCCTCAAGGCGGAAGCCGATCTTCAGCCCGACCTGGAAGTGCTCGACCTGACCGTCCTTGGCCTGGCCACGGATCTGGGTGACCTCGAACCAGTCGATGTGGCGCAGGGTGTCCCCCGCTCGCTCGATCCCGTTGCGGACGGCCTGCTCGATGCTCTCGGGGGACGTTCCGACGATCTCGGTGATGCGGTAGGTGCGGTTGGACATGCGATGCCTCCAGACTCGGGGCGGGATCCTCGGCCGGACCCCGGTGCCGCGATGCTAGCGGCGTAGGGTGGAGACCATGGCCAGCTCCTCCCGGCGTTCGGGTCGCGACGACTCCGAGCCCGTCCGGATCACCTCGGCGCATGCGAGCGCCGATGAGGACCGGCACGCCCGGGAGCGGAGGTACCTCTTCTCCATGGCCCTGCGGGTCGCCTGCTTCGTCGGAGCGGTCGCGGTGGGGCCCGGCTGGCTGCGCTGGGTGCTGGTCGCGGGTGCAGTGTTCCTTCCCTGGTTCGCGGTCGTCGCCGCGAACGCCGCCGCTCCGCGCGATGACGGCTTCCGCCTGCGCGACGTCCCGGAGTCCCACCCCGAGCTGGGCCCGGGCAACCACCGGGCGCTGTAGACCGGCAGCTCGCTCGGCGGGCTTGCCTTTCGCTCCGCGCGTCCTCCACACTGGCGGTGAGGCGGACACCAGTCCCGCTTCACGCGCGTACGGACAGTGCACCCCCGTGACTGCCCGTCCGCGTCGATGGTGGGCCGGTCGGCCGTCCCCCGTGGTCGGCCGGCCCGCCTTCGTCACCCAGCCCCGTTCTAGGCTGGCCGGGTGAGCGACCTTCCGGAGATCTGCTCGGCCAAGGGCTGCCAGGCGCCCGCCGAGTGGGCGCTGCTGTGGAACAACCCGAAGCTGCACACGCCGGACCGGCGCAAGACGTGGCTGGCGTGCACCGAGCACCGTGAGCAGCTCTCGGCGTTCCTCCAGGCCCGGGGGTTCCTGCGCGACGTCGTCCCTCACGGATCCGCCCCGGGTTCCGCGGAGTCCCCCGAGCGGGGGTAGCCCAGCCTCGCCCGGGCCGTGGCACGACGTGGCCTGGCTACCCCCTGATCGCGCCTCGCGCCCGGCCCGCCCACAACGTCATCCGGAGCGGGGAACCGCTTCTCCGGAGCGCATGACGTCCCGTGGGACGGCGGGAGGGAGGGGCGAGTACGGCGGTTCAGCCGCCGATGGCGGACATCGGGCGGTCGGGCTGCAGGAACGTCGGGTCGTCGATCCCGTGACCGGCCCGCTTGCCGCGCATCGCGATGATCCAGCGGTCGGCGAGCTCCTCGTCGGAGGCACCGGAGCGCAGCGCGGCCCGCAGGTCGGACTCCTCGCGCGCGAAGAGGCAGTTGCGCACCTGGCCGTCCGCGGTGAGGCGGACCCGGTCGCAGTCGCCGCAGAAGGGGCGGGTCACCGACGCGATGACCCCCACGGTCCCGGGACCGCCGTCGACGGTGAAGAGCTCGGCGGGGGCGCTGCCGCGCGGCTCGGCGGCGGGCGCGAGGTCGAACTCGGCGTCCAGACGGGTGAAGATCTCGTCCGCGGTGATCATCTCCTCGCGGTTCCACCGGTGCTGCGCGTCCAGCGGCATCTGCTCGATGAACCGCAGCTGGTAGCCGTGCTCCAGGCACCAGCGCAGCAGCTCGGGCGCCTGGTCGTCGTTGCTGCCGCGCAGCAGCACGGCGTTGATCTTGATCGGGTCGAGCCCGGCGGCGCCGGCGGCCTCCAGGCCGGCGATCACGTCGTGCAGCCGGTCCCGCCGGGTGATCTCCGCGAACGTGTCGCGGCGCACGGTGTCCAGGGAGACGTTGATCCGGTCCAGGCCGGCGTCGGCCAGCGCCTGCGCCGTACGCGAGAGCCCCAGCGCGTTGGTGGTCAGCGACACCTCCACGTTCGGCGCGTCCTCCTTCACCTGCGCCACGATCCCGGTCAGCCCGCGGCGGATCAGCGGCTCGCCGCCGGTGAAGCGGACCTCCCGGATGCCGAGCAGGTCGACACCGATCCGGACCAGGCGCACCACCTCGTCGTCGGTCAGGACCTGCTCGGTCGGCAGCCAGTCCAGCCCCTCGGCGGGCATGCAGTAGTTGCACCGCAGGTTGCAGCGATCGGTGAGGGACACACGGAGGTCGGTCGCCACCCGGCCGTAGCGGTCCTCGAGCGCTCGCGTCGTCATGATGCGAGTCTAGGCCGCGCACGGTTGGTCGTGCGTTGCCGGATAGCCTCGAAGCGTGCGTTCCCTCCGCTTCCTGCTCAGCCGCAGGTGGGTGCTGTTCTTCCTGGCCGTGGTGGTGCTGGCGTACGGCGCCTGGTGGCTCGGCGAATGGCAGTTCGGCCGGCTCGCCGATCGCCGCCAGGACAACCGGATCGTCGAGCGCAACGAGCAGGCCGCTCCGGCGCCGGTCGGGGACGTCCTCGGCGTCGGCCGGCCCGTCTCGGAGGAGGACGAGTGGCGCAGCGTCACCGCCACGGGCACCTACGCGGTCGAGGACACCGTCATCGTGCGCTACCAGACCCGCGAGGGCACCTCGGGCGTGGACGTGGTCGTCCCGCTCGTCACCGGCGACGGCACCGCTCTCCTGGTCGACCGCGGCTGGATGATGACCGACAACGCCGGATCGGCCGAGGTCGACGTACCCGACCCGCCGTCGGGCCAGGTCACCGTGACCGGATGGGTGCGCGCGGACGAGAGCGCCGAGGAGGCCAGCGCGGCCGTGACCGACGGCTCGACCCGGGCGATCTCCAGCCGGCGGATCGGCGAGGCGATCGATCGCGAGGTGTACGGCGGCTTCGTCGACCTCGCCAAGGAGGACCCGGCGCCCGAGAAGCCGCTGATGCGCACCGAGCTCCCCGACCTCGGGGAGGGCCCGCACTTCTTCTACGGCCTGCAGTGGTGGTTCTTCGGGCTGCTGGCCGTCGGCGGCTTCCTCTACCTCGCCTATGACGAGTGGCGGCACCCGGAGAAGGCGCGCCGGGCGCGGGAGCAGCGTCAGAGCGAGCGCAGCATCCCGCCGTCGACGGGCACCATCGCCCCCGACACGAACGAGGCGGCCGGCGACAGCAGGAAGGCCGCGACCCGGCCGAACTCCTCCGGCTCGCCGTAGCGGCGCAGCGGGATCGTCGCGATCGAGCGCCGCCGCGCCGCCTCGGCATCGCCGGTCGCCTCGTCGAGCTCCTCCACCCGCTCGGTGGAGACGCGGCCCGGCATCAGCCCGTTGACCCGGACGCCGTCCGGCCCGAGCTCGTCGGCCAGCTGCTTGGCGACCATGGCCAGCCCCGGGCGGAGGCCGTTGGAGACGGCCATCTCCGGGAGCGGGCTGCGCACGCTGGTCGAGAGAACCAGGCCCAGCGCCCCGCCCTCGCCGAGCTCCCGCCCGATCTCGCGGGCCAGCCGGATGGCGCCCAGGAAGACGCTGTCAAAGGCGGCCGCCCACTGCTCGTCGGTCGTGTCCAGCACCCGCCCCGGCGGTGGCCCGCCGACGCTGATGAGCGCTCCGTCGACCCGGCCGAAGGCCTCCCGAGCCGTGCTGAGCAGGAGGGCCGGAGTCCCGGGGTCGGCGTTGTCGGCCACGACGCCGAGCGCACGCTCCTCCCCCAGGTCGCTCACGGCGGCATCCAGGTGGCCGGCGTCCCGGCCGGAGAGCACCACGCGGGCGCCCTCGGCGACGAGCGCGTCGGCGGTGGCCCGTCCCAGGCCGCGCGCCCCGCCGGTCACGACGTACACCCGGTCGGTCAGCTGCAGGTCCATGGAGCGAACCTAGCCGTCAGCCGACCGGGTCGGGAGTGCCGGCCTCCTCCTCGAAGTACTGCGTGCGGTGGAGCTGGGCGTAGAGCCGGCCCGCCGCCAGCAGCTCGTGGTGGGTGCCGGACTCGACGACCCGCCCGTCCTCGACCACCAGGATCCGGTCGGCCTCGCGGACGGTGGAGAGCCGGTGCGCGATGACCAGGGACGTGCGCCCCTCCAGCGCGGCGTCGAGGGCCCGCTGCACGGCCGCCTCGGACTCGGAGTCCAGGTGCGCCGTGGCCTCGTCCAGCACCACGATCGGCGGCGCCTTGAGCAGCAGCCGGGCGATGGCCAGGCGCTGCCGCTCACCGCCGGAGAGCCGGTAGCCGCGGTCCCCCACCACCGTGTCGAGGCCGTCGGGCAGCGTCCGCACGAGCCCGGCGATCCGGGCCGACTCCAGCGCCGCCCAGATGTCCTCCTCCGTGGCGTCCGGGCGGGCGTAGAGCAGGTTCGCCCGGATCGTGTCGTGGAACATGTGCGCGTCCTGGGTGACGTAGCCGACGTTGGCCTCCAGGGAGTCCAGCGTCAGGTCCCGGACGTCCCACATGCCGGTGTCGTCGCCGATGCGTACGGCGCCGGCGTCGACGTCGTACAACCGCGCCACGAGGTGCGTGATGGTGCTCTTGCCGGCACCCGAAGGGCCCACGAGCGCGATCATCTGGCCGGGCTCGGCGGCGAAGCCGATGTCGTGCAGGACCTGACCGCCCTCCCGGCTGTCGGGGCCTGCGACGACCTCCAGGGAGGCCAGGGAGACGTCGTCGCCGGCGGGGTAGCCGAAGGCGACGTGGTCGAACTCCAGCCGCGACGCGTCCTTCGGCAGCGCCACGGCGTCCTCGCGCTCCTGCACCAGCGACGGCAGGTCGAGGACCTCGAAGACCCGCTCGAAGCTGACCAGGGCGGTCATGACGTCCACCCGGACGTTGGACAGCCCCTGCAGGGGGCCGAGCAGGCGCAGCAGCAGGGTGGCGAGGGCCAGCAGGGTCCCGACGGTGAGGGTGTCCTGGATGGCGAGGTGGCCGCCGACGCCGTACACCAGCGCCGTGGCCAGCGCCGGGACGGCCATCATGGTGGCGACGAAGACGCGCTGCAGCAGTGCGATCCGCACGCCGAGGTCCCGCACCACGGCCGCTTTGCGGGCGAACACCTGGTCCTCCTCCTCGCGGCGGCCGAAGAGCTTGAGCAGCAGGGCGCCGCCGACGTTGAAGCGCTCGGTCATGGCGCTGCCGAGGTCGGCGTTGCCGTTCATCTGGTCGCGCGTCATCCCGGCCAGGCGCGCCCCCACCCAGCGCGAGGCGAGCAGCAGGATCGGGAACATCGCCAGGCACAGCAGGGTGACCTGCCAGCTCAGGGCGACCATCGCGATGCCGACGACGATCACCGAGATCACGTTGGAGACCACGCCGGACAGGGTCGAGGTGAAGGCGCGCTGGGCGCCGATGACGTCGTTGTTGAGCCGCGAGACCAGGGCACCGGTCTGGGTGCGGGTGAAGAAGGCGAGCGACTGGCGCTGGACGTGTCCGAAGACGCGGGTGCGCAGGTCGAAGATCAGCCCCTCGCCGATCCGGGAGGAGAGGTAGCCGAGCCCGACGGTGAGCAGGGCGTCGAAGAGCGCCACCACGGCCATCGCGATCGCCAGGAGGGTCACCAGGCCGCCATTGCCCTGGAGGATGCCGTCGTCGACGATCCGCTGCACCAGGAGCGGTGAGACCACGACGAGGGCCGAGTCGACGATGGTGAGCGCCAGGAAGACGGCGATCACCCGCTTGTGGGGTACGGCGAAGCCGAGGACCCGCCGTACCGTGCCACGGGCCAGCCGGCTGTCGGCGACGCTGCGGTCGGCACGGAGATTGCGGAACGCGGGGCCGAAGCCCATCCCCTGCATGCCTGCCATCGCTCTCCCCTCTCCTCGTGTCAGCCGCCCATCAGGGCCGCCAGCTCGCGGAACCGGCGCACCTGCGCCTCCCGCTCTCGTCGTCGCTGCTCGTCCAGGTCACGGTCGCCGGCGCCGCTCAGCAGCTCCTTGATCTCCCGGGCCACGCCCGGGAGCGGGGCGGTCAGGGCGGCGACCAGCTCGTCCACCGCGGTGCCCAGGCGATCGGCGGGGACGGCGTCGAGGACCAGCCCGATCCGCTTCGCCTCGTCCGCGTCCACCATCCGTGCGGTGGCACAGATCTCCAGGGCCCGCGACAGTCCAACCGCCTCGACCAGCGGTTTTGTTCCCGTGAGGTCGGGGACGAGGCCCAGCGCGGCCTCCTTCATGGAGAACTGCGCGTCGTCGGTGGAGATCCGCAGGTCGCAGGACAGCGCGAGCTGGAAGCCGGCCCCGATGGCGTAGCCCTGCACCACGGCGATGGAGACGAAGCGGGGGTCCCGCAGGAAGGTGAAGCCGCGCTGGTACTCCTCGATCGTCGCCGACATCTCCTCGTCGGTGTGGCCCAACAGCCCCGCGACGGTCTCCTGGTCGCTGCCGGTCGGGTCGAGCATCGCGCGGTCCAGCCCGGCGGAGAAGCTGTGCCCCTCCCCGCGGACCAGCACGACCCGGATCTCGTCGTCGATCCGGCCCCCCAGCGCCGCCAGGGCCCGCCACATGGTCGGCGTCTGCGCGTTCCGCTTCTCCGGTCGATCCAGGGTGATCGTGGCGATCGGCCCCTCGGTCTCATAGCGCAGCCCCGCCGCGCTCAGCGTCTCCTGATCCATGCCGCGGAGTCTGACACCTCAAGTCCACTCGACCTCAAGCACCCGCTCACCCCCTTGACACCGATCCGTCCTGCTCCGTCCTGCCGGTGGACGCCGGGGAGCAGTACGCAGGTCACTCGGCCGTGAAACCTGCAACGTGCTCCCAGACCGCTGCGCCCGGGTACGGCGAGCTAGGCGAGGGAGACCAGGTCGGCGTACTCCTCGTTCCAGAGATCCTCGACCCCATCGGGGAGGATCAGCACCCGGTCCGGCTCGAGCGCACGGACCGCGCCCTCGTCGTGGGTGACCAGCACGATCGCGCCGGCGTAGGAGCGGATCGCGGCCAGCACCTCCTCGCGGGAGGCGGGGTCGAGGTTGTTGGTGGGCTCGTCGAGGAGCAGCACGTTCGCGCTGGAGACGACCAGGATCGCCAGCGCCAGCCGGGTCTTCTCACCGCCGGAGAGCACGGCGGCCGGCTTGGCCGCGTCGTCGCCGGAGAACAGGAACGACCCGAGCACCGACCGCGCCTCGGTGTCGGTGAGCTGCGGCGCCGCCGTACGCAGGTTCTCCAACACCGAGCGCCCGGTGTCCAGCGTCTCGTGCTCCTGGGCGTAGTACCCGATCTTGAGCCCATGGCCCGGCACGACCTCGCCGGTGTCGGCCGGGTCCACGCCGGCCAGGATCCGCAGCAGGGTCGTCTTGCCGGCACCGTTGAGGCCGAGTACGACGACCCGCGAGCCGCGGTCGATGGCCAGGTCGACGTCGGTGAACACTTCCAGTGAGCCGTAGGACTTCGACAGCCCCTCCGCGGTGAGCGGGGTCTTGCCGCTGGGCGCCGGGTCGGGGAAGGCGATCTTGGCGACCCGGTCCGAGGCCCGCTCGGCCTCGACCCCGGCCATCAGCCGCTCCGCCCGCTTGAGCATGCTCTGCGCCGCCGACGCCTTGGTGGCCTTGGCGCGCATCCGGTTCGCCTGGTCGGTGAGCGTCTTGGCCTTGTTCTCCGCGTTCGTCCGCTCGCGGTGCCGGCGCCGCTCGTCGGTCTCGCGCTGGTTGAGGTAGCGCTTCCACCCCATGTTGTAGGCGTCGATGGTCGCCCGGTTCGCGTCGAGGTGGAGCACCTTGTTGACGGTGGCCTCGAGCAGGCCGGTGTCGTGGCTGATCACCACGAGCCCGCCCTGGTGGGCCTTGAGGAAGTCGCGCAACCACACGATCGAGTCGGCGTCCAGGTGGTTCGTGGGCTCGTCGAGCAGCAGCGTCTCGGCGCCGGAGAACAGGATGCGCGCCAGCTCGACCCGCCGTCGCTGACCGCCGGACAGGGTGCGCAGGGGCTGGCCGAGGATCCGGTCCTCGATGCCCAGGCTGTGCGCGATCCGCGCGGCCTCGGACTCCGCGGCGTAGCCGCCGCCGGCATGCAGGTCGGCGTCGGCCCGGGAGTAGCGGCGCATGGCCCGCTCGCGGGTCTCGGGGTCGTCGCTGGCCATCTCCTCCTCGGCCTCGCGGAGACGGCGTACGACGTCGTCGAGGCCGCGCGCGGACAGGATCCGCTCCCGGGTGATCTGCTCCGGGTCCCCGGAGCGGGGGTCCTGCGGGAGGTAGCCCACCTCCCCGGAGCTGTGCACCGCCCCGGCGGCCGGTTGAGCCTCTCCGGCGAGGATCTTCGTGAGCGTCGTCTTGCCCGCGCCGTTGCGCCCGACCAGGCCGATCTTGTCGCCGCTCGCGATCCGGAAGCTGACGTCCTCCATGAGCAACCGGGAGCCGGCGCGGACCTCGAGCTGCTGAGCGGTGATCACGAGGTCGGCAGGCTACCGGTCCGGCCCGGTGCGACACCAAACACCGACGACGGTGGGGATCCTGTGCGTCGAGGAGTGGCGCGGTTAGGGTGTCGGGTGGCCGTCACGGCCGTCGTCAGCGCACCGCAGGAGAGGACCGACGATGCGATTCAACCCCAAGGCACGGCTCGACACCGGCCGCGTGTCCGATGGCGGCGGCGGTGGAGGCGGCGGCATGGGTGGCGGCGGCATGCGGCTGCCCATCCCCGGCGGCACCCGGGCCGGCGGCGGCATCGGCGGCCTGATCATCATCGTGCTGCTGATCGTGCTGATGAACTGCATGGGGGGCGGTCTCCCGGGCGGTGGCGCGGGGCCCACCACCCAGGGGCAGGCGCAGAACCAGCCGCAAGGCAACGACACCAGCCGCACCGGCGGCCAGGCCGACCGCTACGCCAACTGCCAGACCGGCGCGGACGCGCAGGAGGACCCGGACTGCACGCGGATCGCGGTGGAGAACTCGCTCTACGACTACTGGTCGGGCTACCTCCCCGAGGCCGCGGGCGTCCAGTTCCAGCCCGCCACCATGCAGACGTTCTCCGGCGGCACCCAGACCGGCTGCGGCCAGGCCACCTCCCAGGTGGGCCCGTTCTACTGCCCCGCCGACCAGGGCATCTACCTCGACACCACGTTCTTCGAGCAGGTGCTGCGCGACCAGCTGCAGGGCCCGTCCGGAGCGTTCGTCGAGCCCTACGTCCTCGGCCACGAGTACGGCCACCACATCCAGAACCTGATGGGCACGATGAACAAGGTGCGCACCCAGCAGGGTCCGAAGTCGGACGCCGTCCGCCTGGAGCTCCAGGCCGACTGCTACGCCGGCCTGTGGACGCGCGCGGCGGAGACGACCCAGGACGCCCAGGGCCAGGTGCTGATCCAGGACATCACCGACCAGGACATCACCCAGGCGATCGAGGCGGCCGGGGCCGTCGGCGACGACCGGATCCAGGAGAAGACGCAAGGCCAGGTCACCCCGGAGAGCTGGACCCACGGGTCGGCCCAGCAGCGGGTCGACTGGTTCCAGCGCGGCTACTCCAGCGGCGACCTCGGCCAGTGCGACACCTTCGCTCCGAACGCCCTCTGACCGCCTAGGCGAGCAGCGCCTCGATCTGCGGGAACTGCCGCTGCAGGGCGAGGAGGTACGGCGCCACGCTGGGATGCCGGAACTTCCCGGCGAGCGCCCCGTCCCCGTCGGCTGCCCGGGCCAAGGCCCACTCCGCCCGCGTCAGCACGGTGTAGGCCGCGGTGATCCGGGCCCCGCTCGCGGCCTCGTCGGCGGTCGCCAGCCCCGCGGGCAGCCCGTCGAGGTAGGCCTCCAGCAGCGGCTCGAACTCCTCCCGGGCGGACAGTGACCAGTAGCCCAGGTCCGCGCCGACCGGCCCGGTCCCCAGGGTGCCCCAGTCCAGGGCGAGGATGCCCTCGCCCGCCGGGCCGACCAGGTTGCCCGGCACCGGGTCGCCGTGCTGGCTGACCTGCGGCAGGGCGTCCAGCCGCGCGAGCTGCTCGGCGCGGTGGGACCACAGATGCTCGGCGACGTCGGCGACGCTGGTCCGGGCCAGGGTGCGCCAGCCGCCGCGGTAGGCCACGCGCGCCAGCCGGGACCGGAGTTGGCTGCGGGCCAGCCAGGGTCGACCCCCGAGGTCGGTGCCCGCGAATCGGCCGAGCGACCGGGCGACGTATAGGCCCGACAGCGGCTCGCGCTCGTGGAACGGCAGGGTCAGGGTGACGCCCGCGTCGTCCTCCTCCACCCCCACGGGGTCACCGCGCAGGCCGTCGCTGCGCTCGACGACGCCGGACAGCGCGACGTCGGCCTCGCGTCGCCACCAGCCGGGGCTCTCGGGGTCGCTCAGCTCGGCGGGATCACCCGGCAGCGGCGCGGTGAGGCGCTTGACGACCACCCCGGGGCCGGCGCGCCACACGCCCTGGGTGGCGGTCCCGTAGCCGCCGGGCAGGCGCTCCCAGTCCGGCTCGGGCTGCCACATAACACCGGACGCTAGTCGATCTGCGTGTCGTGGACCGTGAAGCGGGCCGACACGGCGCGCGCGACCACGTCGTCGAGGACCGCTCGGCGCGGGTCGGGAACGGCCATCCACGGGGGTACGACGGCCACCCGGGCCAGCCGAGCGTCGGCCAGCACCTCCTCCACCGCGGCCCGGTCGCCCCCTGTCACGACGAGGAGGCGGCCGGCGCCCAGGATCTCGGCCGCATGGTCCGCCGCGGCCCGGTAGGCCTCCCGCGCCTGGTTGCCCCGGCGCCGGGCGAAGCGCTGCTGGCTCTGACCGCCCGCCTTGGTGCGGCCCTGCACGTGGCGCCGGCCCACCTTGTGCGCGGCCATCCCGTCGCCGGCCATCCGCGCGACGGCGAAGCCGCCCTTGCGCACCAGCAGCACTCCCCAGTCGTCCAGCGGGCGTACGGCGGCCGCGAACGCGTCGGCTGCCGGCGGGCCGGCGTACTCCTGACCCAGCGGCGGGCGTGCGGTGAAGCGGGACCCGTCCGGAGCGCTCCCGCGGAGCTCGCCGCCCTCGGCGGAGAGCTCGACTCCCCCGTGCCGGTCGGCGAAGTTCGCCACCCACCGCTCGACCCGGGAGGCGGGGACGTCGACCTCGCGCACGACGCTAGATGAACTCGAGTGGGTCGAACTCGTCGATCGGGATCACCCGGACGCGCGGCAGCCGGCTGGTGAACGCGCCGACGTCGTACTCCAGGTCGAGGAACTCCACGCCCGGCACCTGGCGCAGCCCCGCGTTGACGAACTCGGTGAAGCCGATGATCCCGACCCGGCGACGGCCGTCGGCGAGCTCGCGCACCTGCGGCACGAAGTCGCCGTCGTGGCTGACCAGCACCACGTCGGCGTCGTCCCGCTCGGCGAGCGCGTCGGCGGTGCGCTGGATGCCGATGTCCACGACCTTGCCGGGGCCGCTCAGCGGCACGGGGCGGTAGCCGATCGCCAGCAGCGCCTGGACGAAGCTGGCGGGCAGGTCACTGCCGACGGCCAGGAAGAACAGGCCCTTGACCGGCTGGTCCCACAGCTCCTCGACCCGCTCGAGCAGCGCGTTCCACCGGGGCCGCTGCTCGGGCTGGGGCCGGTGGCCCAGGATCGACGTACCCAACGTGGCGTCGATGTTCTCGCCGTCCACCAGGAGGTACGTCGATCGCTCCGCCGCTGCATCCATGGCCGGACCCTATCGCCGTCAGGCCGTGTGGAGGACGGTGAAGCGCTCGCACACGACCGGCATGTCGCGCGCGAAGCCGCGGTCGTGGGCGGCGAACTCGCCGAAGAACCGCTCGTGCTCGGACCGCCAGTGGGCCAGCGATCCGTCGCCCTCGCCCTCCAGCCGGGCGTGCTCCTCGGTGACCTGGTCGAACGGCACCACGTCGACCCGCGTCGTCGCCAGCAGCGCCCGCGGCCGCCCCTCGGAGTCCAGGACGATCCCGAGACCGCCGACCTCCGGCAGCGGCTCCCCCTCGGCCTCGTAGTCCCACAGCGCCGAGGCGGTCGCCGTCTTCGCGCCATCCAGGACGAGCCGCAGCAGCTCGTCGGCCTGCTCGGGTGTGCCGCCGAAGGACCACGACGGAGGGGGTACGACGGCCAGCGTCGACCCGGGCACGTAGCCGGGCACCCCGTCGAAGCGCGCGTGGCGCACCGCCTCGCGCCAGAAGGCCTCGATCTCCTCGCTCCGCGGCGTCCCCTCCGGCACCAGCGTCGCCAGGACGGCCGCCTCGCTGAGCAGCTCTCCGGCCCGTTCCGGATGGGTCGCGTCGATCTGGGCCGCGGCCTCCTCGCGCTCGGCGACCTCGCGGCGTAGGATCTCTGCGACCTCGTCGTCGCTGAGCTGTCGTCGGGCGGCCTCGGACGCTCCGACGCCCAGGGGCGCGGCCTCGATGGCGCCGGCGGCCGGCATCGTCTCCGGCGGGATGGCCTCGGCGTTGTCGAGCGCGGCCAGCGCCGACCTCAGCGCGCTCGTGGCGGTGGCGTCCCGCTCCTTGCGGGCGCGCAGGAGCGCGGTCCGCAGGCGCTCGCGCAGTGGCTGGTCGGTCATCGTCTCCCCCTCGTCCGTCCGGTGCCGCGACCCTAGCGGGCCGGCCGGACCGTGAAGCCGGTGAGTCATCAGATGGCTCAGCGGCTTCACGGTCGCCGCCGGCGGCGACCGGCGCTAGCCTCGACCGGCATGACCCCGGGAACAGCCGCGACTGGTTGAACGTTGAAGCAGCCATGAAGAAGATCGGATTCCTCAACTTCGGACACTGGTCGGAGGCGCCGGGCTCGCAGGTCCGCACCGCGTCCGACGCCCTGCTCCAGTCGATCGACCTCTCGGTCGCCGCGGAGGAGCTCGGCGCGGACGGGGCGTACTTCCGCGTCCACCACTTCGCCCGCCAGCTGGCCTCCCCCTTCCCGCTGCTCGCCGCCATCGGGGCGAAGACCAGCCGGATCGAGATCGGCACCGGCGTCATCGACATGCGCTAGCGCATGTCGGAGTTATAACACTCGACGACCTCCCTCCTACTTCCTCGTCCGGGCAGCGCGGAGACCGTTGAGGATCACTATCACCTCGGCGATCTCGTGCACCAGCACCACCGCGGCCAGCCCCAGCACGCCGAACAGGGCCAGCGGCAACAGGGCGGTGATGATCAGCAGCGACAGGATGATGTTCTGATTGATGATGTGCCGACCGCGACGGGCGTGGTCGAACGCCCGCGGGAGGAGCCGCAGGTCGTGGCCGGTGAAGGCGACGTCGGCGGACTCGATCGCGGCGTCGGAGCCGGTCGCGCCCATCGCGATGCCGATGTCCGCGGCGGCCAGGGCGGGGGCGTCGTTGATGCCGTCGCCGATCATCGCGACCGAGCCGTGCCTGCCCAGTCCGCTGATCGCGGCCGCCTTGTCCTCCGGGCGCAGCTCGGCGCGCACGTCCTCGATCCCGGCCTGCGCGGCCAGCGCCCGGGCGGTGCGGGCGTTGTCGCCGGTGAGCATGGTCATCCCGACGCCCTGGGCGGCGAGGGTGCGGACCACCTCGGGGACTTCGGGTCGCAGCTCGTCGCGGACGCCGATCGCGGCGACCGGGACGTCGTCGCGGTGCACGATCACGACGGTCATGCCCTGCTCCTCCAGGCCGGCGACCTGGTCCTTGAGCGTCCCGGCGTCCAGCCAGCGGGGGCTGCCGACGGTGACCCGGGCCCCGTCGAGGGTGCCCTCGATGCCGTGCCCGGCCTGCTCGGTGACCTCCAGGGCGGCGGGGGCTCCGGGTGCGGCGGCGGTGATCGCGGCGGCCAGCGGGTGGGTGCTGTGCTGCTCCAGGGATGCCGCCCAGGCCAGGGCCTGCGCCTCGGTCACGCCGTCGGCGGTGAGGACGGCGGTGACGGCGGGCTCGTTGCGGGTGAGGGTGCCGGTCTTGTCGACGGCGACGTGGCGGATCACGCCGAACCGCTCGAACACGGCACCGGACTTGATGATCACGCCGAATCTGCTCGCCGAGCCGATCGCGGCGACGACGGTCAGCGGGACGGAGATCGCCAGCGCGCACGGCGACGCGGCGACGAGCACCACGAGGGCTCGGGTGATCCACAGCTCCGGGTCGCCCAGCAGCGAGCCGATGATCGCGACGAGGGCGGCGAGGATCAGCACGCCGGGCACGAGCGGCCGGGCGATGCGGTCGGCCAGGCGGGCACGGTCGCCCTTCTCGGCCTGCGCCTGCTCCACCAGCTCCACGATCGTGGTCAGCGAGTTGTCGGTGCCCGCTGCGGTCGTCTCGACCTCCAGGGCACCGGCGGTGTTGATCGCCCCGGCCGACACCGCGTCGCCGGGCTCGACCTCCACCGGGATCGACTCCCCGGTGATCGCCGAGGTGTCCAGGCTCGACCGGCCCGTCCGGACGATCCCGTCGGTCGCGATCCGCTCACCCGGACGCACGAGCATCAGCTGACCAACGGCCAGATCCTTCGCGGCGACCTCCACGGGCGCGCCGTCCTGCCGGATGGTCGCGGTCTCCGGGACCAGCTTGAGCAGCGCCCGCAGCCCGCCGCGGGCGCGGTCCATGGCCTTGTCCTCCAGCGCTTCGGCGATGGAGTACAGGAACGCCAGCGCCGCGGCCTCCTCGACGTAGCCGAGGATGACCGCGCCGACCGCGCTGATCGTCATCAGCAGCCCGATGCCCAGCTTGCCCGTGAACAGCTTGCGGATCGCGCCGGGCGTGAACGTCGACGCACCCAGCAGCAGGCCGATCCAGAACGCCACCAGCGCCGGGATCTCCGCACCCGTCCATTCCAGGACCAGGCCCGTGCCGAACGCTACGCCGGAGAACACCGGGACCATGATCCCGCGGTCACGCCACCACGGACGCTCCCGCTCCTCCTCGGCCTCCTCGCCGACCCGGGTCTCCGGCTCGTCGCAGCCGCACGCCGCGCTCACGCGCCCGCTCCCGTCCCACAGCAGCCCGGCACCGTGCACTCGGCGTCCACGCACGGCGCGTGCTCGTCCACGGCCAGCGTCACGTCCACCAGCGCCGTGAGCGCCGCCGCGAGGTGCGGGTCGGCGATCTCGTAGCGCGTCTGCCGACCCTCGGGCTCGGCGACTACGATCCCGCAGTCGCGAAGACAGGTCAGGTGGTTCGACACGTTGGAGCGCGTCAGCTCCAGCTCGCGCGAGAGCACGGCCGGGTAGCTCGGCCCGTCCAACAGGGTCATCAGGATCCGGGAGCGCGTCGGGTCCGCCATGGCCCGGCCGAGCCGGTTCACGACGTCGAGGCGAGAAGCAATGGTCAGCATGCACTGAACTATACAGCAGGCACTGACCTATTGTCACTCTGTGGAGTTCTGCCGCACGCGCTCCGCGCGCTTGCCCTCGGGAGCTGGGGTCACCTCCGCCAGCGGGGCCATGTCGGCATCCCGCGGCCCCTCCACGTCTCCGCCAGGCCGACGATCCAGCGGGCGGACGCGAAGAGGGCGTAGCCGGCACTGGCGAGACCAGCGCTGACCACGAGCCAGCGCCCGATGCCGAGCCACACGCTCCCGTCCACGTCCAGCGCCCACTGAGCACCCGTGATCAGGCCCGCTACGGCCATCCAGACGCCCGCGACCAGCATCGCGAGCGGCACGAGCGCGAGGAGCATCGCGGCGGCGGCGCTCCAGAGCTGGCGTGCCTCGACCTTCGCCGTCGCGGCGATGACCCTTTCGGCCCGCTCGTTCGCGGCGTCGAGGTTCGCCGTCATCGTGGCCGAGGCCTCCCCGGCGACCTGTTCGACGGCCTTCTGCACGCGCTCCTCGGTGCGCTTCTCGATCCGCTGCACGGCACCGCCGACCCTGCTCACGAGCGCCCTGCTCTCGTCGGCCTGTGCCTTGAGCGCTTCACATGCTGCGGTCGTAACTGTGTGATTCCTCTGCGCTTCGACGATCAAGCTCTGCGAGGCGCTCTTCAGCTTCTCGCCGTCGAGACTCTGCGCGAATTCGCCGAGCGTGCTCGCGATCTCGCTCTGCCTGCTCGCGATACTCGCGATCCTCTCGGACACGTCGCTGGAGGGCGAGGAGGTCGACGGCGGGGCCGTGATCCGCTCCAGCCGCCTCGTCGTCTCCTCGTCCATGACCTTCACGAACCCCGCGAGCTTCTTCTGCTGCTCGGCCAGCCGGTCGAGCCTCGCATTCTGCGCCTCGACGGCGGCGAGGATCGAGGTCAACGCCTCCATCGTCTCCGGACTGCCGAGCTGCTGCCGCTGCTCGTCCTGCGCGTTCTGCTGCTTCAATCGATCGAGCGCTGCGCTCATGGTCCTGCTCCTTCTGCTGCTGGTGGTAGTCGAAGAACGCCTGCGCGCCCTCCGGGGTGAAGTCCGCAGAGAGGGCGCTCGTGCGCTTGCGGCGCTCGGCGCGCCCGGACTCGCCGCGGCGGTCCTCGATGTAGAGCGTCCACGTCTCCTTGCCGACGTTCTTGCCCCGCTTGCTGACGGCGGTGTGCAGGCGCATCCGCGGCACCCGCTCGTCGTCGCCGAGCCGCTGGTTCTGCTCCTCGATCACCGCTTCGAGACCGGCCTTATCCACCGCGCGGGGATCGGCCAGGGCTGCTCTCATACGGTCGCCCATCTCACGGTCGAGCCCACCCTCAGCGAAGTCCTCGCGGCGCAGCTCCCAGTCCTTCGGCGCGTGCTCCAGCCGCTTCACGACCGAGAGGCCGTGCTCGCGCATCAGCTCGTCGTTCGCCGACTGCACGCCCCGCTGGTTCCCGGCCTTGCGGTCGTGGAACGTGCGGTAGTCGCTGAGCGCCTTCCCGGTCCGGTTGTTGTGGTTGATGACCAAGATGTGGTTGTGCGGCTTGCGGCCACGTCCATCCACATGCGTCAAGACGAGGCAGTCCGAATCCGGGTGCATCCTCTTCGCCAGCAGGTAGCCCAGATCATTCACCCGCTGCACGTCCTCCGGGCTCTTCGGGTCGAACTCCTCATCGCTGAAGCTCTGCCTGTAGTGCAGCGCCTCGACGTCGCGCTTCGTGTGCTGCGTGAGCGCGCGGGCGCGCGCCGAGAACGCTCCCGGGCCTCCCGGCACGTCGCACGTGACCGCGACCCCGCGCTCGTCCTCCTTGCCCCGGATGTAGCGCTCCGTGTCCGCGGCGCTCGTGCTCGGGCTGTAGTGCGTGGTGCTCATGAGACCGTCCGATCACCGAGCAGGGCGCGGACCTCGCGCAGCAGCTCGATCAGCTCGGGCACCTCCGCCGACAGCGCCACCGCCTCACCGGCCCGTGCACGGCGGTCCAGGTCGTTGACGTTGATCGCCAGCGGGCGCACCTGCGCGGCCAGCTCCCGGGCGTCCGCCGAGGCCTGCGCGCGCGTCTCGACCCCGAGCAGGCGTGCGGCCACGGCGGCGTCCAGCTCCTCGCTCCGAGAGGCGTGCAGGGCATCGCGCACGACGCTCCGCACCCACGTGCTCGGAGCCAGCCCGAGCCGCTTCGCACGAGTGCGCAGCGCCCCGAGCGTGGCGTCATCGAAGCGGGTATCGAGCCGCCCGCCGCTGCCACGACGACGCTTCGCGCCGCCGTGACTCTGCCGCACAACCTCCGCATCAGCCCGACCGGTGCTCACCGGGGAGTCGGCCTGCTGCTCCACCTGTACGCCAGAGTGGCAAGCAGTAGCCCCGTCGGACACATCGCTGGCGCTCGTGCCCTCCGTGGCTGCTTGCGAGGGGGCTCCGCCCCCTTCGATCCCCTGGAAGTGTCCATCGAGCTCGGTGCTCATGCCGCACCTCCGATCAGCGCCATCGGCACGTCTGGGCTGCGCACCGCGAGACCGCCCAGCAGCTCGGCGACCGCGCCGTCCGCGTCGTGTTCCGCCGAGGTCTCGGGACCGTAGGTCAGTTCCCGCGACCCGGCGTTCTGGTGGTACGCGTTGCCGTACATGCCGGGCGTGTGCGCGGCGGCCGGAACGCTGCACTGGTGCCACTCGTAAGGCTCGATCTTCCCGATGTGCTGCACGAGGTACCGGTTGATGTCATCGGCGCGGAAGACCTTCACCACGGACGCCAGGCGACGGATGAACTGGTCCAGCGCCTCGTCCACGTTGCCCTTCTGTCGGGCGTAGTAGAAGAACTCGACGGGTTCGATGGTGGCCGTGATGACGATGAGCCGCGGGGCCACCTCCCCCTTGTTCCTGTAGCGAGCCTTCGCCGGAGAAGCGTTGAACGGATCGAGCAGCAGCAACCAGTCGTTCGCGTCCATCGCCGAGGCCCGCAGATCGTCGAGCAGCAGCACTTCCTCCCCGCGCCAGTCATCGAGCGGGTTCCCCGTCGCGGCCCGGTAGACCTGCCACCGCACGCCGTGGGCGTTCACCGAGTCGAGCGCTGCCGTGATGAAGTCCGTGGCGAACCGCGTCTTGCCGATCCCGGCATCCCCGTGGACGAACACCACGTGCGTCGAGAACTCCCCGGCGCGGAGCTTCGCCGCCGCCCGGTACGCGCGGCGCTGGCCGTAGGCCGACAGAGCGTCGTCGATCTCCCGCTGATGCCGGGAGTAGATGTCGAACAGCTCATCGGTGAGCATGATCTGATCGCGCGTGACCTCTCCCTGGAGCACGCGCTCACGCATGTCCTCGAAATTCTCGGCGACGACCTTCTTCTTCACGTGCGCGCGACCCTTGAGCCACGTCTCCCGGCGCTGGGCATCGATGCCGAGGTAGTCCGGCCCGCGCACCGTGGCGACCTCCGACGGCGCGTACTGGTGCTTGTCCGCGTACTTCACGTGCGTCAGATACGACAGCATGTTGTCGAAGGCGTACCGCCCGCGACCGGGCTTCTCGACGTACTGAGGCTCGACGCCGATGCCGAACGCGAGCCGATCCAGCGGGGCGCTTTTCGCGCGGCTGGCGAACTTGATGACCGCGTGCAGGTGCTCGGGCTTCGGCTCGACCACGAGCGCCTTCTCCGTGTCGCTCCAGACCTCGCGCTCGTCCTTGTCGTGCACGATGCCGTAGGCCTCGATGACCTCGCAGCCGATGGCCTCGAGCCGCTGCACCACGTAGGCGAGGATCGTCTCGGCTCCCTGCCGGAGCAGCGCGGCACCGTTCGCGTCCTCGGCGGCCCAGGTCCAGTACGACGGATCGAGGTACTGCGTGAGCCCGATGCTCGTCGGGTTGTTCTCCTGCTTAGCCACGGCGACTACCCCCACCGTGGGAGGCGCGACGACTCTCAGAGGGAGTCCGGCGCCTAAATGACCCCCTATTGACCCCCAAATGAGACCCCAAATGATCCCGCGTGGCCGCGTGACGGAGCGAGCGCAGAAACGCCTTCTGACCAGGCGTGTTGTTGCAAGGCGCGGCAATCGACAAGCCCTTGCCGCGCCCGTAGGAACGAATGAGGGTCTCAGAACTCTTGGAGTTCACGACGACGGGCATCCCGCCTTCGGCGGGTGCCAGGCCAGGCCCTCCGGGCGGGGTCAGGTCGGCGGGAGCGGTGCTGGGGTTGCGGGCGTCGGTTCGCATCAGCGACCACCGCCCTTGCGGTAGCGCTTGATGACGGCCTGATGGGTGACGCCGAGGGCGTCGCCGATCCTGACCCAGGTCACCCCGTCGGCGCGAGCATCGGCGACGGCGATCTCGACGGCCTCCTCCAGCACGGAGCGAAGCACGCCGAGGTCGTAGAGGCGGGCCTCCGCGTCGGCGAGAGCGGGATCGCCCAGACGCCAGTGGAACGCCTCGACGTGATCGAGGGCGGCAGCATTCGCAGTCATCAGCGACCACCGCCCATCACGGAGGCGACGGCGGCGCGCTGACGCGGGGTCAGCGGCGTGTTGGCCAGGCGCTCACCGGCACGGCGACCGGCGGCACGGGCGGCGGCGATGACGGGATCGAGCCCATCAGACTGCGGAACGGGGGTCGAGTCCTGGGCGATCCCAGGACGGTCCAGCGCGGAAGCGCGGGGAGCGTCGATAACGACAGACATCGGAAGACCTCAGACATGAGTGTGCTTCCGGTTCCCCGCCACCGTAGTTGGGCTGTTTGACCGGCTACTCATCCGGGAGCAGAACCCCGCGCTTCAAAGTCGCGGCCCCGGTGGGATCTTCTTGTCTGTAACCATTCTCCCATGACTCGACTCACCATTGCAATGACGAGTCGAGCCATGAGTCAGTCGCGTCTCGGCTCTATCCGAATGAGATCGGGGTCGAACTTCACGTGACCAGGAACGATGGGCTCGATGGTCACCGTCACCAGTTCGTCCACGAGCATCCGGCGACGGTCCACGTCCAACTCCTTCCACTTCGACTCGACCACCTCGCGGCGCTCCGCGGTGCCGACCGGCTCGTCAACGTCCGCGAGCAGCTTCGCCGCCACCGACACCGATCGGTCGAGCAGCTCCGCGTCGATCTCGTCGATGCGAGCCTTCACGTCGTTGATCGCCGCGGTGATCTCCAGCACGGGCTGGTGGATGTCGCGCAGCAGCGGGCTCAGCTCCTTGACGCGCTCGACCAGGGCGTTCCGCTCGGTCAGCAGCTCTTCGCGGTCCGGCCCAGCGTCTTCCTGCGGCATCACGAGGTCGTGCACGTCCGCCGAGGACAGTCGGGTGAGCACCGCCTCGGTGACCATCGCGTCGACGGGCTCGCGCTGGCGGGTGAGGTGGAACTGCTCACCGCAGCGGTACGTCGGCTGCTTGCGGCTGTTCGTCCCCGAGACGAGCGTCGCGCCGCACTTCCCGCACAGCCCGATCGTGGACAGGAGGTACTTCGGTTGGTTGCCCTGCCTCGCCGACCTCCGCACGTTGTCCTCCAGCTTCGCCACCGCAGCCCGCCATGTCTGTTCGCTGACGATGGGCGGGAACCCCTCGCCCTGCACCGGGTACAACTCGCCCGAGTCGTAGTGCTTGATGTAGCCAGCGTAGAGCGGATTCGCCAGCAGGTACCGCACGGCATCGACGGAGAACTCCGACCCGCGCGCGGTGAGGTGTCCGGCCTTGTTCAGGTCCTCGCGGATGCGACGGATTGACAGCGACGGCTCGCCGAGGAACGCGTCGAAGGCCCGCCGAACCGCGTTGGCCTCTTCCTCGATCAGCTCGCCCTCCCGCGTCCAGCCGAACGCCTTCCAGGTGGACGCCGGTATGCCCTCGGCACGTCGGCGCTCGTTCGACCGGATCTGACGCTCGGCCTTGCGACGTGCCTCGAACCGGGCGAGAGCGGCGAGCATCGTCGCCCGGAACTCGCCGTCCGCCGTCGAGAGGTCGATCTCGCCGTCCACCGTGACGACCCGCAAACCGAGGTCGATCAGCGTGTTCAAGTCCTTCGTGCTGCGCAGCAAGCGGTCCATGTCCACGGCGACGACCATCGAGAACCGACCCGCCCGGGCGTCGTTCAGCATCTCGGCCCACCGAGTGCCAGCGCGGCGCTTCTTCGTCGCCGACACCGCGTTGTCGTCGTAGACCTCGACGACCTCCCAGTCCTTCGCCTCGGCCAGCGCCCTGATCTTCCGCAACTGGGTCTCGACAGTCCACCGGTCGCCCTTGCGGTCCAACGAGGCGCGGACGTACGCCGCCACCTCGTTCGTCTTCCTCAGCGATACCAGTTCGACCATGCAACCAAGCTTACGTCAACGAGTGTTGCAACCTCGATATGTGCTACGAGAACCCGCTCTACATGGCCGAGGACGCGGGCGCGGCCGACCTGATCGCGGGCGGCCGGCTGCAGCTCGGCATCAGCCGTGGCTCACCGGAGCAGGTCGTCGATGGCTGGCGCTACTTCGGCTACCAGCCCGCCGAGGGCGAGGACCACGCCGCGATGGCGCGGCGGCACACCGAAGTCTTCCTGGAGGTGCTGCAGGGCAAGGGCTTCGCCGAGCCGAGCCCGCGGCCGATGTTCCCCAACCCGCCGGGCCTGCTGCGTCCCGAGCCGCACTCCCCCGGCCTCCGCGAGCGGATCTGGTGGGGTGCCGTCTCCGACGCCACCGCCAAGTGGACCGCGGAGAAGGGGATGAACCTGATGAGCTCGACGCTGAAGGCGGACGAGACCGGCGAGCCGTTCCACGTCCAGCAGCGCAAGCAGATCGAGGTCTTCCGCGACGCCTGGGCCGAGGCCGGCCACGACTTCGAGCCGCGGGTCTCGGTGAGCCGCTCGATCATGCCGATAGTCAACGAGATGGACCGCGCCTACTTCGGCCGCGAGGGCGAGAGCAGCGACCAGGTGGGCTTCATCGAGCAGAACCTCAAGGCGGTCTTCGGCCGGACCTACGCCGCGGAGCCGGACGTGCTGGTCAAGCAGCTCGCCGAGGACGAGGCGATCGCCGCGGCGGACACGCTGCTGTTGACCGTGCCGAACCAACTGGGCGTGGACTACAACGCCCACATCCTCGAGGCGGTCCTCACCGACGTCGCCCCCGCGCTCGGCTGGCGCTGACGGCGAGGCGAGTACGGCGCAGCCCGGCCGGCGTACCGTGTCCGTCATGGACACCGCCGACCGGGCTGCCCGCGTCCTGGTGCTCGGCCTCGATCCGCGGCGGGTCGACGGTCCGTGGGACCCCGAGCCCGTCGTACGGGCCATCGATGAGGGGCGCGCGGAGTGTGCCGCGCACGGCCTCCCGGTGGACTACTGCCTGGTCGGGCTGGACGGCAGCGACGACGTACCCGCGGTGATCACCGACGCGGTGCGCAGCCGTCCGTGGGAGTGCGTGGTGATCGGCGGCGGCATCCGGCACGACGACGCGCTCTTCGAGCGGGTGCTGAACCTGGTGCACGCGCATGCCCCGGGCGCCGCGATCGCGCTCAGCGGCACCCCGACCGAGGTGTACGCCGCCGCCGCGCGCCACCTCACCGAGGCCTCTCAGTAGCGCTCGTCGTTGGTCGAGCCCGTCGAGCCCGTCGAGACCAGCGGGGCCCCTTGTCGGTGGTCGAGCCCGTCGAGACCGCGTCACAACGTCATGCGAACCGGGGAAGGGGTTCCCCGGAGCGTATGACGTCCCGCGCGGCGGCGCGAGCGCCAGCAGCAGGGATACGGCGGCGCGGCGCCTCAGACGTTGAACCCCAGCGCCCGCAGCTGCTCGCGGCCGTCCTCGGTGATCTTGTCCGGGCCCCACGGCGGCATCCAGACCCAGTTGAGGACGACGTCGCTGACCAGGCCCTCCAGGGCCGTGCGGGTCTGGTCCTCGATCACGTCGGTCAGCGGGCAGGCGGCCGAGGTGAGGGTCATGTCCAGCACCGCACTCGAGTCCTCCTCGATGTGCACGCCGTAGAGCAGGCCCAGGTCGACGACGTTGATCCCCAGCTCGGGGTCGACGACGTCCTTCATCGCCTCGGTCACGTCGTCCTCGGAGACGGTGCTCGTCGCGGCGCCGGTGGCCTCCGGCACCTCGGGCAGGTCGTCGTGGGTGGTGTTCTCGGTCATCTCAGTCCTCCTGGTTGCTCATCGCGGCGGCGGGAGTGGCCGACGCCGCGGTGGACACCGCGTCCTTCCAGGCCATCCACCCCAGCAGCGCGCACTTGATCCGCGCCGGGAACTTGGCGACGCCGGCGAACGCGATCCCGTCCTCCAGCACGTCCTCGTCCGGCTCCACCTGGCCCTTGCCCTGCATCAGCTCGGTGAACGTGTCCAGCACGCTCATCGCCTCGTCGACCTGCTTGCCGATCAGCAGATCGGTCATCACCGAGGTGGACGCCTGCGAGATCGAGCAACCGACGGCGTCGTAGGACACGTCGGCCACGGTGTCGCCCTCCAGGTGCACGCGCAGCGTCACCTCGTCGCCGCACGTCGGGTTGACGTGGTGCACCTCGGCCTCGAACGGCTCGCGAAGCCCCTTGTTGAGGGGGTTCTTGTAGTGGTCGAGGATGATCTCCTGGTAGAGCGCATCCAGATCCTGGCTCATTCTCACCCCACCTTGAAGTAGTCGCGGGTGGCGTTCAGCGCCTCGATGAAGGCGTCGATCTCCGCCGGGGTCGTGTACAGGTACGACGACATCCGGGTGGACGCCTGCACCCCGAACCGCTGGTGGGCCGGCTTGGCGCAGTGGTGTCCGGCGCGTACGGCGACCCCGCGGGAGTCGAGCACCTGGGCCACGTCGTGCGGGTGCACCCCGTCGAGCTCGAAGGAGATCGCGCCGCCGCGCAGCGCCGCGTCGGTTGGCCCGAGGATGGTCACGCCCGGCACGGTGGAGAGGCCCTCCAGGGCGTAGCCGGTGATCGCCTCCTCGTGCGCCCGGACCTTGTCCAGCCCGAGCTCGCGCAGGTAGTCCACCGCCGCCCCCAGGCCAACGGCCTCGACGATCGGCGGCGTCCCGGCCTCGAACCGGTGCGGGATGCCGGCGTAGGTGGACCGGTCCATGGTCACCGTGGCGATCATCTCGCCCCCGCCGAGGAACGGCGGCAGCTGCTCCAGCAGGGTACGGCGACCCCACAGGACCCCGATCCCGGTCGGCCCGACCACCTTGTGGCCGGTGAAGACCACCACGTCGGGCCGGTCGGACTCCGGCATCGCGGCCAGGTCGATCGGCAGCTGCGGCGCGGCCTGGGACGCGTCGACCACCACGATGGCGCCGACCTCGTGCGCGCGACGGGTCAGCTCGGCGACCGGGTTGACCGTGCCGAGCATGTTCGACACCCAGGTGAACGCGACGACCTTGGTGCGCTCGGTGATCAGCTCGTCGATGTTCGACAGGTCCAGCTGCCCGTCGTCGGTGACGCCGAACCAGCGCAGCGTGGCACCCGTGCGCTCGGTGAGCAGCTGCCAGGGCACGATGTTGGAGTGGTGCTCCATCTCGGTGATGACGACCTCGTCGCCTGCACCGACCCGCAGGTCGCCCTCGGCCCACGCCAGCGTGTTCGCCACCAGGTTGAGCGCCTCGGAGGCGTTCTTGGTGAAGATCACCTCGTCGCGGTCCGGCGCCCCGAGGAAGGCCGCGACCTTGTCGCGCGCCTCCTCGAAGGCGGCCGTCGACTCCGCACCGAGCTGGTGCATCGCCCGGGCGATGTTGGCGTTGTGCTTCTCCAGGTGGTCGACCATCGTGTCGATGACCACCTGCGGCTTCTGCGAGGTGTTCGCCGAGTCCAGGTAGACCAGCGGACGCCCGCCCTCGAGGGTGCGGCCCAGGATCGGGAAGTCCTTGCGGACCACGTCGAGCCCGGGCAGCAGCCCCTGCAGGTCGGTGGTGGTCATGGTCAGACCGCTGCCTTCACGTACTTGTCGTAGCCCTCGGCCTCGAGCTGGTCGGCCAGCTCCGGACCGCCCTGCTCGGCGATCCTGCCGTTGACGAACACGTGCACGAAGTCCGGCTTGATGTAGCGCAGGATCCGCGTGTAGTGGGTGATCAGCAGGACGCCCTTGTCGCCGTCCTCGGTGAAGCGGTTGACCCCCTCGGAGACGACGCGCAGGGCGTCGATGTCCAGGCCGGAGTCGGTCTCGTCGAGCACCGCGACCTTGGGGTCGAGCAGCTCCAGCTGGGCGATCTCGTGCCGCTTCTTCTCACCGCCGGAGAAGCCCTCGTTGACGTTGCGCTTGGCGAACTCGGGGTCCAGTCCGGACTGCTCCAGCGCGGTGTTGACGTCCTTGACCCAGGTGCGCAGCTTCGGCGCCTCGCCGTCGATGGAGGTCTTGGCGGTGCGCAGGAAGTTCGCCACCGAGACGCCGGGCACCTCGACGGGGTACTGCATGGCCAGGAACAGGCCGGCGCGGGCGCGCTCGTCCACGCTCATCTCCAGCACGTCCTCACCGTCGAGGGTGACGCTGCCGGAGGTGATGTCGTACTTCGGGTGGCCCGCGATCGAGTAGGCCAGGGTGGACTTGCCGGAGCCGTTGGGGCCCATGATGGCGTGCACCTGACCGGAGTCGATGGTGAGCGTGACCCCCTTGAGGATCTCCTTGGGACCGTCCTCGGTCTCGACCGAGACGTGCAGGTCCTTGATCTCGAGCTTGCTCATGCTGGGGTGACTCCGTTCAGGGTTGTGTCGGTGTCGACGTACACCTCGCCGTCGCGCAGCTCCACGGGGAACGTCGCGACCGGCTCGGTCGCCGGAAGGTTGGTGGGCTTGCCGGTGCGCAGGTCGAACATCGACCCGTGCAGCCAGCACTCGATTTCGCAGTCGGCGACCTCGCCCTCGCTGAGGGCGACGTTGGCGTGCGAGCACATGTTCTCCAGGGCGTAGACCTGCACGCCGCCGTCCTCGCCGTCGCAGCGGGCCACGGCCACGTCGTAGCGTCCGAGGGTCACCGCGAGGGCCTCGTCGGTGGGTACGTCGGACAGCGCGCAGGCTCGCTCGAAGGCCATCAGAGAACCTTGCCCGTGACGTTCTTGGCCAGCTCCGCCTCGACGGTGGCCACCAACTGCTCCTCGATCTGCGGCATCGCGATCTTGCGGATCAGGTCGTTGAAGAAGCCGTGCACCACCAGGCGACGGGCCTCCTTCTCCTCGATCCCGCGCGAGCGCAGGTAGAACAGCTGCTGGTCGTCGAAGCGGCCGGTCGCCGACGCGTGGCCCGCGCCCTCGATCTCGCCGGTCTCGATCTCCAGGTTCGGCACCGAGTCGGCCTGCGCCCCGTCGGTGAGGACGAGGTTGCGGTTCTCCTCGTAGGTCTCGATGCCCTCGGCCACCTTGCGGATCAGCACGTTGCCGACCCACACGGTGTGCGCGCCCTCGCCCTGCAGCGCGCCCTTGTAGGCGACGTTGCTCTTGGTGTTGGGCGCGGTGTGGTCGGCGAAGAGCCGGTGCTCGATGTGCTGGCCGGCGTCGGCGAAGTAGAGCCCGAGCAGCTCCGCGTCGCCGCCGGGGCCGGCGTACTCGACGTTGGCGTGCATCCGCACCAGGTCGCCGCCGAAGGAGATGGCGGTGTGCCGCACGGTGGCGTCCCGGCCGACCCGGATCGAGTCGCGGCCCAGGTGGACGGCGTCGTCCTCCCAGTCCTGCAGGGACAGGATGTTGGCCTGGGCGCCGTCGCCCACGAGCACCGAGGTGATCGCGCAGTAGCGGGCCGAGCCGGTGTGCTCGAGCACGATGTCGGCCTTGGCGTGGGTGCCGACCCGGATCACCAGGTGCCCCCAGACCAGGTCCTCGACCGAGGAGCCGGAGAGCTTGATGACCACCGGCTCGTCGAGCTCGGCGTCGGCGGGCACGTCCAGCAGCATCGCGGTGGAGGCGTTCGCCACCGCCAGGGCCGCCGGCCGCTCGTTGGGGGCCAGCTCGCCGAGCTCCTTGGCCTCCTCGGCGGAGATCTCGGTGAGGGTCACCCCCTCGGGCAGCGTGGTCTCCCAGGTCAGGCGGGCGTCGGACGCCTCGCCGTCGAGGATGCCGCGGAGCCGCTTGAGCGGGGTGAACCGCCAGACCTCCTCACGGCCGGTGGGCACCGGGTAGGCGTCCAGGTCGTAGGAGGCGGGCGGGTTGAGGTGGGACTCCACCCGGTCCTGCTCCAGGGCGGCGCTCACGGCACTCGAGCGCTCGGAATCGATGATCGTCACTCTTCGTCTTTCTCACTCGTTGGCAGGCGGGGACCGGTCGGCCGGATCAGCCGACGGCGCCCTCCATCTGCAGCTCGATCAGGCGGTTGAGCTCCAGGGCGTACTCCATCGGCAGCTCCTTGGCGATCGGCTCCACGAACCCGCGGACGATCATCGCCATGGCCTCGTCCTCCCCCAGGCCGCGCGACATCAGGTAGAACAGCTGGTCCTCGGAGACCTTCGAGACGCTCGCCTCGTGGCCCATGGACACGTCGTCCTCGCGGATGTCGACGTAGGGGTAGGTGTCGGAGCGGCTGATCTGGTCGACCAGCAGCGCGTCGCACAGGACGTTGGACTTCGAGCCCTCGGCGCCCTCGTTGACCTGGATCAGCCCGCGGTACGACGTACGCCCGCCACCGCGGGCCACCGACTTGGACAGGATCGAGCTGGACGTGTGCGGGGCGGCGTGCACCATCTTGGCGCCCGCGTCCTGGTGCTGGCCCTCGCCGGCGAAGGCGATGGACAGCGTCTCGCCCTTGGCGTGCTCGCCCATCAGGTAGACGGCGGGGTACTTCATCGTCACCTTCGAGCCGATGTTGCCGTCGACCCACTCCATGGTGGCGCCGGCCTCGCAGGTCGCGCGCTTGGTCACCAGGTTGTAGACGTTGTTCGACCAGTTCTGGATCGTGGTGTAGCGGCAGCGGCCGCCCTTCTTGACCACGATCTCGACCACGGCGGAGTGCAGCGAGTCCGAGGTGTAGATCGGCGCGGTGCAGCCCTCGACGTAGTGCACGTAGGCGTCCTCGTCGACGATGATGAGGGTCCGCTCGAACTGGCCCATGTTCTCGGTGTTGATCCGGAAGTAGGCCTGCAGCGGGATGTCCACGTGCACGCCCGGCGGGACGTAGATGAACGAGCCGCCGGACCAGACCGCGGTGTTGAGCGCGGCGAACTTGTTGTCGCCGACCGGGATCACCGTGCCGAAGTACTCCTGGAAGAGCTCCGGGTGCTCCTTGAGCGCGGTGTCGGTGTCGAGGAAGAGGACGCCCTGCTCCTCCAGGTCCTCGCGGATCTGGTGGTAGACGACCTCGGACTCGTACTGCGCGGCGACGCCGGCGACCAGGCGCTGCTTCTCCGCCTCCGGGATGCCGAGCTTGTCGTAGGTGTTCTTGATGTCCTCGGGCAGGTCCTCCCAGCTCTGGGCCTGCTTCTCGGTGGACCGGACGAAGTACTTGATGTTGTCGAAGTCGATCGCCGACAGGTCCGAGC
Source organism: Nocardioides rotundus (assembly GCF_019931675.1). Classification (GTDB taxonomy): domain Bacteria; phylum Actinomycetota; class Actinomycetes; order Propionibacteriales; family Nocardioidaceae; genus Nocardioides; species Nocardioides rotundus. Next base: position 1,880,231 of record NZ_CP082922.1, read on the forward strand.
CCCACGTCGGCATCGGCTTGCGGTCGAAGAGCTTGAGGCCCTTGAGGCGCAGGTCGAGCATCCACTGCGGCTCGGACTTCTTCTCCGAGATGTCCCGGACGACCGCCTCGTTGAGCCCGCGGGTCGCGGTCGCTCCGGCGTCGTCGCGGTCGGCCCAGCCGAACTCGTAGCGGCCCAGCCCCTTCAGCTCGGGGTTGAGCTCCTCGATCGTCGGCTTGGCCTCGGGTCGGGTGTCGGTCATGACGCGCCGTCCTTGTCTGTCTGGTTCGGGGTCGGGTCGTGCTTCTGGCTCTGTGGGTGGTCGGGTGCGTGGGGGATGTTGGTCGTGCACACGCCGTCGCCGTGCGCGATCGTGGCCAGGCGCTGGACGTGGGTGCCCAGCACCCGCCCGATCGCCTCGGTCTCGGCCTCGCACAGCTGGGGGAACTCGTGGGCCACGTGCGCCACCGGGCAGTGCTGCTGGCACAGCTGCTCCCCGTGGGCGTGCGGCCCGACGACGGGCAGCTCGCGCACCGAGGCGGCGTACCCCTCGCTGCTGAACACCCTGGCCAGGGCGTCGGCGGGCGAGAGGCTCGGGTCCTCGGTGACGATCCGCGCGTAGTCCCTCTCGATGAACGCCATCCGGCGTCGTGCGAATTCCTGGACCGCGGCCTCACCCTGGGTCTCGGCCAGGAACCGCAGCGCCTGGGTGGCCAGGTCGTCGTAGGCCTGGTCGAAGCGGTCGCGCCCCTGCTCGGTGAGCCGGAACGCGCGCGCCGGCCGACCCCGGCCACGGGGGCCCTGCTGGCGGGCCTCCTCCGCGATCACGTCGCCGGCCTCGAGCAGCTGGTCGAGGTGCCGGCGTACGGCGGCCGCGGTCAGCCCCAGCCGGGAGGCCAGGTCCGCTGCCGTCGACGAGCCGTTCTCCAGGATCGAGCGGGCCACCCGCGCGCGTGTCGGCGCGTCCCCCGCACGGGCGTGATCGCCCGCCGTGGTGGTGGTCTCCGCGAATTGCACAACATCAGTGTGACGTTATTGATCCACGGCTTTCAAGCAAGGGTGGCCTAACCTGCTGCAATGCCGTTCTCGAGGTGGTACCTGACCGCTCGCGTGGTGGCGACGGCGCTCGCCGTCGCCACCGGGCTGCTCCTGGTCGCGCCCGGAGGTCGCGACGCCGGTCCGGCCCGGACCGACCGGGTAGAGCCCGTCGCGCAGAAGGAGAAGCGGTCCGACACCTGGCGCGCGCCGCTGCGCAAGGGGCCGAGGGTCGGCACCTTCAACGTCCTCGGCGCCAACCACACCGAGCCGGGCGGCGACCGCAAGGGCTGGAAGCGCTACGGCTGGCGGCTGCGGCGGGCGATCCCGCTGATGGAGAAGCAGAACCTGTCGGTCGTGGGCATGCAGGAGTTCCAGGGTCCGCAGCGCACGCTGTTCTTCCGGCTGACCAAGGATCGGCGGATGCAGTGGCGGCTCTCGCCGAAGGGCAATGAGACCAACGGCATCCTGTGGCGCCCCGGGAAGTGGCGGTTGGTGCGCGCCGGGCGGATCAAGGTCCCCTACTTCCACGGCAAGCCGGTGGGCATGCCCTATGTCCTGCTCCGCCGGACCGGGACCCGGGAGAAGGTCTGGTTCGTCAACGTGCACAACCCCGCCTCCGCCAAGGGCCCGGCGGCGAAGTACCGCAAGATCGCCCTGCGGCGGGAGGCCCGCCTGGTGAAGCGGCTGCGCCGGACCGGCCGGCCGGTCATGCTCATCGGCGACCTCAACCAGCGGGAGTCGGGCTTCTGCTACCTGGCCAAGCGCGGGATGCGGGCCTCCGCCGGCGGCAGCTTCCGCCCGGACCGGCCCCGGGGGCAGCGCTGCCGGCCGCCGAAGGACGTCCGCATCGACTGGCTCTTCATCGACGGCGGCAAGCGCGCGCGGCTCGGCGGTCACCGGGTCGAGAGCCGGACCCGCAAGCGTGGCATCAGCGACCATCCCATCGTGATCAGCTCGCTGCCCGCCTACTACCAGCGCCCGGACCGCAGGAAGCGTGGCCGGCGTCACTAGGCTGACGCCATGCCAGGATCGATCCTCGGAACCTCCGTACGGCGCGTCGAGGACCCCGAGCTCCTCACCGGCCGCGGCACCTTCGTCGACAACCTCGCCGCAGCCCGCGACGACGTGCTGCGCGCGGTCTTCGTGCGCAGCCCTCTCGCGCACGCCCGGATCACCGGCGTCGACACCACCGCGGCGCAGGCGGCCCCCGGCGTGCGCCTGGTCCTGACGGGCGCCGACGTCGCCGACACGCCGGTCCCGCCGTTCGCGACGGCCAGCAAGAAGGTGAGCCGCTACGCGCTGACGGCCGACCGGGCCCGCTACGTCGGCGACCCGGTCGCGCTGGTGGTCGCGGAGACCACGGCGCAGGCGCTCGACGCCGCCGAGCTGGTCGAGGTCGACTACGAGCCGCTCGAGGTGGTCGCCGACATGGAGGCGGCCATCGGCCCGGACGCGCCCGCCCAGTTCGACGAGCTGCCGGACAACGTCGCCATCCGCCGGATGGGCGAGGGCGACCCGCTGGAGGGCGCGGCCCACGTGGTCCGGGTGCGGATGGAGAACAACCGGCTGGCGACCGCGCCGATCGAGGGCAACGCGGTGCTGGCCGACCCCACCGCCGACGGCTACGACCTCACCGTGTGGCTCTCCTCCCAGCACCCGCACCTCTCCCGCGACCTGCTCGCCCGCTACACCGGCCTGGACAAGGAGCGGATCAGAGTCGTGGTCCCGCACGTGGGCGGCGCGTTCGGTGGCAAGGCCGGGATGAATGCCGACCATGCCGCGGTCGTCGTCGCGGCGCGCCGGCTCGGCCGGCCGGTGGCGTGGGCCGAGACGCGCAGCGAGGCGATGCTCTCGATGCAGGGCCGCGGCCAGGTGCAGTACGTCGAGCTGGGGCTCGACGACGAGGGCCGCATCACCGGCATGCATGCCCGGGTGGTCGGCGACTGCGGCGCCTACGCGGGGTTCGGGGGCACCTTCGCCTCCGGCTCCACCCGCACCATGGCGCAGGGCCCCTACCGGATCCCCGCGCTGCGCTACGACGGCATCTCCGCGCTCACCAACACCGCGCCGATGGGCGCCTTCCGAGGCGCCGGGCGGCCGGAGGCGGCGGCGCTGCTGGAGCGGGTGATGGACCTCGCGGCGGCCGAGGTGGGTCTGCCGCCGGAGGAGCTGCGGCGACGCAACTTCGTCTCGCCCGACGACTTCCCCTGGGAGTCCCACGCCGGAGCGACCTACGACTCCGGCGACTACGACCTGCCGCTCACCGAGGCGCTCCGGCTGGCCGACGTCGAGGGCGTCCGGGCCGAGCAGGCACGGCGCCGCGAGGCGGGCGCGCGCTGGCAGCTGGGCGTCGGCCTGGCGTCGTACGTCGAGATCACCGGCTTCGGCGGCAGCGAGCACGGCCACGTCGAGGTGCACGAGGACGGCTCGGCGACCGTGCGCTCGGGCACCTCGGCCCACGGCCAGGGACACGCCACCGCGTTCTCGATGATCGCCGCGGAGACCCTGGGCATCCCGCTGGAGCGGATCCGCTTCGAGCAGGCGGACACCGCGGTCGTCCCCACCGGCGGCGGCACGGGCGGTGCCCGGTCGCTGCAGATGGGCGGTCAGGCGGTCGCCCGCGCGGCCGCCGGCCTCCTGGACCGGGCCCGGACCCTCGCCGCGGAGCTGCTGGAGGCCTCCCCGGAGGACATCGAGCTGGGCGAGGACGGATTCGAGGTGCGCGGCGTGCCGGGCACCCGCGTCACCTGGACCGAGCTGGCGAGCGCCGCCACAGAACGGGGCGAGCCGCTGGTGCAGACCGACACCTTCGAGCAGCCCAACTCCACCTTCCCCTTCGGCACGCACGTGTCGGTGGTGGAGGTGGACACCGAGACCGGATGGGTCCGCCCGCTGCGGCACATCGCGGTCGACGACGCCGGCCGGGTGGTGAACCCGCTCCTCGTCGCCGGCCAGCAGCACGGCGGCGCGGTGCAGGGCATCAGCCAGGCGCTGTGGGAGGAGTTCGTCTACGACGCCGAGGGGACGCCGATGACCTCGACGTTCGCCGACTACCCGATGCCGACGGCCGCCGACCTGGTCCAGATCGACGCGCACTCCACCGAGACGCCCACGCCCTACAACGAGCTCGGCGTCAAAGGCATCGGCGAGGCGGCGACCATCGGCGCGACGCCCGCGGTGCAGAACGCGGTGGTCGACGCGCTCGCCCACCTCGGCGTGCGCCACATCGACATCCCCTGCACGCCGCTGCGCGTCCACCGGGCGATCGCCGAGGCGGCCGCCGGGCGGGCCGACCCGTGGCGCGAGCCACCCGCGGCCTTCTCCGAGGACGGCGCTCCCGACGAGGAGGCACCGGCCGACGTCGAGGTCTAGGCGGGGCGTTCCTAGACTGAGCCCGTGTCCGCGTCCTCCCCAGCCGTCCAGGTCGACGGCCTG